>JANMCC010000120.1:0-12587 GCA_031360885.1 Burkholderiales bacterium | reverse complement strand
CCTGCTCGAGTCGGAGCTCGCGGCAGCGGTTGCGGGCGGCGTGACCAGCCTGGTCTGCCCGCCCGACACCCAGCCGGTGCTCGACGAGCCCGGCCTGGTCGAGATGCTCAAGTTCCGGGCGAGGACCCTCGACCTCGCCCGCGTCTTCCCGCTCGGCGCCCTGACCCGGGGCCTCGCCGGCGAGGCCCTGACCGAGATGGCCGAGCTCACCGAGGCCGGCTGCGTCGGCCTCGGCCAGGCCGATGCCGCGCTGCGCGACACCCTGGTCCTGCACCGCGCCCTGCAGTACGCGGCGACCTTCGGCTTCACCACGTGGCTCAGGCCGAACGACGCCTGGCTCGGCGGCGGCGTCGCCGCCAAGGGCGCGCTCGCCACGCGCATGGGCCTCGCCGGCGTGCCGGTGCTGGCCGAGACGATCGCCCTGGCGACGATCTTCGAGCTGGTGCGCGACACCGGCGCGCGCGTCCATCTCTGCCGCCTGAGCAGCGCCGCGGGCGTCGAGGGGGTTCGCCGGGCCAAGGCCGAAGGCTTGCCGGTGAGCTGCGACGCGAGCATCCACCAGCTGCACCTGATCGACGTCGACATCGGCTACTTCGACGCGGCGATGCGCCTTACGCCGCCGCTGCGCCAGCAGCGCGACCGCGACGCGATCCGTGCCGGCCTCGCCGACGGCACGATCGACGCGCTGGTCAGCGACCATACGCCGGTCACCGAGGACGAGAAGCAACTGCCCTTCGCCGAGGCCGCGCCGGGGGCGACCGGCCTCGAGCTGCTGCTCGGCCTGGCGCTCAAGTGGGGTGCGGCGTCGGGCCTGGGCCTTGCGCCCACGCTTGCCGCGGTGACCAGCCGCCCTGGCGCCGTGCTCGCCCGCTCCAGCCTCGCGGCGGCCGACCTGCCGCGCGGCCTCGCAGCAGGCGCGCCGGCCGACCTGTGCGTGTTCGATCCCGCACCCTCTTGGCAGCTCGACCCGGCGCGGCTCGTCAGCCGCAGCCGGCACACGCCATTCGCCGGCAACGAGCTGCTCGGCCGGGTGCGCTGGACGGTGGTGGCAGGCCGGGTCGCGCACGAGGCGAGCGCCGACGCCGGGTCGCGCTAGGCGCGATCGGCGTGGCCGTGCGTCGCCTTCGCGCCGTCGGGCGCCTGATCCGCTGCGTCGTTCACGGCCTGCACGGCCTGGCCATCGTGCTGTTGCGTTTTCCCCGGCTGGCGCCGGTCGAGCGGCTGGCGCGAATCGGCTGGTGGTCCCGGAAGATGCTGCGCGTGCTCGGCATCGCCTTGCGCGTCGAGGGCACGCCGGCGAGCGGCGGCTGCCTGCTCGCCGTCAACCACATCTCCTGGCTCGACATCATGGTCGTGCACGCCGTCGTGCCCGAGGCGCGCTTCGTCTCCAAGGCCGACGTGAAGGCGTGGCCGCTGATCTCGCGCCTGGTCGATTCGGCGGGCACGCTCTACCTCGAGCGCGAGAGGAAGCGCGATGCCTTGCGCGTCGTCCACGCGATGGCCGGGGCGCTCGGCGCCGGGCAGACGGTGGCGATCTTCCCCGAGGGCACCACCTCGACCGGCCACGGCCTGCTGCCCTTTCACGCCAACCTGCTGCAGGCGGCGATCTCGACCGCGACGCCCGTGCAGCCGGCGGCGCTGCGCTTTTCCGACTCGACCCACGCGGTCAGCGAGGCGATGGAGTTCGTCGGCGCGACTACGCTGGCCGAGAGCCTGTGGAACTCGGCCTGCGGCGACGGCGTCGTCGCCCGGCTGGCGTTCCTGCCGCCGCGCGACTCGAGCGGCGCCGAGCGGCGCGAGCTCGCCCGGCGCCTGCGCGCCGACATCGCCGGCGCGCTCGGCGTCGCCCTTCAGCCGCCCGAGGCCTGACGAGCGACCGCGGCCGCGGCGGCCGCCGCCACTTCGGGGTCGCCGAGGTAGTAGCTGCGGACCGGCTTCAGCGCGTCATCGAGCTCGTACACCAGCGGGATGCCGTTCGGAATGTTGAGGCCGACGATGTCGGCGTCGGACACCTCGTCGAGGTACTTCACGAGCGCCCGCATGCTGTTGCCATGGGCCGAGATCAGGAGCCGCTCGCCGGCGCGGATGGCCGGCGCCAGGGTCGCGTGCCACCACGGCAGCACCCGGGCGACGGTGTCCTTCAGGCACTCCGTGAGCGGCACCTCGCCGTCCTTCAGGCCGCGGTAGCGCGGATCGCGGCGCTCGCTGCGCGGATCGTCGGGCGAGAGCGCAGGCGGCGGCACGTCGTAGCTGCGCCGCCAGGCGAGCACCTGCTCGGGTCCGAACTTGCGCGTGGTCTCAGCCTTGTCCAGGCCTTGCAGCGCGCCGTAGTGGCGCTCGTTCAGCTTCCACTCGTTGACGACCGGAAGCCAGGTCCGGTCCATCTCGTCGAGGGCATGCCAGAGGGTCCAGATCGCCCGCTTCAGCACCGAGGTGTAGCAACGATCGAATTCGTAGCCCTCGGCCTTCAGCAGCCGGCCGGCGGCACGCGCCTGCTCCACGCCCTTGGCGGTGAGGTCGACGTCGGTCCAGCCGGTGAACCGGTTCTCCAGGTTCCAGGTCGATTCGCCAGGACGAACCAGGACGAGCTTGTGCATGGGGAGATTCTGGAGGCAGGCACGTAGGCCGGCGCGTTGCAGGGCGATGCCGCGGGGTCCGGCGGCGCGAAGAGGCGGAATTCTATAATTCGCGTTTTCTCGGAGCAGGCGCGAACGCGCCTCGCGTTGCCCCTTGAGCTTCGTCATCGAAAACTGGTACCTGTTCGCCGCCGCCATCGCCTCGGGCACGCTGCTCCTCATGCCGATGCTCCAGCAGGCGGGCGGTGGCGGCCGGGTCTCGGCGGCCGACGCGGTGCAGATCATCAATCGCGAAAAGGGCGTCCTGATCGACGTCAGCGAGCCCGCCGAATACGCGGCCGCGCATGCGCTCGGGGCGAAGAACGCGCCGCTCGCCGGCCTCGAGACCTCGCGCGAGCTGCCGAAGAACAAGTCGCTGCCGCTCGTGATCGTCTGCCCCACGGGTTCGCGCGCCCAGCGCGCCGTTGCCGTGCTGAAGAAGCTCGGCTACGAGAACGCCCGCGTCCTCGCCGGCGGCCTCGCCGCCTGGCGCGCCGCCAACCTGCCGGTCGAGAAGACCGCGCCCGCCGCATGAGCCCCGCCCGGCCGCCCGAAGGCGCTCGTTCCCGCATGGCTGGACCGGCCGAAGGCCGCAGGGGGCACCAGTGAGCGTCGCGATGCAGCCGGTGAAGATGTACAGCACCGGGACCTGCCCGTACTGCATTCGCGCCAAGGCGCTGCTGCGCCAGCGCGGCGTCGAGCAGCTCGACGAGATCCGGGTCGACGAGCGCCCGGGCGAGCGCCGGACCATGATCGAGCTGACCGGCCGCTACACCGTGCCGCAGATCTTCATCGGCGCCACTCACGTCGGCGGCTGCGACGAGCTGATCGCGCTCGACCGCGCCGGCGGCCTCGAGCCGCTGCTCGCAGCCGCGCCATAATCGCCGCCCCGGCAAGCCGCCGGCTCGCCCCGCGCCGCGCCGCGCTCCCGCGTCCTCCTCTTCCTTCCTCTCTCAAAGAGCTTGCCATGGCCGACACCGACAACGCCCCCCTGTTCTCGATCCAGAGGATGTACCTGAAGGACCTGTCGCTGGAGCAGCCGAACTCGCCGCAGGTGCTGCTCGAGCAAGGCCAGCCGCAGGTCGAGATCAACCTCGCGCTCGGCGCCGAGCTGGTCGCCGAGGCGACCTACGAGGTCACCGTGACGGCGACGGTCACGACCACGATCAACGACAAGACGCTGTTCCTGGTCGAGGCCAAGCAGGGCGGCATCTTCGAGATCAGGAACATCCCCGAAGAGCAGCTGAAGATGATCCTCGGCATCAACTGCCCGGGCATCGTCTATCCCTATCTGCGCGCGATCGTCTCGGACGTATGCACCCGCGCGGGCTTTCCGCCGGTGATGCTCTCGGAAGTCAATTTCCAGGCGATGTTCGAAGCGCAGCGCGCCGAAGCCGAAGCGCAGGCCGCCGCGGCGGTGACCAACGGCTCGGGCGCGCCGAGCATCGAAGGCTGAGCTTTCCCGCTCGTTCGCGCCGATGAACCTGACGGTGCTCGGCGCAGGAGCGTGGGGCACCGCGCTCGCGATCCACGCCTCGGCCGCGCACGCCACGCGCCTCTGGGCGCGCGACGCGGCGCAGGCGGCGCAGATGCGCTCGCTCCGCCGCAACGCCCGCTACCTGCCCGAGGTCGCGCTGCCGCCGGCGCTGCAGGTCACGAGCGACTTCGCGGCTGCGGTGCGGCACGCGCGCGGCGGGCTGCTGGTCGTTGCCACGCCGATGGCCGGGCTCGATCCGGTGCTGCGCCGCCTCGCAGCCGAGCCCGACGCGGCCGTGCTCTGGCTGTGCAAGGGCTTCCAGGAAGGCACCGGCTGGCTCGGCCACGAGGTCGCGCAGGCGGCGGCGCCGAACGCCCGTGTCGGCGTCCTCTCCGGGCCGAGCTTCGCGATCGAGGTGGCGCGCGGCCAGCCGACCGCGCTGGTCGCGGCGAGCCGCGACGCGGGCCTGCGCGATGCGGCGGTCGAGGCCTTCCATGCCGCCTCGCTGCGCATCTACACCTCGGCCGATCCGGTCGGCGTCGAGGTCGGCGGCGCGGTCAAGAACGTGCTCGCGATCGCCACCGGCATCGCCGATGGCATGCAGCTCGGCCTCAACGCCCGCGCCGCGCTGGTGACACGCGGCCTGGCCGAGATGACGCGCCTCGGCGTCGCCCTCGGCGCCGAGGCGCAGACCTTCATGGGCCTCTCGGGCCTCGGCGACCTGGTGCTGACGACCACCGGCGATCTGTCGCGCAACCGCAGCGTCGGCCTGCGCCTGGCCGAGGGCGTGCCGCTGCAGCGCATCCTCGCCGAGCTGGGCCATGTCGCCGAGGGCGTCAGCAGCGCGCCGATGGTGCTGCAGCGCGCGCATGCGCGCGGTATCGAGATGCCGATCGTCGACGCGGTGGTGCAGGTGCTGGACGGCCGGCTGGCGCCGGCGCAGGCGCTCGAGCTGCTGCTGCGGCGCGACGCCCGGCCCGAGGGCCGCTGAACCTGCTCTAGAAGCCGCCGCCGTAGCCGTTCTGCCGCCAGGCCTCGAACACCGCGACCGCGACTGCGTTGCTCAGGTTGAGGCTGCGCTGGCCGGGCCGGAGCGGCAGGCGAACCTGCTGCGCGGCGGAAATCGACTGCCGCAGTGTGGCGGCGAGCCCCGCTGTCTCGGAGCCGAACACCAGCCAGTCGCCGGGCGACCAGGCCACGTCGGCGAAGCGCGTCTTGCCCTCGGTCGTGAAGGCGAACAGGCGCTCCGGCGCCGGCGCCATGGCGGCGAGAAAGGCCGGCCACGACGCGTGCCGTCGCACGTCGGCGAACTCGTGATAGTCGAGCCCGGCGCGGCGCAGCAGCCGGTCTTCCATCGAGAAGCCCAGCGGCTCCACCAGATGCAGCGTCGCGCCGGTGTTGGCGGCCAGCCGGATGACGTTGCCGGTGTTCGGCGGGATCTCCGGCTCGACGAGGACGATGTTGAACATCGGGCGAGCTCAGCGGTCCTCGGGCCGCGGCGTGCGCGCCACGACCCAGACCTCGACACGCGCGGCGCCGGCCTGCTTCAGCGACTGCGCGATCTCGGCCGCCGTGCTGCCGGTCGTCATCACGTCGTCGACCAGCGCGACCGTGCGGCCGCGCAGCTCGGCGCGCCGCCGCGGCTCGACCGCGAACGCGCCGCGCACGTTGCCGGCGCGTTCGCCCGGCGGCAGGGCGATCTGATGCGGCGTGTCGCGCACGCGCAGCAGCAGGCCCGCGTCGGCGCGCCCACCCAGGCGCGGCGCGACCCGTCGCGCGAGCTCCCACGCCTGGTTGAACCCGCGCTCGCGCAGGCGCGCGTCGCTCAGGGGAACGGCGACGACGAGCGGCGGCCTGGCGTCGGGCTCGCGCCCGGCGCAGGCCTCGACGATCGCTTCGACCAGAACCGGCACGAGGTCGAGGGCGCCGCGGAACTTGAACGCGGGAATCAGCCGGTCCCACGGATAGGCGTAGTCGACGCGGGCGAAGGCGACGTCGAAGGGCGGCGGCGCGGCCAGGCAGCTGCCGCAGAAGGCGACGCCCGCCGGCACCTGCAGCGCACAGCGCCGGCAGCGCGGCACGAGCGGCGCGAAGCGCGCATGGCACTCGGCGCAGACGCGGCCGCGGCCCCAGCCTTCGCACACCGCGCACAGGCTCGGCCAGCGCCGCGCGGGGACGGCGAGGTCCCCGCCGCGCGGGGCGCGATCGGGGCGGTTGGCAGGCATCGGCTCAATATACTGCCCGCCATGGATGCGAACGATCGCGCGGGCGGGCGCCGCCTCGATGCGGTCGCGGTCGAGCGGGCGCTGCGCCGGATGGCCGCGCAAGACGAGCCGCCGTGGCTGCATGGGGAGGTCGCCCGCCGGCTGGCCGAACGCCTGGCGCCGATGCGCGTCGAGCCGGAGCGAGTGCTCGATTGGTGCGCCGGTCCGGGCGGCGGCGCGAGCGCGCTGCGCCAGCGCTACCCCAAGGCCGAGGTCGTCGCCGTCGAGCCCGATGCGCGCTGGCTCGCGCGCCACGAGCGCAAGTCGAGCCGACCGTGGTGGGCGCTCGGCAAAGGCCGGGCGACCGAGCCGCATGCCGTCACCGACGCCGATGCCGCGCTCGGCCGCGCCGAGCTCGTGTGGGCCAACATGGTGCTGCACGGCGTGCTCGATCCGCCGGCCCTGTTCGCGCGCTGGCACGGGCTGGTCGCGGTCGACGGCCTGGTCGCATTCTCGTGCCTCGGTCCGGGAACGCTCGCCGGCTTGCGCGAGCTCTACGCGGCGATGGGCTGGCCGACGCCGACGCCCGGCTTCATCGACATGCACGACCTCGGCGACATGCTCGTCGCCGCGGGCTTCGCCGATCCGGTGCTCGACCAGGAGACGCTGACCCTGAGCTGGCCGAGCGCCGAGGCGCTGCTCGCCGAGCTGCGCCAGCTCGGCGGCAACGCCGCACCCGATCGTTTCGCCGGCCTGCGTACGCCGGCGTGGCGCCGCCGCCTGCTCGCCGCGCTCGGCGCGCGCGCGGCGGCCGACGGTCGGATTTCGCTCGCCTTCGAGATCGCCTACGGGCACGGTTTCAAGGCCGCGCCACGCCTTCAGGGCGGCGAGGTGGCGGTCTCGCTCGACGACATGCGGGCGATGGTGAGGCGGCCGGCCCGACCGCGCTGAATGCGTAAGCTAAAATCATGGCTTTGTCGATACTTCTCGACAGGCTCTCTCCAGGCGACCCGGCGCAGGATGTCAACTCTCAGTGTTCACGCTTCGCGCGGCCTCGGGTCGCCGGCTCCCGCATCCCGCTTCGCCAGCGCCGCGGAGGACGACTCGGTCCGCTGGCACATGAAGCGCAATTGCTCGTTCACGCCGCGCCAGCTCCTCAACGTCTACCTCAGCCTGTGCCTGATCGGCCTCGCCATCGGCGCAGGATTCTGGATCCAGGGCGCCCCCTACGTGCTGCCGTTCGCCGGCGCCGAGCTGCTCGCCGTCGGCGCTGCGCTCGTTTTCTACGCCCGCCATGCCGCCGACCACGAGAGCTTGGTCCTCGCGCCCGGACGCCTCTCGGTCGCCTGCACCCTCGGCCGGCGCACCGAGCGGGTCGAGTTCGCGGCGCCCGCCTGGGTTCGGGTCGAACCGGCGCACCGCGACGGCTCGCTGATCGAGCTTTCGGGCGAGGGCCGGCGCATTGCCGTGGGCCGGTTCGTGCGGCCCGAACTGCGCCGCGCCCTGGCCGACGAATTGCGTGCGGCGCTGCGCCGCACGACCGGCGCGGCAACCGCCTGACAACCAGACGATTCTCGAAACGTGGCACCACAGATGATGACGATTCGACCCCTTGGCCGCGCGCTCGGCCGGCTCACCCTGGCGCTGGGCGCCGCGCTGGCGCACCCCGCTTGGGCGGTGAACGACCTCGCCGGCGGCCCGAAGGTGAACCAGCTGGACCTGCATCCGCCCGCCTCGGCGATCGCGCACGATCAGCAGTGGCTGCACAACTTCATGCTGGTGATCTGCACGGTGATCTTCCTGGCCGTGTTCGGCGTGATGTTCTATTCGATCTTCAAGCACCGCCGCTCGAAGGGCGCGCGCGCCGCGAACTTCCACGAAAGCACCACGGTAGAGATCGCCTGGACCATCGTCCCGTTCATCATCGTCATCCTGATGGCCCTGCCCGCCACCCGGGTCGTCGTCGCCATGAAGGACACCAGCTCGGCCGACATCACGGTCAAGGTCACGGGCATCCAGTGGAAGTGGGGCTACGACTACCTCAAGGGGGAGGGCGAGGGCATCGGCTTCCTCTCCACGCTCGACCCGGCGCAGCGCGAGATGTCCGATTCGGGCAAGCCGCAGGGCGACGACTACCTGATGCGCGTCGACAACCCGCTGATCGTTCCGGTCGACAAGAAAATCCGCCTGATCACCACCGCCAACGACGTGATCCACGCCTTCTACGTGCCTTCGCTCGGGGTGCAGGAATCGGCGATTCCCGGCTTCGTGCGCGACGCCTGGTTCCGCGCCGACCATACCGGCAGCTTCTACGGCCAGTGCACCCAGCTCTGCGGCAAGGAGCACTCGTACATGCCGATCCACGTCAAGGTGGTCTCGGCGCAGGAGTACACCGCCTGGGTCGACGGCAAGAAGAAGGAAGCCGCCGCCAAGGCCGACGACCCGAACAAGGTGTGGGAGCTCGCCGCCCTGCAGGCACGGGGCGAGGCGGTCTACACCGCCAACTGCCAGGTCTGCCACCAGGCCAGCGGCAAGGGCGGCAACGGTGTCAAGCCGCTCGACGCCGCGGCAGTCGTGCTCGATGCCGACAGCACCAAGCAGATCCACGTGCTGCTCAACGGCCAGGCCAACGGCGCGATGCCGGCCTGGAAGCAGCTGAGCGATACCGAGCTGGCGGCGGTCATCACCTTCACCAAGAACCACTGGTCGAACGCCACCGGACAGGTGGTCCAGCCGACCGACGTCGCGGCCGCCCGCAAGTGACGCGTATTTCGCAGAGGACACAGGCATGAGCGCAGTAATCGGACATGACGACGGGCACGGCCACGCGGCCGGCCACACCCACGACGACGACCACGACCACGACCACGGCGCACCCCACGGCTGGCGGCGCTGGGTGTTCGCGACGAACCACAAGGACATCGGCACGATGTACCTGTTGTTCTCCTTCACCATGTTCATGGTCGGCGGCGTGCTGGCGCTGATGATCCGCGCCGAGCTGTTCCAGCCCGGCCTGCAATTCGTCAACCCGCAGCTCTTCAACCAGCTGACGACCATGCACGGCCTGATCATGGTGTTCGGCGCGATCATGCCGGCGTTCGTCGGCTTCGCGAACTGGATGATCCCGCTGCAGATCGGCGCGCCCGACATGGCGTTCGCGCGGATGAACAACCTGAGCTTCTGGCTGCTCATCCCGGCGGCGATCATGATCGTCGGCTCGTTCTTCATGCCGGGCGGCGCGCCCGCCGCGGGCTGGACGCTCTATGCGCCGCTGACGCTGCAGATGGGCCCCTCGATGGACGCCGGCATCTTCGCCCTGCACATCCTCGGCGCGAGCTCGATCATGGGCTCGATCAACATCATCGTCACCGTGCTCAACATGCGCGCGCCGGGCATGACGCTGATGAAGATGCCCCTCTTCGCCTGGACCTGGCTGATCACCGCCTATCTGCTGATCGCGGTGATGCCGGTGCTCGCCGGCGCGATCACGATGACGCTGACCGACCGTCACTTCGGCACCAGCTTCTTCAACCCGGCGGGCGGCGGCGATCCGGTGATGTACCAGCACATCTTCTGGTTCTTCGGTCACCCCGAGGTCTACATCATGATCCTGCCGGCGTTCGGGATCATCAGCGCCATCATCCCGGCGTTCGCGAGAAAGCGCCTGTTCGGCTACACCTCGATGGTCTACGCCACGGCCTCGATTGCGATCCTCTCGTTCATCGTCTGGGCACACCACATGTTCACGCAGGGCATGCCGGTGACCGGCCAGCTCTTCTTCATGTACGCCACCATGCTGATCGCCGTGCCCACCGGCGTGAAGGTGTTCAACTGGATCGCGACCATGTGGCGCGGCTCGATGACCTTCGAGACGCCGATGCTCTGGGCCGTGGGCTTCATCTTCGTGTTCACGATGGGCGGCTTCACCGGCCTGATCCTGGCGATGGCGCCGATCGATATCCAGATCCACGACACGTACTATGTCGTCGCCCACTTCCACTACGTGCTGGTGGCGGGTTCGCTGTTCGCGATGTTCGGCGGCGTCTACTACTGGGGCCCGAAGTGGACCGGCGTGATGTACAGCGAGACCCGCGGCAAGATCCACTTCTGGGCTTCGCTGATCTTCTTCAACGTCACCTTTTTCCCGATGCACTTCCTCGGCCTGGCCGGCATGCCGCGGCGATATGCCGACTACCCGCTGCAGTTCACCGACTTCAACATGCTGGCCACCGTCGGTGCGTTCGGCTTCGGGCTGTCGCAGGTTTACTTCTTCTTCTTCGTCGTCCTGCCGATGATGCGCGGCAAGGGCGCGACAGCGCCCCAGCAGCCCTGGGAAGGCGCCGAGGGCCTGGAGTGGGAGATTCCCTCGCCGGCGCCGTTCCACACCTTCGAGGTGCCGCCGAAGCTCAACACCGCCGGCACCAAGATCCTCGGCTATGCGATGCCCGCGACCGACGCTCCTGCGGCCGCCTGAGCTTCACCCGTCCATGACCGACCCTAAAGACAAGGCCAACGTCCGGCTCGCCCTGGTGCTGCTGTCGATCGTCATCGTCTTCTTCGTCGGCTTCATGGCGAAGATGGCGCTCAGGCTGTGAGCGGCGTCGTCGGGCGGGGCCTGCGCCGCCTCGCGGCCGACAACCGGCAGATGGTCGGCAAGCTGCTGGTCGTCGCCCTGCTGATGTTCGGCTTCGGCTACGCGCTGGTGCCGCTCTACAAGGCGGTGTGCAGCGCCCTCGGCATCAACGTGCTCTCGCTCTCGGAGCTGCAGACCGGCGCCCGCCCGGGACCCTCGAACGGCCAGGTCGACACCAGCCGCACCAGCACCATCGAGTTCGTCGCCAACGCCCGCGGTCCGTGGGACTTCAAGCCGGCGCAGGCCTCGATCGAGGTGCACCCGGGCCAGGTCGCGACCGTGATGTACGAGTTCCGCAACCGGCAGAACCGGACCATGGCGGCGCAGGCGATCCCCAGCTACGCGCCGAACGTGGCGATGTCGCACTTCACCAAGCTCGAGTGCTTCTGCTTCACCGAGCACCTGCTGAGGCCGGGCGAAACCAGGCAGTGGCCGGTGGTGTTCGTCGTCGACTCGAAGCTGCCCCGGGACGTGAAGACGATCACCCTCTCGTACACGTTCTTCGAGGTCGGCGGCAAGGTGCCGCCCGAGCCGGCCGAGGCGCGGCTCGAGACGCCGGCGGCGAAGGGAGCGCGTTCGTGAGCCGGCCGGGCACAGACGCCGTACCGGCCGCGCCGCGCAAGGGCTCGCTGCTGCGCACCCTCAGCGCGGTCGGCTGGTCGTTCTTCGGGGTGCGCAAGGCGCGCGACCTCGAGCGCGACGCGAGCGAGCTGAATCCGGTGCAGGTCGTCCTGGTCGGCATCGGCGTTGCCGCGCTGTTCGTCGTCGGCCTCGTCTTGCTCGTCAACTGGGTCATCGCCAGCGGCGTCGCCTCATGAATTCTTCGAATCGATCCTTGCAGGAGCTCACACCATGTCGGCAGTGACGGAGGGCGCGAAGCCCTACTACTTCGTACCCGCGCCCTCGCGTCACCCGGCCTCGCTCGCGGTGGGCATGTTGCTGATCATCTTCGGCGCCAGCCAGTGGATCAACGGCGCCGACTGGGGCAGGTGGGTCCTGCTCGCCGGCTTCGCGGTCTGGATCTTCGTCATCCAGCAATGGTTCCGGCAGGCCATCTCGGAAAGCGAAGGCGGCCACTACAACAAGCTGGTCGACGTCTCGTTCCGCTGGAGCATGAGCTGGTTCATCTTCTCGGAGGTGATGTTCTTCGGCGCCTTCTTCGGCGCGCTCTACTGGGCCCGGCTGCACGCGCTGCCGACCCTGGGTGGCCTCGAGAATGCCGTGCTCTGGCCCGACTTCAAGGCGGTCTGGCCGAGCTCGGCCGCCGGCTACACGGGCTCGCCCGCCGGCATCGTCGAGCCGTTCGCGACCATGGGTCCGTGGCCGCTGCCGACCGTCAATACCGCGCTGCTGCTCACCTCGGGCGTGACGCTGACGATCGCGCACCACGCGCTGCTCGCGGGCCATCGCGGCAAGACCATCGCCTGGATGTGGATCACGGTGATCCTGGGCGCCAGCTTCCTCGGGGTGCAGGCCTACGAGTACATGCACGCCTACAGCGACCTGAACCTGAAGCTTTCGTCCGGCATCTTCGGCTCGACCTTCTTCATGCTGACGGGCTTCCACGGCTTCCACGTCTTCGTCGGCATGCTGATGCTGACGTTCATCACGCTGCGCCTGATGAAGGGCCACTTCACGCCCGAGCGGCACTTTGGTTT
>JANMCC010000116.1:0-12027 GCA_031360885.1 Burkholderiales bacterium | reverse complement strand
GGACGCCAGCACGCCGCGATGCGAAGATCGCGCCGAATCCACCAGGAGCCCAGCCATGTACAAACGCATTCTGGTTCCCACCGACGGCTCCGAGCTCACCGGCCGCGCCGTCGCCGCCGGCATCGACCTGGCGAAGACGATCGGCGCCGAAGTCCACACGCTCTGCGTCAAGGAGCCCTTTCCCTATGGCGCGGTCGCCGAGATGCAGCCGACGCCGCCTCAGGAATTCTTCGACGCGCAGGAGCGTTCGGCGGCGAAGCACGTTCGCGCCGTGATCGCCGCTTGCGATGCTGCCGGCGTCGTCTGCCATGCGGAGACGATCGAAGGCGTGCAGCCGTGGGAAGCGATCATCGAATACGCCGAGAAGAAGGGCTGCGATCTGATCGTCATGGGCTCGCACGGCCGCAGCGGCCTCGCTTCGCTCTTCCTCGGCAGCGAGACGCAGGACGTCCTCAAGCACACCAAGCTGCCGGTGCTGGTGGTGCACTGAGCCCTCCCCCGTCCCTCTCCCGCAAGCGGGAGAAGGTGAAAGTCAGTGGCCGCCGGGGAGCTGCGAGGTGGCGACGACGACGATGCCGATGCCGGCCACCAGCCAGAGGAGCTGCGCTGCGGTTTCCTTCAGCGTCAGCCGATGCTGCAGCTGCGGAATCAGGTCGGCGACGGCGACATAGATGAAGCTGCTCGAGGCCACCACCAGCAGGTAGGGAAACGCCGTCTGCCACGGGCCGACGACGAAGTAGCCGATGATCCCGCCGAGCACCGCCGCCAGCCCCGACACGGCGTTGAAGAACAGCGCCCGGGCACGCGAGAAGCCGGCGTTGAGCAGAACGATGTAGTCGCCGACCTCCTGCGGAATCTCGTGGGCGATGATCGCCAGCGAGGTGACGACGCCGACCCGGGTGTCGGCGAGGAAGGCGGCGGCGATGATGATGCCGTCGCAGAAGTTGTGGATGCTGTCGCCGAGGATCACGCTCCAGCCGCCGCGCCCCGCCTGCTGCCGGTCGAAGCCGTGGTGGTGATGGTGCTCGTCGCCTTCGTGATGGTGGCTGTGCCGGTAGAGCTCGGCCTTCTCGAGCAGGAAGAAGAACAGCAGGCCGCCGAGCAGGGTCGCGAACAGGGCCTGCGGGCTGGCCTTGCTCTCGAACGCCTCGGGCAGGATGTCGAGCAGCGCGGTCGCGAGCAGCACGCCGGTCGACAGGCTCACCAGGTGCTGGACGATGCGCGACAGCACCGACAGCGTCAGCCCGGCCGCGACCACGACCGAGAGCAGGCCACCCGCGCCGGTGGCGATGACGATCCAGGCGAGCGTCATGCGACGAGCGATCGGAACGGCGTCATGCGACGCCGTGTGCGCGCAGCCAGTCGAGGCAGCGCTGCCAGCCGTCCTCGGCCGAGGCCTTGTCGTAGCTCGGCCGGTAGTCGGCGTGGAAGGCGTGCTTGGCCTCAGGATAGACGACGAACTGCGATCGCTTCGCCGCCTCGCTGCCGGCGGCGAGCGCCGTCTTCATCGCCTCGACGGTATCGAGCGGAATGCCGGTGTCGGCGCCGCCGTAGAGGCCGAGCACCGGCGCCTGCAGCGCGTCGGCGAGATCGACCGGATGGGCCGGCTGCAGCGCGTTCTTCGCACCGGTGAGCCGGCCGTACCAGGCGACGCCGGCCCGCACCTTCGGGTTGTGCGTGGCGTAGAGCCAGGTCTGCCGGCCCCCCCAGCAGAAGCCCGTCACGCCGAGCCGCGCCGTGTCGCCGCCGTGCATGCCGGCCCAGGCGACCGCCGCGTCGAGATCGGCCGCCACCTGCGCATCGGGCACCTTGGAGACGATGGTCGCGAACAGCGTGTCGATGTCGAGCGGCGCCTTGGCGTCGCCCTGGCGGACGAACAGCTCGGGCGCGATCGCCAGGTAGCCGAGCCTGGCGAAGCGCCGCGCCACGTCGGCGATGTGCTCGTGCACGCCGAAGATCTCGGAGATGACGAGGACCACCGGCAGCCGCTCGCCGCCGGCGGGTCGGGCCCGGTAGGCGGGCATGGCAAAGCCGTTCGAATGGATCTGGACCGGGCCCGCCTCGAGGCCCTCGGCGCCGGTGGCGATCGCGCTCGCCGTGACCGGTTGCGCCGCCGCGGCGAAGCCCACGCCCGGCGCGGCCGGTTCGACGCGGCGGCGCGGCAGGGGATCGAGGTCGGTACGCAGCATGGCGGGTCCTGGCAGCGGGCTGAGGGGAGTGCATTCTAGGAAGCCCCGTGGCGCACGGCAGGCGACAGCCCCCCACAATCGGCGCGATGGATTCGCCACGCCGCGCCGGAGCCGACGCAGAGACCCGCTGGCCGGGCCAGCTCGCCGCGATCGACATGGGCTCGAACAGCTTCCGGCTCGAGATCGGCCAGCTCGTCGACGACCGCTACCGGCGCATCGACTACCTGAAGGAAACGGTCCGCCTCGGCGCCGGCCTCGACGCCGCCGGCTTCCTGAGCGACGAGGCGGCCGCGCGCGGCCTCGACTGCCTGGGCCGCTTCGCCAGCCGGCTCGACGGCTTCGCCGCGAGCCAGGTGCGGGCGGTCGCGACCCAGACCCTGCGCGAAGCGAAGAACCGCGACGCTTTCCTGGCGCGCGCCCAGACCGCCCTCGGCCGGCCGATCGAGATCATCTCCGGGCGCGAGGAGGCGCGGTTGATCTACGCCGGCGTCGCCAGGCTGCAGCCGTCGAACGCGCCGCGACTGGTGATCGACATCGGCGGCCGCTCGACCGAGATGATCCTCGGCCGCGGCGAGCGGCCGCAGCGGGCCGAGTCGTTCCAGGTCGGCAGCGTCAGCCTGTCGATGAAATACTTCCCCGACGGCAAGTTCAGCGAGCGCGCGTTCCGCGAAGCGCAGATCGCCGCCGGCGCCGAGCTCGAGGAGGCGATCGGACCCTTTGCCCCGCGGCACTGGCGGGAGGCCCTCGGCTCCTCGGGCACCGTCGGCGCGGTCTCGCAGGTGCTTGCCGCCAGCGGCAAGAGCGACG
The DNA here is from genome assembly GCA_031360885.1 of Burkholderiales bacterium. GTDB lineage: Bacteria > Pseudomonadota > Gammaproteobacteria > Burkholderiales > Burkholderiaceae_C > Schlegelella_A. The sequence goes on along the minus strand of JANMCC010000116.1, from coordinate 9,031 downwards.
GCACGGTCACGCCCGAGGGCCTGCGCTGGCTGATGCAGCGCTGCCTCGAAGCCGGCAGCGCCGACCGGCTCGAGCTGCCCGGCCTGCGCGACGACCGGCGCGCGGTCATCGCCGGCGGCCTCTCGCTGCTCTACACGCTGGCGATGAACTTCGGCATCTCGGAGCTGCTGCCGGCGCGCGGTGCGCTGCGCCAGGGCGTGATCTTCGACCTGGCCGCGCGCCTGGCGATCGAGCGCCGCGCGGCCGCGGTGGGCAAGGACGTCCGAGAAGGCTCGGTGCGCGAATTGCAGCGCCGCTTCCAGGTCGACACCACGCAGGCCGAGCGCGTCGCCACGGTGGCGCTGGCGCTGCTCGACGACCTCGCGCCCGAGACGGCGAGCGAAGCCCGGCGCGAGCTGCGCTGGGCCGCGGCGCTGCACGAGGCCGGGATGATGATCTCGCATCACGACCACCACCGGCACAGTGCCTACGTGCTCTCGCACGTCGACGCCGCCGGCTTCTCGCAGAGCCAGCTGCGCCGCATCGGCGACCTCGTGCTCGGCCAGCGCGGCGGCCTGCGCAAGCTCGAGGCGCGGCTGCAGGAGACGGCGTTCGCATTGCACCTGCTCTGCCTGAGGCTCGCGGTCATCGTCTGCCACGCGCGCGGCGACGTCGACCCGGGCGAGATCACGCTGGCGGGCGGCAGCAGGCAGCCGATGCTGATGCCGGCGCCGGGCTGGGCCGAGACGCACCCGCGCGCGCTGCACCTGCTGCGCGAGGAAGTGGAAGCGTGGAGCAAGACCGGGGTGCTGCAGCCGGCGCTGGCCGCGGCCTGACCCGAAGCCCCGGGCGGCCGGGGCGGCCAGAGCGCTAGAGGCAGTCGGGCGACTGCACCGCTTGCAGGACGACGTGACCTTCGTCGTCGCGCGGCCGATGCCTGATCCACCAGACGGCGGCCTTCCTGATCGACCACGGCTGGGCGACGCCCGACAGCGCCAGCGACGCCGCCAGGCCGAGCGTCGGCTGGTGGCCGACGATCAGCACCACGCCGCTGCCTTCGGGCCAGTGCGCCGCCTCGAGCACGGCGCCCGCGCTCGCGCCGGGGGCGATCGCGTCCAGCGTCTTGAACTTGCGGCCCAGCGCCTTCGCCGTCTGCTGGCAGCGCAGCGCCGGGCTGACGAGCACGCGGGCCGAATGCGCGAGCCGCCGGTTGAGCCACTCGGCCATGCGCTCGGCCTGGCGCTGTCCCTTGGTGGTGAGCGGGCGCGACAGGTCGTCGGCGGCGTCTTCGACGGCCTCCGCGTGGCGCCACAGGATCATGTCCATGACTACGGCTTGTTGACGATGGCGAGAGCGTCGCGGCCGGCGTAGCGCTGCACCAGCGACTGCTGCGCCGAGGGCCCGCCGGTCGCAACGCGACTGTAGCTTCCGTCGGCGGCCAGCGTCCACGCGTCCTGCCCGTCGTGCAGATACGGCACCAGGCACTCGTCGATCACCCGCTGGCGAAGCCGCGCATCGCGCACCGGCCAGGCCACCTCGATCCGGCCATACATGTTGCGCGCCATCCAGTCGGCGCTCGAAAGGTACAGCGCCTCGTCGTCGGCGCCCTCGCCCCAGCGGAAGTAGGCGATGCGCGAATGCTCGAGGAAGCGGCCGACGATCGAGCGCACGCGGATCCGCTCGGTCGCGCCGGGGACGCCCGGCGGCAGCATGCAGGCGCCGCGCACGATCAGGTCGATGTCGGCGCCGGCCCGCGCGGCGCCGACCAGGGCGCCGATCAGGCCCACGTCGGTCAGGGCGTTGAGCTTGACGACCACGCGCGCCGGCCGGCCCGCCGTGGCCGCCTCGGCCACCCGCGCGAGCAGCGCGACCATCTGCTTGTGCAGGGTGAACGGCGCCTGCAGCATGGCGCGCAGAGTGCGCGTGCGGCCCAGGCTCGCGAGCTGCTGGAACACGGCGTCGGCGTCGCCGGTCAGCTCGGGATCGGCGGTGAAGTGGCCGATGTCGGTGTAAAGCCGGGCGGTGTTGCGGTTGTAGTTGCCGGTCGAGAGGTGGGCATAGCGGCGCAGGCGCCCCTCCTCGCGCCGCGTCACGAGCAGCAGCTTGGCATGCGTCTTCAGCCCGACCACGCCGTAGACCACCTGGGCGCCCACCGCCTCCAGCCGCTCGGCCCAGTTGATGTTGGCCTCCTCGTCGAAGCGGGCCTGCAGCTCGACCACGGCCATCACCTCCTTGCCGCGCCGCGCCGCCTCGATCAGCAGGTCCATCAGCGGCGACTCGCTGCCGGCGCGATAGATCGTCTGCTTGATCGCCAGCACGCCCGGGTCGGCGACCGCCTCGCGCATGAACTGCACCACCGGCTCGAACGACTCGAACGGCTGGTGGAGCATCAGGTCGGCGGCGCGGATCCGGTCGAACATCGACTGCTGGCGCGGCAGGCTCGCCGGCCACGCCGGCTGGAACGGCGGAAAGCGCAACCCGGGCGCTTCGGCCAGGTCGATCAGCTCGTTCATGCGCACCAGGTTGACCGGCCCGTTCACCTTGTAGAGCGCCGGCTCGGCGAGGTTGAACTGCTGCAGCAGGAACTCCGACAGCTCTTCCGGGCAGGTGTTGACGACCTCGAGCCGCACCGCCTGGCCGAAGTGGCGCGTCGTCAGGCCCGAGCGCAGGGCCTGGCGCAGGTTGCTGACGTCGGCGTCGACCTCGAGATCGGAATCGCGGGTGATCCGGAACTGCGAGAACGACTCGACCTCGCGGCCGGGAAAGAGCTCGCCGAGGTGCGCCCGGATGACGCTCGTCAGCAGCACGAAGACCTGGTCGGTCCCGCTGCCGGGCAGCTTGATGACCCGCGGCAGCACCCGCGGCACCTTGACGATGCTGATCGCGTTGCGCCGGCCGAACGCGTCCTTGCCGCCGAGCCGGGCGATGAAATTGAGCGACTTGTTCGCGACCTGGGGAAAGGGATGCGCCGGGTCGAGCCCCACCGGCACGAGCAGCGGCCGGACCTGGCTCTCGAAGAACCGCTCGACCGCGCGGCGCTCGGCCTCGTTGCGATCGGCGTGGTTGACGATGCGGATGCCGCTCGCCTGCAGCGCCGGCATCACCTCGTCGTTGAAGACCCGGTACTGCTCGTCGATCAGGGCGTGCGCGGCCGCCGCCAGGGCCACGATGTCGGCGCCGCTGACGCCGGTGCCGGGCCGGCGCGACGCCTCCAGGTTGTCGGCGAAACGGACCTCGAAGAACTCGTCGAGGTTCGAGGAGACGATGCAGACGTAGCGCAGCCGCTCGAGCAGCGGCACGTCATCGCGGCGCGCCTGCTCCAGAACCCGCCGATTGAACTCGAGAATCGCCGTTTCGCGGTTCAGCAAAGGGGGCAGGCCAGTTTGCGGCCAGCCTGTCGCGGTCTCCGTCACGCCCCGAGTTTATGAACATTCTGCGACAGGACGATGACAGGCGCCTGCCGCGGCAGGCGCCCCAGGGTGCCGGGCCGCGCCCGGCCCGGAGTCGACCGGCCTATTGCGACTCGGCCGAGATCACGTTGCCGAAGCGGATCCAGCTCTTGCCGTCGAAGCGCATGAGCTGCACCGCCTCGATCGGTGCGTAGTCCTTGGGGCTGGTGTTGATCCTGATGCCGGGCAGCGACATGCCGGTGTCGAAGTTCTTCAGGTTCGCGGCCTGCTTCATGACGTTCTCGCGGGTCAGGTTGTCGCCGCACTGCTTGAGTACCTGCACCAGCGTGCGCGCCGCCGCGTAGCCGTAGGTGTTGGAGGCGTCGGCAAGGTTGCCGTCGGGGTAGTACTTCTTCATGAAGGCGCGCCACTCGATCATCTCGGGGTCGTTGTCCCACTGCGGGTCGGTCGGATCCTTGCCGTAGTTGGAAGAGAGGATGCCCACCGACTTGTCCAGGCCTGCAGGGGTCAGCACCGCGCCGACCGAGAGCGAGACGTTGTTCAGGTAGTGCACCGGCTTCCAGCCGATGTCGAAGGCCTTCCTGATCGCCTGCGCGGCGAACTTCGGCGTCGTGATGTTGACGAACACGTCGGCGCCCGAGCCCTGCAGCTGCACGACCTGCGAGTCGACGGTCGGATCGCTGGTCTCGTACGACACCTCGGCGACGATCATCGTCTTCGCCTTGTCGCCGAGTCCGTCCTTCAGGCCCTTCAGGTAGTCCTTGCCGTAGTCGTCATTCTGGTACAGCACGCCGATCTTGGCGTTCGGCTTGGTCTGCAGGATGTGCTTGGCGTAGATCGTCGTCTCGGTCTGGTAGTTCGGCTGCCAGCCCATGGTCCACGGGTTGTTCTGCGGATCGTTCCACTTGGTCGCGCCGGTGGCGACGAAGAGCTGCGGCACCTTCTTCGCGTTCATGTACTTGTGGATCGCCGTGTTCGCCGCCGTGCCGAGCGGCTGGAACACGAGCAGCACCTCGTCCTGCTCGACCAGGCGGCGCACCATCTCCACCGTCTTCGGCGGGCTGTAGGCGTCGTCGAGGGTGATGAAGTTGATCTTGCGGCCGTTGATGCCGCCCTCGTCGTTGATCTTCTTGAAGTAGGCCGCCTCGACCTTGCCGATCGTCCCGTAGGCCGACGCGGGGCCGCTGTAGGGCATGGTGTTGCCGACCTTGATCTCTGTGTCGGTGGCGCCCGGGTCGTACTTCTTCTGCGCCGCGGCCGGAGCGGCCGCGAGAGCCAGGGCCACGGCCGCGCTCGCCGACGCGAGCAGGTTCTTGACTGACATGATGGTCTCCGGTTGGCGGCGGTCGCGAATCGAACCGCCTCTTATCGCTGGGCAGGGGGGCGACGCCGGATCCGCGCCCAGCCCAGGCGGATCGCACCGTTGATGCCCATCGGCATCAGGAACATGAAACCGATCAGGAAGATGCCGTAGATCGCCCACGGCGCCGCCTTCGAGATCTGGTCGGCGAGGTTCGGAATGAACTGGATGAAGATCGCGCCGAACACCGCCCCGGGAATCGACGCGAGGCCGCCGATGACGATGCCGGTGAGCAGGCCGATCGACAGGCCGATCGAGAAGCTGTCGGGCGCGACGAACTGGATCGCGATCGCGCCCAGCGCGCCGGCGATGCCGGTGTACATCGCGCTGACGCCGAAGGCGAGCGACTTGTACAGTGCCGTGTCTATGCCCATCGCCGAGGCGGCGATCGGGTGGTCGCGGATCGCCACCAGCGCCCGGCCGACCCGGCCGCGCACCAGGTTCCAGCCGATCACGAACATGACGACGGCGATGGCGAGGGTGAACAGGTACAGCCACTGGTCGGGGCTCAGCTTCCAGCCGAACGGCGCGTCGGGCTTGACGATGACGATGCCCTGCACGCCGCCGGTCCACTGCTCGACGTGCTTGCTCTTCAGGAGCTGCGGCATCGTCACGCCGAGGGCGAAGGTGGCGAGCGCGAGATAGTGCCCTTCGAGGCGCAGCGCCGGCAGGCCGAACAGGAAGCCGACGCCGAGGCAGAGCACGCCGGCGACCGGCACCGTCGCCCAGTAGGGCACGCCCATCCTGTCCATCATGATCGCCGCCACGTAGGCGCCGATCGCGTAGAACGCGCCGTGGCCGAGAGAGATCTGGCCGTTGTAGCCGGTCAGGATGTTCAGCCCCAGCAGGGCGATCGAGTAGACCAGCACCAGGGTGAACTGAAAGGTGCGGTAGTTGCTCACCAGGAAGGGCAAGGCGCAGGCGGCGACGAGCAGCAGGGCCAGGCCGACGAGGCGCATCCGGCGCGCGCTCGCCGCGGCCGCGAGCGGCGGCGCGGGAAGGGGCGGAACGACGGCGCTCATCCGGTCCTCACACCCGAGTCACCTGCACCGAGCCGAACAGCCCCGAGGGCTTGACCAGCAGCACGCCGACGATCAGCACCAGCGCCACCGAGAGCTTCAGCTCGTTGCCGACCACATAGGCGCCGAGCACGTTCTCGAGCACGCCGACGAGGAAGCCGCCGACGACCGCGCCGCCGGGGCTGTCGATGCCGCCGATCAGCGCCGCCGCGAAGGCGTAGAGCAGGATCCCGGACATCATGTTCGGATCGAGGTAGACGATCGGCGCGACCATCATCCCGGCCACCGCGCCGATCGCCGCCGCCAGGCCCCAGCCGAGCGCCAGCATCCAGGCCACGCGGATGCCGACCAGGCGGCTCGAGGTCGGGTTCTGCGCCGCCGCGCGCATCGCCAGGCCGAGCGTGGTGAAGCGGAAGAACGCCCAGAGCAGGGTCAGCACGACCAGGGTGACGACGATGGCGCCGAGCTCGTGCGACGACAGGTACTTCTGGCCGAACAGCGACTCCTTCGGGAAGGGGCTGGGGAAGACCTTGATCGTGTAGGTGAAGATCCAGCCGGCGACGCTGTTGAAGATGACGAGCAGGCCGATGAACACGATCACGAGCTGCAGCACCGAGGTGCTGCGGATGTTGCGCATGATGAAGTGCTGGATCGCCAGCCCGAGCACGAAGGCGAAGGCGATCGTCAGGAAGAACGCGGCCCAATACGGCACGCCGGCGTTGATCAGGGCCCAGGCGATGTAGGTCGAGAACATCGCCATCTCGCCCTGCGCGAAATTGAGCAGGTGCGTCGCCTGGTGGATCATCACCAGGGCCAGCGCGACGCTGGCGTAGATGCCGCCGGTGGCGAGCCCGCCGAGAACCTGGTGCCAGAAGGCGTCCATGGCGCTAACGGGCCCTAGTAGCCGAGGTAGGACGCGCGCACCGCGTCGTTGCGCTTGACGTCTTCGGCGCTGCCCGAGAGCACCACGCGGCCGGTCTCTATCAGGTACGCATGGTCGGCGAGGTCGAGCGCCATCGCCGCGTTCTGCTCGACCAGCAGGATGCTGACCCGCTCCTTCTCGTTGATGGTGCGCAGGATCTCGAACAGCTCGCGCACGATCAGCGGCGCCAGGCCGAACGAGGGCTCGTCGAGGAGCAGCAGGCGCGGCCTCAGCATCAGCGCCCGCGACACCGCCAGCATCTGCTGCTCGCCACCCGAGAGCGTGCCGGCCTGCTGGTGCCGCCGCTCGGCCAGGCGCGGGAAGTAGCCGTAGATGCCGTCGAGGTCGCGCTCCACCGCCGCCCGGTCCTTGCGGACGTAGGCGCCCAGGCGCAGGTTCTCCTCGGTCGAGAGATGGACGAAGGTGCCGCGCCCTTCGGGCACGTGGGCGATGCCGAGCCGGACGATGTCCTCGGTGGCGCGGGCGTCGATGCGCTGGCCGCCGAAGCGCACCTCGCCCTGCGGCCGGATCATGGCGCAGAGCGCGCGCAGCGTCGTCGTCTTGCCGGCGCCGTTGGCCCCGAGCAGGGTGGTGATCGAGCCTTCGGCGAGGCCGAAGCTGATGCCGTGCAGCACCCGCGTCAGGCCGTAGCCGGCGTGCAGGTCGACGACGTCGAGCAAAAATCCGCTCATGCCGCCGTCCCGAGATAGGCCTTGATGACCTCGGGATGCGCGCGCACCTCGTCGGGCGTGCCGTCCGCGATCTTGCGGCCGAAGTTGAGCGCGACGACCTTGTCGGAGATGCTCATCACCAGGCTCATGTGGTGCTCGACCAGCAGCACCGTCATCTGCAGGCGGTCGCGGATGTCGCGGATCAGCCGGCCGAGCGTGCCCACCTCCTCGTGATTCAGGCCGGCCGCCGGCTCGTCGAGCAGCAGCAGCTTCGGATCGCTGGCCAGCGCGCGCGCCAGCTCCACGCGCTTCTGCATCGGGAACGGCAGCGCCGCGACCGGCGTGTCGGCGAGCGCATCGAGGCCGACGAAGTGCACCAGCTCGCGCGCGCGCTCGACCGTGCGCCGCTCCTCGGCGCCCACGCGCGCCAGGCGCAGCGCGTTCGAGAGGAAGCCGCTCGAGGTCCGGCAATGGCGCCCGACCTTCACGTTGTCGAGCACGCTCATGCGCGCGAACAGGGCGACGTTCTGGAAGGTCCGGCCGATGCCGAGCGCGGCGATGCGATGGCGCGGCACCTGCAGCAGCGGCTGGCCGTCGAACGAGACCGAGCCGCCGTTGCATTCGTAGAGGCGCGACAGGCAGTTGAAGAGCGTGGTCTTGCCGGCGCCGTTGGGGCCGATGAGTCCGGCGATCTGTCCCGCCTCGACGCCGAACGACACGCCGTCGAGGGCCACGATGCCGCCGAAGCGCACGGACATGTCCGACACCTCGAGCAGCCGCTTGCCGCCGGCCGTTCCCGCCACTTCCTCTTCCGCCTGGGCCATCAAGCTCACCCGTTGCTCGCTGGAGGCACTCCAGCTGCGCATCGAAGGTCCGACGGCAATGTAATCCGCGTCATCGGCGGCGGTGCAGCGAATCGATAGTGGCAAACCCTCAAGCGCGGACCCGCGCTGTCGCCTGCGCGATCACCTCGAAGGTCAAGCTCAGTGCGCCTGGTCCCAGTTCGGGCCGACGCCGACATCGGCGACCAGCGGCACGGCGAGCGTGGCGACGCCGGCCATGATGCGCGGCACCGCTTCCTTCGCCCACTCGATCTCGGCAGCGGGCACTTCGAACACCAGCTCGTCGTGCACCTGCATGATCATCCGCGTCGCCCGCGCTTCGTGGTCGAGCGTGTCCTGCACCGCGATCATCGCCAGCTTGATCAGGTCGGCCGCCGTTCCCTGCATCGGCGCGTTGATCGCCTGGCGCTCGGCCGCGGAGCGGCGTGGCCCCGGCTTCTTGATTTCAGGCAGGTGCACCCGCCGGCCGAACAGCGTCTCGACCCAGCCCTTCTCGATCGCCGAGGCGCGGGTCTCGTCCATGTAGCGCTTGACGCCGGGATAGCGCGCGAAATAGCGCTCGATGTAGGCGGTGGCGGCACTGCGCTCGATGCCCAGGTTCTGTGCCAGGCCGAACGCGCTCATGCCGTAGATCAGGCCGAAATTGATCACCTTGGCGAAGCGCCGCTGCTCGGCGCTCACCGCCTCGAGGTCACCGCCGGCGAACACCTCGGCGGCCGTGGCGCGGTGCACGTCGATGCCGGCGCCGAAGGCGTGCAGCAGGCCGGCATCGGCCGAGAGGTGGGCCATGATGCGCAGCTCGATCTGCGAGTAGTCGGCCGAGAGGAT
>JANMCC010000149.1:0-11757 GCA_031360885.1 Burkholderiales bacterium | reverse complement strand
CTCGCACAAGGCCTACGAGCGCGCGCTCGCCCTCGGCGCGCAGCCGATCGACATGCCGACCGGGCCGATGGAGCTGCGCCTGCCGGCGATCAAGGGCATCGGCGGCGCGCCGCTCTACCTGATCGACCGCTTCGAGGAAGGCCGCTCGATCTACGACATCGACTTCGAGTTCCTCGAGGGCGTGGACCGCAACCCGCTCGGCCATGGCCTGAGGATCGTCGACCACCTGACGCACAACGTCTACCGCGGCCGGATGACGTTCTGGGCCAACTTCTACGAGCGCCTGTTCAACTTCCGCGAGATCCGCTACTTCGACATCCAGGGCGAATACACCGGCCTCACCTCGAAGGCGATGACCGCGCCCGACGGCAAGATCCGGATTCCGCTGAACGAGGAGTCGTCGAAGGGGTCGGGGCAGATCGAGGAGTTCCTGATGCAGTTCAACGGCGAGGGCATCCAGCACGTCGCCCTCCTCACCGACGACATCCTGAAGACGGTCGACCGGCTGCAGCTCGCCGGCGTGCCGCTGATGACCGCGCCGAACGACATCTACTACGAGATGCTCGAGGAGCGCGTGCCCGGGCACGGCCAGCCGGTGCCCGAGCTGCAGACGCGCGGCATCCTGCTCGACGGCAGCACCGAGGGCGGCAAGCCGCGCCTGCTGCTGCAGATCTTCTCGGGAACGATGCTCGGCCCGGTGTTCTTCGAGTTCATCCAGCGAAAGGGCGACGACGGCTTCGGCGAGGGCAACTTCAAGGCCCTGTTCCAGTCGATCGAGCGCGACCAGATCGAGCGCGGCGTCCTCCAGGCGAGCTGATCATGGCCCGCTACCAATCCGGCTTCGGCAACGAGTTCGCCACCGAGGCGCTGGCCGGCGCGCTGCCGGTCGGCCGCAACTCGCCGCAGCGCTGCCCGTACGGGCTCTATGCCGAGCAGCTCAGCGGCACCGCCTTCACCGCGCCGCGCGCCGACAACCGGCGCTCGTGGCTGTACCGGATCCGTCCCTCGGCGATGCACCGGCCGTTCGAGCCGCTCGCCGCCGGGCGGATCGTCAGCGACTTCGGCGACGTGCCAACGCCGCCGAACCAGCTCCGCTGGGATCCGCTGCCGATGCCGGCGGCGCCGACCGACTTCATCGAAGGCCTGGTGACGATGGCGGGCAACGGCGACGTGCATGCGCAGTCGGGCGGAGCCGCGCACGTCTACGCGGCCAACCGCTCGATGGTCGGCCGCGCCTTCTACAACGCCGACGGCGAGATGCTGTTCGTGCCGCAGGAAGGCCGGCACCGCTTCTTCACCGAGCTCGGCATCATCGACGCCGAGCCGCAGGAGATCGTCGTCATCCCGCGCGGCGTGCGCTTTCGCCTCGAGCTGCCCGAAGGCCAGGGCCGCGGCTACGTCTGCGAGAACTACGGCTCTGGCTTGCGCCTGCCCGACCTCGGCCCGATCGGCTCGAACGGCCTGGCCAACCCGCGCGACTTCCTGACGCCGGTGGCGGCCTACGAAGACATCGAGCAGCCGCACGAGCTCGTCGCCAAGTTCCAGGGCCGGCTCTGGTCGGCGCGGATGGACCACTCGCCGCTCGACGTCGTCGCCTGGCACGGCAGCCACGCGCCGTACAAGTACGACCTGCGCCGCTTCAACGCGATCGGCTCGATCAGCCACGACCATCCCGACCCGTCGATCTTCCTGGTGCTGCACAGCGTCTCCGACACGCCGGGGGTAAGCAACATCGACTTCGTGATCTTTCCTCCGCGCATCCTGGCGATGCAGGACACCTTCCGGCCGCCCTGGTTCCACCGCAACGTCGCCTCCGAGTTCATGGGCCTGGTGCACGGCGCCTACGACGCCAAGGCCGAAGGCTTCGCCCCGGGCGGCGCCAGCCTGCACAACAGCATGACCGGCCACGGCCCCGACGCCGCCACCTTCGAGAAGGCGAGCCGCGCCGACCTCTCGAAGCCCGACGTCATCAAGGACACGATGGCCTTCATGTTCGAGACGCGCCTGGTCTGGCGGCCGACGCGGCACGCCCTCGAGTCGGCGCAGCTGCAGGCCGAGTACTACCGCTGCTGGGAAGGCTTGCAGAAGCACTTCGATCCGGCGCGGCCGTGAAGAACGGCAAGATCGTGACCGCCGCCGAGGCGGTCAGCCTGATCCGCAGCGGCGACACCGTCGCCACCGGCGGCTTCGTCGGCATCGGCTTCGCCGAAGAGATCGCGATCGCACTCGAGGCCCTGCATCTCTCGGGCGCGCCCGGCCGGCCGGAAAACCTCACCCTCTTCTTCGCCGCCGGCCAGGGCGACGGCAAGTCGCGCGGCCTCAACCACCTGGCGCACGCCGGGCTCGTGAAGCGCGCGGTCGGCGGACATTGGGGCCTGATCCCCAGGATGCAGGAGCTCGCGGTCGAGAACCGGATCGAGGCCTACAACCTGCCGCAGGGCGTGATCACCCACCTGTTCCGCGACATCGCCGGCGGCAAGCCCGGCCACCTCAGCCGGATCGGCCTCGGCACCTTCGTCGACCCGCGCCACGGCGGCGGGCGCCTGAACGCGAGCAGCGTCGACGAGCTGGTGACGCTGATGCCCGTCGACGGCAAGGAGTACCTGTTCTACAAGGCCTTCCCGATCGACGTCGCGATCGTCCGCGGCACCACCGCCGACCCCGACGGCAACATCACGATGGAACGCGAGGCGCTGACGCTCGAGAGCCTCTCGATCGCGATGGCGGCGCGCAACAGCGGCGGGCTGGTGATCGTGCAGGTCGAGCGCATCGCCGAGCGCGGCACGCTCAATGCGCGCCTGGTCAAGATCCCCGGCGTGCTCGTCGATTGCGTCGTCGTCGCCGAAGCCGCGAACCACCACCAGACCTTCGCCACCGCCTACAGCGCCGCCTACTCGGGCGAGCATCGCGTGCCGGCACGCCCCGACCGGCCGTTCGAGATGGGCCTGCGCAAGGTGATCGCCCGCCGCGCCGCGCTCGAGCTGCGGCCGAACAGCGTCGTCAACCTCGGCATCGGCATGCCCGAGGGCGTGGCCGCGGTCGCCGCAGAGGAAAAGCTGAGCGACCTGCTCACGCTCACCGCCGAGCCCGGCGTGATCGGCGGCGTTCCCGCCGGCGGCCTCGACTTCGGCGCGGCCGTCAACGCGCAGGCGATCATCGACCAGCCCTACCAGTTCGATTTCTACGACGGCGGCGGCCTCGACGTCGCCTTCCTCGGCCTCGCCCAGGCCGACGCCGAGGGCAACGTCAACGTCTCGAAGTTCGGGCCGCGCCTGGCCGGCGCCGGCGGCTTCATCAACATCAGCCAGAGCGCGCGCAAGGTCGTGTTCGTCGGCAGCTTCTGCGCCGGTGAATGCGAGGTCGCGGTCGGGGCCGGGCGCCTGCGGATCGTGCGCGACGGCGGCGCGCGCAAGTTCGTGGCCGAGGTCGAGCACCGCACCTTCTCCGGCCGCCACGCCGCGGCCGGCGGCCAGGACGTGCTCTACATCACCGAGCGCTGCGTCTTTCGCCTCCGCCGCGAAGGCCTCGAGCTGATCGAGATCGCGCCGGGCGTGGACCTCGAGCGCGACGTGCTGGCGCGCATGGACTTCGCGCCCATCGTCGGCGCCGAACTGAAGACGATGGATGCGCGGATCTTCGGCAGCGAGCCGATGGGCCTGCGCGCGCAGCTCGTCGGCATTCCGTTCGACGCGCGCTTCAGCTACGACCCCGCGCAGAACACCCTGTTCATCAACTTCGAGCGCTTCGAGGTGCACACGCTGGAGACGATCGAGGCGATCACGCGCAGGATCGAGTCGATCTGCGGGCCCTTGCAGCGCCGCGTCCACGCGGTGGTGAACTACGAAGGCTTCGTGCTCGGGCGCGACATCGAGGACGCCTGGGCCGACAGCGTGAGCGACATCGTCGGGCGCTTGTATGACGGCGTCACCCGCTACACGACCAGCGCCTTCCTGCGCGCGAAGCTGGGCGAGGCGCTCGGCCGGCGCAGGCTCGCGCCGCACATCTTCGAAAGCGAGGAGGAGGCGCTGGCCGCCTTGCCCGCTTCAACGTCCTCCCGGTCGAGACATGCAGCTGCTCCTGACGCTGGTTGAGCAATACGGCCTCTGGCTCGTCTTTGCGAACGTCCTGGCCCTGCAGCTCGGCCTGCCGGCGCCCGCGTACCCGACGCTGATCGTCGTCGGCGCCGTGACGGCCCGCGGCGACATCACGGTGCCCCAGGTGATCGCGGTCGCGACCGTCGCCAGCCTGATCGCCGACTTCGTCTGGTATGCCGCCGGCGGCCGGCATGGCCGGCGGGTGCTCCGTCTGATGTGCCGCCTGTCGCTTTCACCAGACAGCTGCGTCCGCCAGACCGAAGACATCTACGAGCGCTGGGGGGCGCCTTCGCTCATGGTCGCCAAGTTCGTGCCTGGCTTTGCCGCCGTGGCGACCAGCATGGCCGGCCTGGTACGCACCCCCCTCTGGCGGTTCGCGCTGTTCGACACGATCGGCGCGGTGCTGTGGAGCGGCGTGGCGGTCGGGCTCGGCTGGATCTTCCGCGACGCGGTCAACGACGTGATCGCGGTGCTCGGTCAGGCGGGCCACTGGGGACTGGTCGCGTTGGCGGTCGCGCTGGCGCTCTACCTTGCCGTGAAGGTGGTGCGCCGGCAGCGGCTGCTCCGGTCGCTGCGAATGGCGCGCCTCAGTGTCGAGGAGCTGAGCGACATGCTCGCCAGCGGAGAGCGGCCGCTGATCGTCGACGTGCGCCCCCTGGCGCACCAGGAGCAGGGCCGCATCCCCGGCGCGGTCTGGATCGACAGCCATGCCTTCGACGCGAGCCTCCAGGCCAGCGGCCTGCGCGATCGCACGGCGCAGGAGGTCATCGTCTACTGCGCGTGCCCCAACGAGGCCAGCGCCGCCCTCGTCGCCAAGCAGCTCATGAGCGCGGGCTTCAAGCGGGTGCGGCCGCTGCGCGGCGGCATCGACGCGTGGATCGAGAAGGGCTACGCCGTCGAGGTCGGCTAGGGCCTGGGAAGGCGAGTCGGCGCAGCTGCGGATCCGCTCGGCGCGCTCGACCGGCGTGCCGTAGCGGCGGCTGGCCTCGTCGCCTCGCCGCCGGAAGTGCCGGATCGCCGCCGAAAGGTAGCGCTCGCCGTTCGGCGCCTTCGCCAGCGCGCGCGCCGCCCAGCAATCGGCCGCGGCCTCGTCGGCGGTGGCGAGCGCGATGTGGCCGTACTCGTGCACGAGGTAGAAGTGCTCGGCGCCGGGGTCGCTCCTTCTCGCCAGCTCCACCACCCGCGGGCAGACGTAGATCGTGGGCGGGTCGAGGCGCGAGACAGCGATGTCGCCGCCGGTCTCGTCGCATTCGCGGATCAGCGGAACGGCCGCCAGCGCTCCGGTGGGACGCCACTGCGCATGCGCGTTGACGGCGGCGACGGCCAGGAACGCGAGGGTCGTCAGGCAGGCGCGGGGCGAACGGATCACGGCGGTCTCGAGGCGGCCCGTGCAGTGTGCGCTGCCCGGCCGAGGCCTGTCACTCTCATCATGCAATTGGCCAGGGTACCGGGTGCGGCTGGACCTGAGGTCAATCGCCAGGAGGTTCGCGGCGTCGTCGACCTGGCTCCGGCGGCGGTGGCCGCCGCGAAGGGCCTCGGCCGCGACGACCTGGTGCCCAGGTTCTCGATGAGCTGGGCAGATGCAGCTCGCGCTGTGCATGAACGACTGCGGGCGGTTCGCCGAGAGCCTGCGCAGCTACGAGGACGCGCTCGCACGCGAGGCGCTTCGCGACGACTGGCTGAAGTTCTTCGGAACCTCCGACAGGTCCGGAACGCGTCCGCGAAATGCCAGCCGCCTCGACCCTCGACCCGAGTGCGCTTGGGTGCTGCTCAATGTCTCCGAGGCTCAGGCGAGTGCCATCTGCCGAGACAGGTGACCGTAGACGGCAGACACTCTTCTCAGGTGCCGGGACTCCGGGTGCGCCAACAGCCACAGCTCGGTCTGGCACTCGTCGAGCGGCGCCGTCAGCGCCCGCAACCCGTTGTGCCCCTGCGCCAGGAAGATGGGCAGCAATCCAACCCCCAGGCCCTGCACCACGAATTCCATCACGGTCAGGATGCTGTTGACCCGGTAGGTCGGCGACACCTTCGCAAAGTGCTTCTTGCGCCACAGCACGGAAGGGTGCTCGGGCAGGGCATCGTCCGGAGCGATCCAGTCGCAGCTGGCCAACCTGGCTTCGTCGAAGCGCCGGACCGAGCCCGTCCTGGCTGCATAGAGCGCCACCCGGATCGGGCCGATGTGCCTGCCCACCAGGTGCTGTGGGGGGCGCTTGGTCGCCCGCACGGCGATGTCGGCGTCACGCCGGGTGAGGCTGGCGAGCTCGTTGCCGGCGTGCAGTTCGTAGGCGAGCAGCGGATGCGTCGCATGCAACTCCTTCAATGCCGGCGCAACCAGGCCGTGCAGGATCGTGTCGGTGGTCGTGATGCGAACCGTGCCCGACACGAGTTCGGGTCCGAGTTGCACGGCTGATCGTGCTGATTCCAGATGGGTTTCCATCTGCTCGGCGTGCCCGGCCAGGACCTGTGCCTGTTCCGACGGCAGGTACCCCGTTCGCGATCGCTCGAACAGGGGCTGGCCCAAGCCGCGCTCGATGCGCTGGATCGAGCGAAACACCGTGGAAGGGTCCAGGCCCAAGCGCTCGCCAGCAGCGGCAAGCGTCCCGGATCGCGCCAGGGCAAGCACCACCTCAAGGTCGGAGGCACCCAGTCGGTATTGCGTACGCGCAATCATGGTTTGCTGACATGCTTATTTTCATTGCGGTATCGCAACCATAGACTGCTTTCACCTTCAACGCAATGGAGAGCCGCAATGGATCCGAGAAACACCAGCGAAGCACCTGCCTACGGTGTCGCCTTGCTCAGAGTCAGCCTGGGCGTCATGTGGGTGGCGCATGCACTATTGAAGCTGCTGGTCTTCACGCTGCCTGGAACCGCAACGTATTTCGCGAGCGTCGGCCTGCCCGGTGTACTCGCCTACCCGGTCTTCTGCGTCGAACTCCTCGGTGGCGCAGCACTCGTCCTCGGCATCTACGCACGGCAGGTGTCGCTCGTGCTCGTGCCCATCATGGCCGTGGCCGCGTGGGTGCACTTCCCGAACGGCTGGGCACACACCAGTCCGAACGGTGGCTGGGAGTACCCGGTGTTCCTGATCGTCGCGTCCGTGGTCCTGTGGCTGCTCGGCGACGGCGCACTGGTCTTGCGACGCAGCGCCTGGCTGACGCCGGTTCAATTGCGGAGCGCATGATGAAGTCGCACCTCACCCTGGTCAGCCACGCGCTGTGCCCCTATGTGCAGCGCGCCGCCATCGTGCTGATGGAAAAGGGGATCGCGTTCGAGCGTCGCGATGTCGACTTGAAGAACAAGCCCGCATGGTTCATCGCGCTCTCGCCGCTCGGCAAGACGCCGGTACTTCAGGTCGGGGAAGACGCCATCTTCGAGTCGGCGGTGATCTGCGAATACCTCGACGAGACGCACGAGCCGCGGCTGCACCCCGAGTCTGCCCTGGAACGGGCACGGCACCGGTCATGGATGGAGTTCGGCTCGGCCGTGCTGAACGCCATCGGCGCGTTCTACAACGCCCCGGATGCCAGCACGCTGGCCGCTCGAGCGAGAGACATCCGTGCCCGCTTCGAGCAGATCGAGGCGGTCCTCCGCGCCGGGCCGTACTTTTCCGGCGAGCGGTTCAGCATCGTCGACGCGGTGTTCGGGCCGGTGTTTCGCTACTTCGACGTGTTCGACGAGATCGCCGACTTCGGGTTCTTCGCCGACCTGCCGAAGGTCTCGGCCTGGCGCACTCGTCTGGCGGGGCGGGATTCGATCCGACGGGCCGTGCGGCCGGAGTATCCGGCGCTGCTGGCGCAGTTCATCCGGGACCGCGGCTCCGAGCTTTCAAGACGCGCTGCGATGCCGACAGTTGGATGACGACGAGAACTCGTCGTTTTCCGCTCGTCTTGTTCGAGTCGACTGTTCCTCGACGCGTAATGGTCTCTTGGCCTCCGAGGCGATTCCAGGTTCACCTCTCTTCGGCGAGAGTCCTCCCACGCGCTGTCGGCGCGAAGAACGAGCCCCGATCCTTCTTCCGACCGGCCCGCAAGGAGTTGCCATGAATCGCATCAGCACCGTCACCGTCCGCGCAGCGCCGATTCATCCACTGTGGTTGCGCGCCACGCACTGGCTCAACGCGATAGCCGTGGTCCTGATGGTGACCAGCGGCTGGCGAATCTACAACGCCTCGCCGGTTTACGACATGCGCTTCCCGGGCGAGACGACGCTGGGCGGATGGCTGGGAGGCGCGTTGCAGTGGCACTTCGCCGGCATGTGGCTGCTGGCATTCAACGGCCTTGTCTACCTGACGCTGAATCTGGCCGGCGGCAGATTCAGGGACAAGTTCTTCCCTCTCAGCGCGGCCAGTGTGTGGGGCGACATCCGCGATGCCCTTCGCGGCCGGCTCTCGCACGACGATCCGCGCCACTACAACGGCTTGCAGCGGCTGGCCTACCTTGCGGCGATCGTCGACCTGGTGGTGCTGATCCTGTCCGGTCTGGTCCTGTGGAAGTCGGTGCAGTTCCCGCTGCTGCGCGAGTTGATGGGCGGCTACGAGGGCGCCCGACGCGTGCACTTCTTCGCCATGGCCACGCTGGTGGCTTTCGTGGCGGGCCACGTATCGATGGTGGCACTCGTTCCGCGAGCGCTGATCACCATGATTCGCGGCCGATGAAGGAGATTTCGATGAATATCACCAAACGTTCGATCGTCACCAACGTCGACGGCGAGGCCGCGGTCAAGGACGCGCTGAAGCTGCTGTCGCGCTACGTCGAGCAGCCCGCGCGGCGCGCATTCCTGCAGCGCTCGCTGACGCTGGGCGGCGTCGCCATGCTGAGCGGCTGCAACCTCGTCGACGGCAACAGCATCGACACCGCGCTGGCAAGCATCTCGCGCCTCAACGACCGTGCGCAGGGCCTGCTGTTCGATCCGAACCGGCTGGCGCCTACCTACCCCGACTCGATGGTCACGCGCCCCTTCCCTTTCAACGCCTACTACGCCGAGAGTCAGGTCCGCGTCGTCGATGGCGACGCGTGGCGACTCGAGGTCACCGGTCTGGTGGCCGACAAGCGCCAGTGGACGCTGACCGATCTGCATGCAATGCCGCAACAGGAACAGATCACGCGGCATATCTGCGTCGAAGGATGGAGCGCGATCGGCAAATGGGGCGGCGTGCCGTTCGAGCACTTTCTGAAGCGTGTCGGCGCCGACCTGAGTGCGAAGTACGTCGGCTTCAAGTGTGCGGACGACTACCACACCAGCATCGACATGGCCACCGCGCTGCACCCGCAGACGAACCTGTCGCTCACGTATGACGGGAAG
Source organism: Burkholderiales bacterium (assembly GCA_031360885.1). Taxonomy (GTDB): domain Bacteria; phylum Pseudomonadota; class Gammaproteobacteria; order Burkholderiales; family Burkholderiaceae_C; genus Schlegelella_A. The sequence goes on along the minus strand of JANMCC010000149.1, from coordinate 2,359 downwards.
GTACTGCTGCCGAGAAACGGCTACCCGCTGAAGCTGCGCATGCCGACCAAGCTGGGCTACAAGAACCCGAAGCACATCCGGGCCATCTACGTCACCAACACCTACCCGGGCGGGTATTGGGAAGACCAGGGCTACAACTGGTTCGGAGGCAGTTGAGTCAACTCATCCGCTCCGACACATCGGCATTTCTGCCATTCGACTGTACTCACTCATGGAAACCATCCATGAACAAGATCACCGCGACCCTGCTCTCCGCCTGCCATCGTGCAAACCGCCCGTTCACGTCGGTAGGCCGCGTGAACCTGATCGGCCAATCGCCGCCGCGGACCGAAGACCGGCGGCTCCTGGCGGGTGGGAGAGTGCACGACTGAGCGTGCATGCAGACGGCACGGCCACGTTGGTATCGGGCTCGATGTCCACCGGCCAGGCGAGCGTTCGTTTGCGCTGGTGTCTCTTGGCTGACATGCATCGGTGTTCGCGCCTCGCAAAGCTGGGAGGCGGTTGGCAAGAAGCCGAGCGACAAGACCTTCGTTGAAAGATCGAGGCTGGCTACTTGCTCGCCTCGATGACCTTGACGGACAGGTCGTAACTGCCAGGCACTCTCGTCCGAGCGAGCGCGATGCTCATGTTCCACAGCTTGTTGCCTTCGCTGCGACGGAATGTGCGGGACATGCGGCCCTCGCCCGTCTGGCGCCATGATTCTTTCAGCACGGCCTGGCTCATCCGGGCCAGATAGGCCTCAGGTGTCGATTCGAAGCCAACGTGGGCGCGAGTCTCCCAGCGCGTCATGTCGCCCTTCTCGTAGTACCGCTCCCACGCCGATCCTGCCGGTACCACCCCGGGCCAGTGCGGCATCTTGTTGAACACCAGCTCACCAAAACTGCCCTTGCGGTCCGGCGCCCAGTCGTATTCGATGCCACGAGCCAGGTCAACCGCGTCGAACCGGCCGTACCAGCGGTCGATCACATGCAACGCACCGTCGATGCCCGCCGACAAACCGGCGGTGGTGATGATCTTCCCGGTGTCGACAAAGCGCCGGTTACTCACGGTCTCGGTGATGTTGGGAAACTCTCGCTTGAGATATTTGATCTGCTGTGCAAACGTTGTCGCGGGCAAGCCATCCAGCAAGCCGGCATAACCCAGGACGAAGGCTCCCGTACAAACTGCCAGGACGATCTTTGAGTCCTGCGTTCGTTTGACCAGCCAGGCCTTGTTTGCCGGACTGAGCGCGATTTCGTTGACATTGCCACCTGGCACCAGCAACACGTCGGCAGGCGGTGCGTCGTCGAAGTCATAGTCCGGTGTCACCTTCAATCCGAACGTCGAGGTGCGCGTAGCTCGCGTCGGCGCGACGGTGAAAATGGTCGCGCCTGCTTGCCCGAAGATTTCCATGGGCCCGGTGTAGTCGATGAGTTGTGCGCCTTCGAAAAGCAACACCGCAACCCGCAGGCCTGTGCCCTTCCTGATGCGTTCGTCGTGGCCGCAGAATCCCGGCGAATCGAAGACTTTGCCTTCGGGATCGCGCGGACAGACGTAGCTCGGTTTGCCCGGCCGTGACGTCGTGTCGCCGCGTGTTGAATCGGCACCGAAGGCGGGCGACACAAACATTGCTGACGTGACCAGAATCAGGAACGCAAGTAGGCGAATGTGTATGTTTGTGACCATGGGCTGTTCCTCAAGAGCGTTCGGTTTTTGGAAGTGCCGGCGTTTGTCGCCGCACGCGGGTTACGTCACGTGTGCGCGCCCGCCCTGTTGCTGGCGAGCGGGGGAGCCTGCGACTTGCATGACTTGCCACTTTCCGCTCGCTGCCATCTTCTCGTCACCAGCATCCCTTTGTGCGTAGAAGTGCCGAGTCCGGCCAATGGCGCAGATGACTTGGACCTCGACCGCGAAGGCCGTTGCCTTCAATCGACGCATCTCGTCCGAGGGCACATCCTTCAGAGATACTTCGTGCGCAACCGTACGCCTGCGTTGCGTCGGGGAAGGAGAACGGAGCAATGAACCATCTTCGGAAGTGGCGTAGGTGAATAGCTTACGAATCGAACTGCTTCGATGACTGGATATGGCCCGCCCCTTGGCATTGCAAGAAGCAGCCGATCGACCGGGCCAGTTCGGGGGCATCCAGGACACGGCTGTGACCATGGGTCGCAGACTTGACCAAGCGAGCACCAGAGCACCACGACTGGATGCGTTCGCCTTCGGAATGGTCGACGAACCGGTCGGCCTCGTCATAGAAAAGAAGCAGATCGGTGCCGGCCTTGGCAAAGGCTCTTCCGGATTCGAGTTGCTGCCAGTCTGCATCGAACTGACGTGCAATGTGATCCTTGTATGCGGAAAGAAGGATCGGCGCGGGATCGAG
>JANMCC010000099.1:0-14155 GCA_031360885.1 Burkholderiales bacterium | reverse complement strand
GCGCTCGAGGAGCAGGTCGAGGCCGGCGCCTGCGGCCTGAAGCTGCACGAGGACTGGGGCACCACGCCGGCGGCGATCGACAACTGCCTGAACGTGGCCGAGCGGCACGACATCCAGGTGACGATCCACACCGACACGCTCAACGAATCGGGCTTCGTCGAGGACACGATCGCGGCGTTCAAGGGCCGCGCCATCGCCACCTTCCACACCGAGGGCGCGGGCGGCGGCCACGCGCCCGACATCATCAAGACGGCGGGCCTGCCGAACGTGCTGCCGTCGTCGACCAACCCGACGATGCCGTACACCGTGAACACGGTCGACGAGCACCTCGACATGCTGATGGTCTGCCACCACCTCGACCCCGGCATCGCCGAGGACCTGGCGTTCGCCGAGAGCCGGATCCGGCGCGAGACGATCGCCGCCGAGGACGTGCTGCACGACATGGGCGTGTTCTCGATGATGTCGAGCGACAGCCAGGCGATGGGCCGGGTCGGCGAGGTCGTGATCCGCACCTGGCAGACCGCGCACAAGATGAAGGCGCAGCGCGGCTGGCTCGCGCCGCCCGAAGCCCGGCACGCGGTCGAGGCCAGGGACCGCAACGACAACTTCCGGGTCAAGCGCTACGTCGCCAAGTACACGATCAATCCGGCGATCGCCCAGGGCATCGCCCTCGAGGTCGGCTCGATCGAGCCGGGCAAGCTCGCCGACCTGGTGCTGTGGAAGCCGGCGTTCTTCGGCGTCAAGCCGGCGCTCGTGGTCAAGGGCGGCATGATCGCGGCGGCGGCGATGGGCGACCCGAACGCCTCGATCCCGACACCGCAGCCGGTGCACTGGCGGCCGATGTTCGGCGCCTACGGCGGCGCGCTCGCGCTCTCGTCGGTGACCTTCGTCTCGCAGGCGGCGATCGACGCCGGCGTGCGCGCCAGTCTCGGGTTGCACAAGCGGACGATTCCGGTGCGGCACACGCGCTCGATCGGCAAGGCGAGCATGGTGCTCAACAGCGGCACGCCGAACATCGAGGTCGACGCCCAGACCTACGAAGTGCGCGCCGACGGCGTGCTGCTTACCTGCGAGCCGGCGACGGTGCTGCCGATGGCGCAGCGCTATTTCCTGTTCTGATCGGCCACGATTCGGGCGCGTGAAGCAACCATGCTCATCGCCAGCAAGCTGATTCCCGCCGGCGCCGGCCTCGCACCGGTGCTGCTGCGTCGGGCCGCGACGATCGAGCTCGACTGGGACACGCGGCAGAAAAGCCGCTTCGACGCCACCGATTCGCAGGGTCGCGGCCTCGGCGTGTTCCTGCCGCGCGGCGGCATGGTGCGCGGCGGCGACGTTCTCGTGGCCGAGGACGGCTCGCTGATCCTCGTCAAGGCGAAACCGCAGGCCGTGCTGCGCGTCACCGCCTGCTCGCACGGCTCGGCGCGCGACCTGCTGCGCGCGGCCTATCACCTCGGCAACCGGCACGTGCCGCTGCAGGTCGACCCGGCCTTCCTGCAGCTCGAGCCCGACCACGTGCTCGCGGAGATGCTCGAGCGGATGGGACTTCACGTCGACGCGGTCGAGGCGCCGTTCGAGCCGGAGGCCGGCGCGTACGACGCCTCCCGGCCGGCGGCGGCGGGCCACGGGGCGCACGACCACGACGGGCACGACCACGCGCACGATCACGATCACCCGCACCCTCACGATCACGGCGATCACTCGCACCGATGAAGCCCGGCAACCCGCCCGCCGCGACCGAGGAGCGACTGAGCGCCGCGGCCCTGCTGCAGCTCATGCGGCTGGCGTCGCCGAGCCTGCCGGTGGGCGGCTTCAGCTACTCCGAAGGCCTCGAGGCCGCGGTCGAGAAGGGCCGCCTCGCGGGCGAGGGCCGCGCGCTCGCCTGGCTGCTCGACCAGCTCGCGCTCGCCCTGACCCGCAGCGACCTCGCGGTCGTCGCCCAGGCGATGCGCGCCTGGACGCTCGGCGACCTCGAGCGCATCGCCGAGCTCAACGACTGGTTCGAAACGACGCGCGAGACGCGCGAGTTCCGCCAGCAGGGCGAGCAGATGGGCCGCTCGCTGGCGCAGTGGCTACGCCACGTCGACCCGCCCGATCCGCGCCTGGCCGCGCTCGAAGCGCTCGCGCCGGCTCCGACCTGGCCGGTCGCCTTCGCCCTCGCCGGCGTCGCCACCGGCGCGCCCGCGCGCGACGTGCTCGTCGCCTTTGCCGGCGGCTGGGCCGAGAACATGGTCCAGGCGGCGATGAAGGCGGTGCCGCTCGGCCAGGCCGGTGGCCAGCGCGTGCTCGCCGGGCTGGCCGCGGCGATTCCCGCGGCGGTCGACGCCGCCCTCGCCCTGCCCTTCTCCGAGATGCAGGCGTTCACGCCGATGCTGGCGATCGTCTCCTCGCAGCACGAGGCGCAGTACTCGCGCCTGTTCCGTTCGTGAGCCCGGTTCCCTTCACTCTCCACCCGCCCCTCCCATGAGCGCACTCCACTCCATCCGCGGCCGCAACCGCAAGCTCCCTCCCTTGCGCGTCGGCGTCGGCGGCCCGGTCGGCTCCGGCAAGACGACCCTGGTCGAGATGCTGTGCAAGGCGATGCGCGACCGCTGGGACCTGGTCGTCGTCACCAACGACATCTACACCAAGGAAGACCAGCGCCTGCTCACCGTCGCCGGTGCGCTCGATGCCGACCGGATCATGGGCGTCGAGACCGGCGGCTGCCCGCACACCGCGATCCGCGAGGACGCCTCGATCAACCTCGAGGCGATCGCCCGCATGCTCGAGCGCTACCCGAACGCCGACATCGTCTTCGTCGAGAGCGGCGGCGACAACCTCGCGGCGACCTTCAGCCCGGAACTCTCGGACCTGACGATCTACGTCATCGACGTCGCCGCCGGCGAGAAGATTCCGCGCAAAGGCGGCCCGGGCATCACCAAGAGCGACCTGTTCGTCATCAACAAGACCGACCTCGCGCCCTACGTCGGCGCGAACCTCGAGGTGATGCGCGCCGACACGCTGCGCATGCGCGGCGACAGGCCGTTCGTGATGACCAACCTGAAGACGAAGGACGGGCTCGGCGAGGTGATCTCGTTCATCGAACGGCGCGGCCTGCTGCAGGAAGCCACCGAAACGACCTGAGAGCTCGGTTCAGGGAACGCCGGTCCTACACTGCGGCCGCGGCCCCGGTCGGGCCCGCGGAGGGACACCGTGCAGCCGACCCGAATCGAACTGTTGCAGCGCATGCCGGTCTTCGGCGCGATCCGCGACGACACCTTGCAGTTCCTGCTCGGGCAGGCACGCGGCGTGTCGGTGCGCGCCGGCTCGTTCTTCTTCCGCGAGAACGACGAGGCGAGCTCGATGTTCGTGCTGGAGACCGGCCGCGCCGCGGTCGTCAAGGGCTGGCAGGGGCGCGACCACGTCGTCCACGAGATGGGCGCGGGCGACTGCTTCGGCGAGATGTCGCTGATGGACCTGTTCCGGCGCAGCGCCGGCGTCCGCGCCGAGGCCGACTGCCGCGCCCTCGAGCTCGCCGCCAGCGACCTGTTGCGCCTGTTCGAGCGAGACGCCGAGCAGTTCGCGCTGATCCAGATGAACATCTGCCGCGAGGTCTGCCGGCGCCTGCGCGCCATCGACGAGCAGCTGTTCCGCGCCCGGATGGGCGAGAAGGGCTCGGGCCGGGAGAGCCTGTTCCGGGCGGCTTAGGGGCGGGCCGGATTCGGCTCCAGCGCCGGGTTGAGCCCGCCGCCCCAGTCCTCGAGCCACAGGTCCGGCCGCTCGCGCCTGAACCGCGCCACCAGGGCTATGCAATCCCGGGCGGCCGGGCTCGTGGCCGGATCCATGACGACGACCTCGACGCCCGTCCCGCGCATGAACCGGATCGTCTCGTCGCCGGACGCGTTGGCGGTGTCGCCGATGACGACGCGCGGGATCCCGAATTGCACGATCGTCCCCGCGCACATGAAGCACGGCTGCAACGTCGTGACCATCGTCGTGCGATGCCGGTTCGCCAGCCGTCCGGCGTCGCGCAGCGCCGCTATCTCGCCGTGGACGATCGGATTGCCTTCCTGGACCAGGCCGTTGTGGCCGCGGCCGAGGATCCTGCCGCTGTCGTTGTCGACCAGCACGCCGCCGATCGGGCAGCCGCCCTGGGCGTGCCCCTGCGCAGCCAGGCGGAAGGCCTCGGCCAGATAAGTCTCGTCGTCCATCGGCCGATTGTTCCACCGTCTGCGGCCGAGCGGGCGTGCCTGGCGGATGCCGCGCGATCGGATCAGCCGTGCGCCGGCACCACCTCCGGCACCGATCGCAACGCCTCGGGCGCCCAGCCGCCGTCGCGCTGGTCGGCCGGAGCGTACAGCGACATCACGACAGCGGCCACGCACGCGAGGAGCGTGAGACGAAGCCAGCGAGCGACGGGAGACATGGCGGTTCCTTTCGGCAACGGAAGTGAAAGCCTGGCCAGTGTGCGCACGCGGCGACGCGCGCGCATCGCCCGATGGAGCCATTCGTTGCAATGGCTCCACAACGTTGCGGGTGCCGACCTCGTGCACGCAAGCTGCTTCGGCTGATCGAGAATCGGCGCATGGAGAATCTGCACTACCTCGAGATCTCGGAGCTGGCACGGCTGATCGCGGCGCGCAAGGTGTCGCCGGTCGAGCTGACCCGGGACCTGCTGCGCCGGATCGAGCGGCTTGACCCGCACCTGAAGTCCTACGCCCTGGTCACCCCCGAGCGAGCGCTCGAGCAGGCGAGGATCGCCGAACAGATGATCGGCCGGCGCCAGATCCTGTCCCAGCTGCACGGCGTGCCGATCGCGGTGAAGGACCTCTGCTTCACCCGCGGACTGGCCACCGCCTCGGGCATGCCCCTGCACCACGACTTCGTGCCTGCCATCGACGCCACCGTCGTGCGCAAGCTCCGCGAGGCCGGCGCGGTCCTGCTCGGCAAGCTGCAGATGACCGAAGGCGCCTTTGCCGATCACCACCCCGACATCGCGCCGCCCGTCAACCCCTGGCACCCTGACCACTGGTCGGGCGCCTCGTCGAGCGGCTCGGGCGTCGCCACTGCCGCGGGCCTGTGCTTCGGCTCGCTCGGCTCCGACACCGGCGGCTCGATCCGCTTTCCATCGGCGGCCAACGGCACCACCGGGCTCAAGCCGACCTGGGGCCGGGTGTCGCGCCACGGCTGCTTCGAGCTGGCCGCCTCGCTCGACCACATCGGCCCGATGTGCCGCAGCGCCACCGACGCGGCGATCATGCTCGGGGCGATCGCCGGCCTCGATGCCGACGACCCGACGACGCTGCGCGCCGAGGTGCCCGACTACCTCGCTGCCGACGACGGCAGCCTGCGCGGCCTGCGGGTCGGCTTCGACGAACGCTATGCCCTCGACGGCGTCGACGTCGACACGCACCGCGCCGTCGAAGCCACGCTGGCGACCTTGCGTTCGCTGGGGGCCGAGATCGTTGCCCTGCGCTTTCCGGAGGTCGACGAGATGGCCGCCGACTGGGGCCCGAACTGCGCGGTGGAGACCGCGGTGGCGCACGCGGCCACCTTCCCGTCCCGGCGCTCCGAATACGGCCCCGGCCTGGCCGGGCTGATCGACGCCGGACGCAGCCTCTCGGGGCTCGACTACCAGCGCATCCTGCTGCGGCGCCGGGCGTTCACCGGGCGAGCGCTCGAGGCGATGGCGCCGGTCGACACCCTGCTGGTGCCGGCCCAGCCCTTGGCCGCGCCGACGATCGTGCGAATGGCGATGCTCGGTCGGGTGCCGGCCGAGCTCGCGGCGCTGATCCGCTTCACCGTGCCCTTCGTCATGTCGGGTCTGCCGACGCTGACGGTGCCGGCCGCGTTCACGGCCAAGGGGCTGCCGGTCGCGGTTCAGTTCGCGGGCAAGCCGCTCGGCGAGGCCGTGATCTTCCGGGTCGGGCGCGCGTTCCAGCGCGTGACCGAATGGCACCGGCGGCACCCGCCGCTCTGAGGGCCGACGCGCCCGCCCTGGCCGCCCGTCGAAATTACGCCGGATCGCTCGCCTTGAGCCGTTCGGCCGCGCCGTCCTCTGCGGGCAGCCGCTCGGCCGCGTCGACCAGCATCGTCAGCAGCCGCTCGAGCTGGCGGGCGTTGCGCTCGCCGAGCTGGCGCTGCAGCGCGGCGTGATGCTGGTCGATCTTCGATTGGAGCTCGTGGAGCAGGGCCAGCCCGCCGTCGGTCAGGTAGACCAGCACGCGGCGACTGTCCTCGGGATCGGCGGCGCGTTGCACCAGCGACTTGCCGACCATGCGATCGATCAGCTTGGTGAGCGTCGGCGGGTTGATCGCCAGTCGCTCGGCGATCTCGCCCATGGGGTGGCCGGCTTCGTCGGCGAGGTGACGCAGCACCCGCCAGTGATCCGATGTGGCGCCGTCTTCCTTGCCGATCGAGCGGCTCAGCCGCTCGCCGACGACCCGCCCGGCGCGCTCGAGCAGGAGGCCGAGGTGGGGCTTGTACCGGGTCATGCTGTGCTATTGTAGAAGTTGCTTTCCTGGGAAAGCAACGCGGACCGAAGAGTCCATGCGATGCGAGCGACGCCGGGGGATCACCATGCGGCAATCGACGGCTGATAGCTGCACCGGTGCGAAAGGCGCTGCCGCCCCGAGGCCTGCGCGGAGACGGGCGTCACGCGTGCCGGTCGCCGAGGCCGGCGGCGACTTCGTGGTCGGCCTGCTGGTTCCGATCAACGGCTCGGCCGGCATCTGGGGCCCCTCGTCGATCGCCTGCGCGCAACTGGCACAGGCCGAGATCAACGCAGACGGCGGCCTGCTCGATCGCCAGCTGCGCCTGCGCGTGATCGACTCCTCCGACGAGGCGCTCGAGGTCGGCAGCGCCACCGCCGAGCTGATGCATCGCGGCGCCATCGACGCCATCGTCGGCATGCACACCAGCCAGGTGCGCCAGCGCGTGTTGCGCGACGTGGCGCGGCAGATTCCCTACGTCTACACGCCGCTCTACGAGGGCGGCGAGCGCACGCCCGGCGTGTTCGCGCTCGGCGAGACGCCGGGCCAGCAGCTGCGCCCGGCGATCGACTACCTGAGCGAGCGCTACCGGGCCCGGCGCTGGATGTTCATCGGCCACGACTACGTCTGGCCACGGGTATCGCATCGGCTCGCCGCGCGCTATGTCGCCGACCGCGGCGGCCAGGTGCTCGGCGACCGCTACCTGCCGTTCGGGATGGATGACTACTCCGAGCTGCTCGACGAAATCCGCCAGCTCAAGCCCGACGCCATCCTGCTCTCTCTCATCGGCCAGGATGCGGTTCACTTCAACCGCGACTTCGGCCGCTGCGGCCTCTCGCGCGACGTCTTCCGGCTCTCCTGCGCGATCGAGGAGAACGGGCTGCTCGCGATCGGCGCCGACAACACCGACGGTCTGTTCGTCTCCTCCGGCTACTTCGCCTCGCTCGCCAGCGACGCCAACATGGCCTTCAAGGAGCGCTACTACAACCACTTCGGCCAGCGCGCGCCGACGCTCAACGCGCTCGGCCAGTCGACCTACGAAGGCGTGCACTTCATGGCGGCGCTGGCCAGGCGCGCCGCCGACGACGACGCACAGTTCCTGGGCCAGCTGCCGACGCCGCTGGCGTTCAGATCGGTGCGCGGCACCTCCTACCAGGGCAACGACCGCTGCTCGCACCCGGTCTACCTCGCCGAGGCCGGCGGCCACTTCTTCCAGAAGCCGCTGGCCCTTTGAGCAGCGCGCCGCCCGTGGCGCGGCCTAGGGCAAAACGACAGGCAAGGAACTTGCGTCCCACTGCTATAGTTTCCTGGGAAAGTAAATGGTTCACCGCGCCCTGCCCGGGGCGCGCGTCCTGACCGTCGAGGAGGAAATCCATGACCTTGCTGGCCTGGCTGTTCGGCCTGATCGTCCTGATCGTCGTGGTCGCGATCGCGGTGGCGTTCCTGAGCCGCTTCTATCGCAAGACCTCGCGCGACGTCGCGCTCATCCGCACCGGCTTCGGCGGCCAGAAGATCGCCCTCACCGGCGGCGCGCTGGCCCTGCCGTTCCTGCACAAGGTCGACGAGATCAACATGCGCACGATGCGCATCGAGGTCACCCGCTCCGGGGCCAAGTCGCTCATCACCGAAGACCGGATGCGGGTCGACGTCGAGCTCGAGTTCTACCTTCGGGTCCAGCCGACGGTCGATGGCGTGGCCACCGCGGCCCAGGCGATCGGCTCCAAGTCGCTCAGCCCCGACGGCGTGAGAAACCTCCTCGAAGGCCGCTTCATCGACGCGATCCAGGCGACGGCCGCCGGCCTGACCATGGACTCCCTGCACGACAAGCGCGCCGAATTCGTGCGCACGATCCGCGAATCGGTGCGCGAGAACCTGGCGTACAGCGGCCTGCAGCTCGAATCGGTGTCGCTGACGCGGATGGACCAGGCTGCCTTCGCCTCGCTCGACGACAACAACGCCTTCAATGCGGTTGGCCTGAGGAAGCTCGCCGAGATCATCGCCACCAGCAAGAAGAAGCGCGCCGAGATCGAGGCCGACGCCGACGTCTCGGTCCGCCAGACCCAGCTCGAGGCGATCAAGCAGCGCCTGCTCCTCTCGCGCCAGGAGGAAGAGGCACAGATCGGGCAGCGGCTCGAGATCGAGAAGCTCAAAGCCTCGAGCGAGGCCGACACGGCGCGGGCCCGCGAGCAGTCGACGGCGGCCTCGGAGAACGCCCGCATCGACCGGGAAAAGGACACCCGCGTCGCCGAGATCCAGAAAGCCCGCGAGCTGCGCAAGCTCGAGATCGAGGCCCAGCTCAGCTCCGAGGTGCGCAAGGTCGACAGCGCCATCACTTTGGCCACCAAGCACGCCGAGGAAGCACGCGCGCAGGCGCAGGCCGAACTCGCCCGCACCGAGATCGTGCTGGCCCAGGAGCAGTTGCAGACCGAGCGCGAGCGCGCCGTCGCCGAGCGCTCGCGCGAGATCGCGCTCAAGCGCGAGCAGGAGCGCGGCGAGGTCGAGACCTCCAAGGCCGAGAGCGAGACCGCGGTCCTGATGATGACCGCCCGCGCCGAAGCCTCGGCCACGACCACCCGGGCCGAGGCGCAGCGGATCCGCCTGAACGCCGAATCGGAAGGCACCCGCTCGGTCATCGCCGCCGAAAACTCGCGCAGCGGCGAGCTGATGCACATGCAGCTCGAGCAGCACCGGCTCGACCGGCTGCCGGAAATCATCGCCCAGATGATGAAGCCGGCCGAGAAGATCGACAGCATCCGCATCCACCAGGTCACCGGCTTCGGCGGCTCGTCGACGCCGGGCGGCAACGGCGGTGGCGGCGACCCCGCGCGCGCCCCGGTGACGCAGGTGATGGACAGCATCCTGGGCATGGCGCTGCAGCTGCCGGCCCTCAAGAGCATCGGCGATTCGATCGGCGTGGATCTGTCCTCGGCGATCGGTTCCCGAAAGGACGGAGGCCCGGGTTCGGGCGCTCCCGAAGGCGACAAGGCCTTGCCCAAAGCATGACGCCGGAGTCGCGAACGTTTCCCAGCCATCCGGCGCCCTAGAACACAGGAGAAGACCATGTCCCTTTCTCGTCGTCGCTTCATCACCACGGCCACCGGCGCCGCCGCTGGCACCGCCCTTCCGTTCATGCAGGCGTTCGCCCAGGGCACGCCGATCAAGCTCGGCTCGGTGCTGGACAACTCCGGCAACCTCGACGGCTACGGCAAGCCCATGGTGCAGGCGACGACGCTGGCGGCCGAGGAGATCAACGCCGCCGGCGGGCTGCTCGGCCGCAAGATCCAGGTGGTGCAGTACGACACCCAGTCCGACATCGCGCTCTATACCAAGTACGCCCAGCAACTGGCCCGCGACGACAAGGTCGACGTCGTGCACGGCGGCATCACCTCGGCCTCGCGCGAAGCGATCCGCCAGACCTTCCGGCGCGCCAACATCCTCTATTTCTACAACGTGCTGTACGAGGGCGGCGTCTGCGACCGCAACTGCGTGGTCACCGGCACGACGCCGGCGCAGGCGGTCGAGCCGATCATCGGCATCGCCGACAAGCAATGGGGCAAGAAGGTCTACGTGCTGGCCGCCGACTACAACTACGGCCAGATCACCGCCAAGTGGGTCGCTCACTACGTGAAGAAGCTCGGCGGCTCGGTGCTGGCGACCGACTTCTTCCCGCTCGACGTCGCCGACTTCGGCTCGACGATCGCCAAGATCCAGGCCGCCAAGCCCGACTACGTCTGCGCCGCACTGGTCGGCGGCGCGCACATGTCGTTCTTCCGCCAGTGGGCGGCGTCGGGCATGAACAAGAAGATCCCCCTCTGCTCGACCACCTTCGGTGTCGGCAACGAGCACCTCGCGCTCTCGGCCGCCGAGGGCGACGGCATCCTGATCGCCGGCAACTACAGCCAGGTGGAGACGACGGCGGCGAACAAGGACTTCCTGGCGCGCTGGGCGAAGCGCTTCGGCGACACCAAGATCGTCCACGAGATCGCCGTCTCGCAGTACCAGGGGATCAAGCTCTGGGCCGAAGCCGTCAAGAAGGCCGGCTCGCTCGACCGCGAGAAGATGCTCAAGACGATCGAGTCCGGGATCAGCGTCGAAGGCCCGGCCGGCCTCGTCAAGATCGACGGGCCGACCCACCACGCCTCGCTCGACATCAAGGTGATGGAGGTCAAGGGCCAGAAGCTGACCATCAAGCAGGCGTTCAAGCAGCGGCCGCCGAGCGACACCGCGGCCTCGTGCAACCTCGAGAAGAATCCGAACGACAACAAGCAGTACGAGGTGACGATCTAGGCAGGGCGCCGGCAACCTGATCTCGAGGAGCCCGTGGACTACGCCGCCGTCGTCTTCCTCGAGATCCTGTACATGATCGCCTTCCTTGCGCTCACCAGCGCGGGGCTGGCGGTCGTGTTCGGGATGATGCGGGTCATCAACCTCGCGCACGGCGAGCTCGTCATGATCGGCGGCTACGTGACGATCGCCGCGACCCGCGCCGGCATCGACATCTTCTTCTCGATGCTGGTGCTGTCGCCGCTGGTCGTCGGCATCCTCGGTCTCCTGGTCGAGCGCATCGTCATCCGCCATCTGTACGGCCGGATGATCGACACCATGCTCGCGACCTGGGGCCTGAGCCTCCTGATGGTCGGGCTGGTGACCTTGATCTTCGGCAACACCGCGGTCAGCGTCACCGCGCCGATCCAGTCCTACCAGGTGGGCGCCTACCAGATGGGTGGTTACAACCTTTTCATCATCGCCGTCGCGATCCTGCTCATGCTCGCGCTCTGGCTGGTGCTGCGCTACACCCGCCTCGGCCTGGTGGCGCGCGGCGCCATGCAGAACGCCGAGGTCGCCTCCTCGCTCGGCTACAACCCGCAGAAGATCTACATGTGGACCTTCACTGCCGGTGCGGCGCTCGCCGGCCTGGCCGGGGGCGTGATGGCACCGCTGACCGGCCTGCTGCCGTCGTCGGGGTCGCTCTACATCGCCAAGTCGTTCATCACCGTCATCACCGGCGGCGCCGCGATCATCTCGGGCACGCTGGCCAGCTCCGCGATCTTCGGCACCATCAACCAGATCGTCTCGTTCGGCTCGACGCCGGTGATCGGCGAGATCGCGATGCTGGCGCTGGCGATCATCCTGCTGCGCCTGATGCCGCAGGGCATCACCGGCCGCTTCTTCAAGAACTCCACATGACGGGCGGACCGAGCTTCGGCATCGGCCCCCTGCGCTGGCCCTGGTTTCTCCTCGGCTGCCTGGTCCTGCTGCTGCTGCCGGCCGTCACCGGCACCAACACTCCGACGCTGCTCCTGATCTGGGCCCTGTTCGCGCTTTCGCTCGGCCTGATGTGGGGCTTTGCCGGCATCCTCAGCTTCGGCCACGCCGCCTACTTCGGCCTCGGCGCGTACACGTACGCGATCGCCTCGACCAATGTCGGCGAGAGCACCGGGCCGCTGCTGCTCGCCATCCTGCTGCCGGCGGCGGCGGCGGCGGTGATCGGCGCGATGATGTTCTACGGCCGCATCAGCGATGTCTACATGGGCGTGATCACGCTGGTGGTGACGCTGATCCTGTTCAAGTTCATGAACGCCACCGCCGGCGACGCCTACCGGATCGGCTCGGCCCGGCTGGGCGGCTTCAACGGCATTCCGGCCTTCCCGATCCTCAATGTCCCGGGCGACACGAGCATCCAGATCTTCGGCACGCCGTTCTACTACCTGGTGGCGGTGCTGCTGGTGCTCTGCTATCTACTCTGCCGCTGGATCCTGGGCTCGTATTTCGGGCGGGTGCTGATCGGCATCCGCGAGAACGAGGCGCGGGTCGAGCTGCTCGGCTACAGCGCACCGCTCTACAAGACGGCGATCTTCACGATCAGCGCGGCGATGGCGGGCCTGGCCGGGTGCCTCTTTGCCAACTGGGCCGAGATCGTCACGCCGGGCGTGTTCAGCCTCGGCCAATCGGCCGAAGTCATCATCTGGACCATCGTCGGCGGGCTCGGCACCCTGACCGGCCCGATCATCGGCGCGATCGTGCTCGGCTACCTCAAGCTGCTTCTCGGTCAGCAAACGGTGATCGACAACTCGCTGGTGCTCGGCTTCATCCTCGTGCTGGTGGTGCTGCTCCTGCCGAGCGGCCTATTGCCGGCGCTTTCGCGCTGGCGCCAGCGCCGCGAGCGCGCCAGCGTCAGCCGCCGCCAGGCGAGCAGCACGCGAAGGCGGCGCGGCCAGCGGGGTGAGGGTCCGTGAGCGAGACCGTGCTCGATACCCGCGACCTGTCGATGCGCTTCGGCGGCGTGCAGGCGGTCAACAACGTCAACTTCTCGCTGCGTGACCGCGAACTGCGTTGCCTGATCGGCCCCAACGGCGCCGGCAAGAGCACCTTCTTCAAGTGCCTCACCGGCCAGATCCGGCTCGACCACACGCACGGCCGCGTCTTCATCAAGGGCCAGGACGTGACCGGCTGGCGCGCCTACGAGATCGTGCGCCTGGGCGTCGGCATCAAGACCCAGGTGCCTTCGGTGATGAACGGCCTGAACGTCGAGGAAAACCTCTGGCTCTCGGCCCGCCGCGTCAACGGCCGCGAGGCGGCACAGGCCACGGTCGCCGAGGTGATGAAGCAGGTGGCGCTCGAAGGCATCGCCCGCCGCCAGGTCGGCGAGCTGGCGCACGGGCAGCGCCAGCTGGTCGAGATCGGCATCGTGCTGGCGCAAAAGCCCTGGCTGCTGCTGCTCGACGAGCCGGCCGCCGGCATCACCGGCGCGGAGGCCGAGGCACTGGTGCGCATCATCCACGAGGTGAACGAGAAGGCCACGGTGGTGGTCGTCGACCACGACATGCAGTTCGTGCGCATGCTGGGCGGTCCCGTCACCGTGCTGCACCAGGGTGCGGTGCTGCGCGAGGGACCGGTCGACGAGGTGCTGGCCGACGCCAAGGTGCGCGAGGTCTACATCGGGAGCCGCGCCAAGTGATCGAACCCGAATCCACGAACGGCACGGCCGCGCCCGGCGAAGACATCGTCCTCGATGTCGCCGAGTTGCGCGCCGCCTACGGCCACGTGCCGGTCCTGCACGGCATCACGTTCCGGCTGCACGCCGGCGAGGCGGTCGGGATCGTCGGCCACAACGGCGTCGGCAAGACGACCTTTCTCAAGACCCTGATCGGCCTGGTGCCCGCGGCCGCCGGCCGGATCTCGATCGACGGCATCGACGTCACGCGCATGAAGGCGCACGACCGCAGCCGGCTCGGCATCGGCTACGTGCCGCAGGGCCGGGGCATCCTGCCCGGCCTGACCGCGCTCGAGAACCTGCGCTTGGCCTGGAGCGCCGATTCGGGCGATACCGAGCACGCGGCGATCGAGCGCATCGTCGACACCCTGCCGCGGCTGGCCTCGATCCTCGACCGCAAGGGCGGTGCGCTTTCGGGCGGCGAGCAGCAGATCCTCGCCCTCGGCCGTGCCCTCATGCCGCTGCCCTGGCTGCTGCTGCTCGACGAGCCGTCCGAAGGCATCCAGCCTTCGATCGTGCAGGAGATCGGCGAGATCCTCGCCGGCCTGCGCAAGCGCGACCGGCTGTCGCTGCTGGTGGTCGAGCAGAACCTCGACCTCGTGCTCGACGTCGCCGACCGCATCGTCGTCATGGAGCGCGGCCGGATCGAGCGCGAGGTCGATGCGCACCAGGTCCAGGCCGGCGGCCTGGCCGA
>JANMCC010000098.1:0-10425 GCA_031360885.1 Burkholderiales bacterium | reverse complement strand
AGCGGCCGGTGCAGCTCGAAGCGCTGTTCGCCATGCACGATGTTGACCCAGTCGATGCCGGTCGCCGGGTCGGCGTGCCAGAACGCCGGCCAGCCGAGCACCATGCACTGGCTCGGTACCGCGCACTGGGCGCGGCCCTCGTAGACGTAGGGCAGCTCGTCTTCGTCGAGCGGGTCGGAGCCGATGCCCAGGCCGAGCGCGTACAAGGCCGAATCGCGCCAGTCGTAGCTCTGCGTGGTCGCTTCGAATCGGCGCCCGATGACGTGCGTCAGGTTCATGGACGAGGCTCGAACAAGGGCATCGGCGCCGCCTCAGCGGCCGTCGATCAGCGCGGCACCACGCTTCGCATAGACGCGTGCGAGCCGGCGTCCGACGCGCGCGGCGTCGGGCAGGAAGCCGTTGCCGGCCTCGCCGCGCACCGCCACGCCGGCGCTGCCGACGGCGCCGCGGAACATGGCGAAGACCTGGTGGAAGGTCGTCATCCGCTCGCTCGAGCCGGCCAGCCGGTAGTAGCTTTCGAGGTAGTCTTCTTCGGTCGGAATGCCCATCTCGGCGAGCGGCAGGCCGAGCAGGCCGCCGTTCTCGTCGGGCGCCATGCGCCAGGCCTGGCTGTTGAAGGCGACATCGACCAGCGGGTGGCCGAGCGTCGACAGCTCCCAGTCGATCACGCCGACAACGCGCGGCTCGGTCGGATGAAACATCATGTTGGTGATGCGGAAGTCGCCGTGGCAAAGCGCGAGGGTGCTGCTCTCGGGCACCCGCTCGGCGAGCCAGGCGACGACGCGATCGAGGTCCGGGTTGTCGGCATCGTCGCGGCGGAATTGCGCCCATTGCTGCGACCAGCGGCTGAGCTGACGGGCGAAGTAGTTGCCTGGGCGACCGTAGTCGCCGAGGCCTAGCGCGCGAAAGTCCAAGGTGTGCAACGCGGCCATCGTCGACGCCATGGATGCGTACATCGCCTGCCGGTCGGCCGGCTCGACGCCAGCCATCCCGAAGCCCTCGAAGACCCGGCCGTCGATGCGCTCCATCAGGTAGAACGGCGTGCCGGTGACGTCGCGATCCTGGCAGTACAGCAGCGGCTCGGGCACCGGCACCGCACTGCCGCGCAATGCCGTGAGGACCCGGTATTCGCGGTCGATGGCGTGGGCCGATGCCATCAGCACCGCGTTCGGCTGTTTGCGCAGCACGGCCTGCCAGGCGCCGCGGCGCAGAAAGTACGTCGGGTTCGACATGCCGCCCGACGTGCGCTCGACCACCAGCTCGCCGCCCGTGGCCGGCAGTTCGCGGCGCAACCATGCGTCGAGCCGGGAGACCTCGAAATCGATGGCGCGGTCGCCCGCGGCGGGAGCTGCAGTGTCCATCAGAGGTCCCCTGGCGTCATCAGATTCTCCTGCGTTGCCGTCGCCACCAGCACGCCGCCGGCGTCATGCACCGTCGCGACCGAGAGCCCGCGGCCGCGTCCGGCGCGCGGGCTCCGGACATCGAAATGTAGCCAACCGTCGCCCCGGAACGGCTCGTGGAACCATATCGCGTGGTTCAGGCTGGCGACGTGCAGGCGCATGCCGTCCTTCAGCATCTGCGGCACATGGATGCCGACGCTCGTGAAGTTGATCCACCAGTCGGAGAGATAGGCGAACGCGGCCGCCTGCAGCGCGGGCTCGTCAGGCAACTCCCGGCGCAGCCGCAACCAGAAGCGCAGCTGGGCCGTCGACGCCGACAGGCCGAGTCCCTGGGCCGGATCGGCGAGGCGCAGGTCGAGCACGTCGGAGTCGAGCGGGTAGCCGAGGGTGCGCCACAGCGCATCGGCAATCCCGGCGGGCTGGTCCTGGAGGCGGGGCAGCGTCTGCGGGTCGGCAACGTCGCCGCGCGAAGGCGTGGTGTGCTCCGGGCCAGGCAGGCGCACGGCGAACGTGACCAGCGCATCGAGGACCACGCGGGCGCCGCCCGTCGTGTCGGCCGGCTGCGTGCCGCGCACGTGGCGCGAGGCGAAGCGCTTGCCCTCCTGCAGGGTCGTCACCTCGAAGTCGATCGGGCGCGCCGGCACGGCACTCTGCAGGAACATGAACTGCAGCGCGGTGGCGTCACGACCCGCCGGTGCGGCCATCGAAGCCGCCATCAGCGCGTGGGCGAGCAACTGGCCGCCGAACACGGTGCCGCGCTCGTTCGGGCTGGCATAGACGCTGCGAAAGCTCGACGGGCCGGTAGGCTGCAGCCGCAGCAGGCCTTCGATGTCGAGTCCGTCCCAGGAACGCATTCCTGCAGTCTCCAGTTCTCGAGTCCCGCGGGCCCCGCAATCGCAGGCGCGTTGCGGGAAAACCCAGGTACCGTTCTGTAGCAGACTATACGCTACCGTATTAGAATTTCGCAACCCGGATGCGGCTTTTCGGGGCCTCGTGAACCCCTATGTTGACGCCTCAGGACGACCTCATCGGCCACCAGCTGCCGACCACCTTCGACCAGCTGGAGAACAGCGATCCGGCCTGGATGGAGCGGCTCTGGTACACCGGGCACCCGGCGCCGGCCGGCGACGTCATCTTCGACATCGGCCTCGGCTACCACCCGAACCGCAATGTCATGGATGCGTTCGCCGGCGTCGCCGTCCCCGGCCGCCAATGGAACTTCCGCGCCTCGAGGCGGCTGCGCCCCGATCCGCTCACGACGACGGTGGGCCCGCTCTCGATCAAGGTCGTCGAAGGTCTGCGGCACCACCGCCTAGCGCTCGCGGAGAACGATTCCGGGATCCGCTTCGAACTCGAGTTCACCTCGAGCCTCGATGCCCATGAGGAAAAGGCCCACCTGCGCCGGCGCGACGGTCGCGTCACCGAGAACATGGCACGCGGCCAGCAACTCGGGCGCTACAGCGGCTGGCTCGAATTCGACGGTCGTCGCATCGAAGTCGACAGCGCGACATGGCTCGGCCAGCGCGATCACTCGTGGGGCGTGCGCGCGGAGATGCGCACCGACGAAAGCACGCCGCCGCTCACCTTCTACCCCCCGTTCTTCTACTGCTGGACGACGGCGCAGTTCGCCGACCGCGGCTTGCACATCTTCTTCAAGGAACGCGCCCCCGGCGAGAAGATCTACCTGTCTGGCGAAGAGGTGTTCACCGCGGGCGGCAAGGTCTCGGGCCGGAACCAGCTCGCCGACGTGACGCACGAGGTGCGCTGGCACGACGATCCCCACGGCCAGTCGATGGAGTCGGCGGTCTTCACCCTGAAGTTCGCCGATGGCCGCGAGCGGCCGGTCTCGATCCGGGTGCTGCCGACCAAGTACTTCCTGAAAGGCGGCCTCTACGGCGGCCTGGACGGCTGGTTCCATGGCGACGACCGGGGCAAGCTCTACTTCGAGCACGACGTCTGGGATCTGACCGACCCGGCCATCCGCAAGAAGCTGCGAACGCTGGCCGACCAGGTGGTCGAGGTGCGCGACGGCGACGAGGTCGGCTACGGCATCATCGAATACGGCGTCGGCAAGGGCTTCGGCCAGTACCCTTCGATCCAGGGGCACCCGCCGATCTAGCCGGCCTTACTATGACGTACTGTACGGTAGCGCAGTATCTTGCTTCACCCGCCGGCATGACCGACTGAGGACCCGCTCGATGATCACTGCGAACGATTTGGAATACCACCACTCCGCGACGGACGATTACACCTGGGCCGAGACCTACTACCTGCCGATCTCGGTACCCGAGGAGCGGCTGTTCGCACACGTCTACATCTGCACCCGACCCGTCCTCGGCTCGATGTCGGCCGATATCCGCGTGCACGGCTCGGTCAGCGCAACCGAGTTCGATCTGCTCTACATCGACAGCCGGTTCCATCTGCCGGCGCCGAAGCGCTTCTCGCAGCTGACCACGCCGAACGGCCTGAGCGTGATCGCGGTGAACCCGCCGCGCGACTACCGGATCGACTACGTCGGCCGCGACGACACCGAGATCCATGTCGACGTCGTCGGCATCATGGATCCGTTCGACATCCACGATGCAAGTCTCAACCCGCTCGCCGGCGCCACCGCCGAGGAACAGCTCGCCCGCACCTCGATGGGCAGCGGCTACAAGGGCCACTTCGACATGCACGTGCGCATGAAGGGCACGCTGAAAGTCCGCGGCAAGGAATACAAGGTCGACGGCGTCGATCGCATCAACCACAGCTGGGGCCCGCGGCCCGAGATGGACATTCCGCCGATGAACTCGGCGTGGGCCCAGTTCGGCGAAGGCCTGGGCTTTCGCTTCCACATGCACCTCGACCCTGAAAAGCCCGCCGGCGAGGACCAGCGGTTCGCCCACGGCTACATCCTCGACAGCGGCGAGGTCCATGCGCTGACCGACATCCGGATGACGACGACCCGCGTCGGCATCGTGCCGATCTCGGTCGAGGCGCTGATCACGGACCGGCGTGGCCGCACATTCCAGCTTCGCGGCGTGCCCCTGGCGGGCGCGCCATGGCGCGCCTATTCGACCAGCGTCACCTGGGTCGGCCTGATGCGCTGGGAGCACGACGGCACGATCGGCCACGGCTCGTTCCAGGAAAACCATTCGCTGGTGGTCGAGACCCGGTTGCGCGGCCGGCGCTGGACCGACCCGATCCCGGCAATCACGGCCTGAGCCGGCGGGCGCTCAGATCCGGGTCGATTGCCCGACCCAGTAAGGATCACGCAGCACGTTCTTGCGGACCTTTCCCACCGGCGTGACCGGCAGCGGCTCGGTGCGGAATTCGATGCTGCGCGGACACTTGTAGCCACCGATCAAGGTGCGGCAATGGGCGATCAGCTCTTCGGCGGTCGCCTGGGCGCCGTCCTTCAGCACGACGACCGCGTGCACCGCCTCGCCCCACCGCTCGCTCGGGATGCCGATCACGGCCGCTTCGCGCACCGCCGGATGCATGAACAAGGCGCGCTCGGGCTCGACCGAATAGACGTTTTCGCCGCCTGAAACGATCATGTCCTTGATGCGGTCGGCCACGTAGAGAAAGCCGTCAGCGTCGAGGTAGCCGGCATCGCCGGTATGCATCCAGCCGTTCTGCAGCGACGCCGCGGTCGCCTCCGGGTTGTTGAGGTAGCCGCGCATCAGGAAATCGCTGCGCACGATGATTTCGCCGATCTTGCCGGTGGCCGCGTCGGAGCCATCGGGCAGGACGACGCGGATCTCGTTGCCGAATGCCGCCTGGCCGGCCGAACGCATGCGCGATGCCTTCGGGCCGGAGACGCGGTGATCCCGCCAGCGCAGCATCGTCGCGAAGCCGCCGGTCTCGGTCATGCCGTAGATCTGGTAGAAGCCCCAGCTCGGCACCATCTCCATCGCCCGCAGCATCAATCCCTCGGGCATGGGGGAGCCGCCGTAGATGCACGTCTTCAGGCTGGTGAGGTCGTAGTGCGAGAAGTCAGGATGGCTCAGCATCATGTTGACCATCGTCGGCACCAGCACCGCGTTCGTCACGCCGTATTCGCCGATCGCCTTCATCACCGGCACCGCATCGAATTTCGGCAGGATGGCGTGGGTGCCGCCGGCCAGCGTGATGTACCAGAGCGCGCTCGCGCCGGCGAAGTGGAAGTAGCCGGCCACGTAGAGGAACGTCAGATCCTCGACGCTCGGCATCAGCGCGAGGTAGCACACCGTCGCGAGGTAGACGCCCTTGTGCGACATCGCCACGCCCTTCGGGTGGCTCGTGGTGCCGCCGGTGTAGAAGATCACGTAGAGGTCGTCATCGGCGCGGTTGGCGTCGGTCATCGGCGCGTGCGACTCGAGCAGCGATTCGTACGAGAGCATGCCGTGCGGCGTGGCGCCGTCGCCCATGTAGACGAAGGTGCCGATGCCCGGCATGCGGGCACGCAACTGCTCGGCCTGGGCGACGAAGCCCTCGTCGACGAACAGCACGCTTGCCTTCGAGTCCTCGAGCGCGTACTGGTTTTCCGCCACGGACCAGCGGACATTCAGCGGCGCCAGCGAACCGCCGGCCCACGGCACGGCGAAGAACAATTCGAGATAGCGATCCGAGTTCATCGCCAGGATGGCGACGAAGGCACCGGCCTCCACGCCCAGTGACCGCAGCGCCGCCGCCATCCGTGGCACCCGGTCGCCCACCTCGCGCCAAGTGCGCCGGCGCTCACCGCTGATGGTGGCGATGCGATCGGCGTTGCACTGCACCGCCCGCTTCAGTAGTTGGGTTCCCTGCATGATTGTCCAGGGTTCGGCTCCCTGCCTCGTCAAGCTGATGCGTCGATGATGCGACAGAAGGATTCGACCAGGTCGAACACCGGCGTCACGCGGCCGGTCGCTCGCCCCAGCCCGCGCACGATGCCCATGTCCCGAGGAAGCGGACCGAGGCTGTTTCAGCCGCGCCAGGTGTTTCGTTCACGGAGGATTCTTGCGCGCGGTGGGCCGCGATCGTCTTCGGAGTTCTCCCATGCGAGCGCACCGATGGCGCGTCCCTGCCACGGGAAACCCCGTAGGCGACGGCCTCCCCAATCGTCATTCGCTTGCGTACGATATGCATCCACACTACATCGTGTCAGGGAACACCATGACCCGTCGCACTTCATCGATCTTTTCGGCGGCATCGAAGGCCGGCATCTCACGCCGCGCGATCCTCGGCAGCGCGCCTGGCTTCGTCGGCGGCTCGCTGCTCGCCAGTGCGCAGAGCGTCTTCGCGCAACGCGGCGACACCATCAAGATCGGCTCCGCTCGCGCGATGACCGGCCTGGTCGCGTCGTCGTTCGCCCCGCTCTACGTCTCGGTGAAGATCGCCACCGAGGAAATCAACGCCGCCGGCGGCATTCTCGGCCGGCCGCTCGAGATCCTCGAGGCCGACGACGAGAGCCTGCCGGCGAAGGAGCCGGCGGTGATGCGCAAGCTCATGGACGGCGGCGCCCAGGCGATGCTGGGGCCGGTCGGCACCTCGCATGTGCTCTCCGCGCTGACGACGACGACGGCGTCGAAGATGATCCACGCCGGCGGTGCCTGGGCCGAGGAGCTGGCCGACGGCGTCAAGTTCCCGTACCACTACCAATTCACCTACAACACCGGCCACCAGGGAGAGGCGGTCGCGAGCTTCATCGTCGACAAGCTCAAGCTGAAGAAGGTCGGCATGCTGCAGGAAAACAGCGGCTTCGGCGAGTCGGCCGGCGGGGCGACGCTGCGCGCGCTGAAGAAGCGCGGGCTGGAGCCCGTCGCCACCGAGGTCTACCCGCCGACCGCCACCGACCTCAAGGTCTACCTCAACAAGCTGCGCGCGGCCGGCGCCGAGGCCGTCGTGCTCTGGAATTCGCCGGTCCAGGGCATGCTGCTGACGGCCGCCGGTCTGCAGGCAATGAAGTGGTATCCGGCGCTGCTAGGGGGCAATTCGCTGTTCTCGAACACGGTGCTCGAAAACACCGATCCGGAGGTGCTGAAGAACGCCTACGGAACGCTCATCAAGACCATGACCTACAGCGCGACCGAATCGCCCGGCGCGCGCCAGGTGGCGCACGCCAAGCGCGTGGTCACGTTCCCGGAGGCCAAGTTCTGGGAGATCAATGCCGCGATCAGCCCGTTCTACGACTACCTGCACCTCCTGAAGCAGGTCGTCGAGACCGAGAAGCGCTTCGACACCGAGCGCATCAAGAAGGCTTTCGATGCGACCAAGAACTACGACGGCCTGATCGGCAAGATCAGCTTCACCCCGGAAAACCACTGCGCGCTGACCGGCGACCAGATGGTGATGGTGACCCTGCTCTCGGGCAAGGATCCGCGCTCGATGCACGTGTTCCGCGAACGCGCCTGACCCTCATCGGTCTTCGGCGATGTGGCTCGACGTGCTCGTGGCCGGCCTCACGGCCGGGAGCCTTTACGGTCTGGTCGCGGTCGGCTTCAACATCCTCTACCGGCCGACCAAGGTCTTCAATTTCGCGCAGGGCGACCTGGTGATGGTCGGCGCGATGTCCAGCGCGCTGTTGACGACGCAGCTGCGCTGGCCCTGGCTGGTGGCGGTCGCCGCCGCATGCGCGGCGGTCGCCCTGATCGCCCTGATCGAGGAGCGCGTCGCCGTGGCTCCGGTGCTGCGGCGCAGCGCCACCGGCACCGCCTGGATCATCACCACGCTGGCTGTCGCGATGATCATGACCAACGTCGTCGGCAAGGTCTGGGGGTCCGATCCGATCGTGGTCCCGGCCCCGGCGCCGCACTCGAACGACATGCTGCCGCTCGGCAGCTTCACCATTTCGAGCTACCAGATCGCGCTGATCGTGCTCACGCTGCTGCTGGTGGCCGTCGTCGAGTGGCTGTACGGCAGCCTCTGGGGCAAGGCGGCGCTGGCGGTGGCCGAGGACCGCGACGCAGCGCTGCTGCGCGGCATCGACCCGGTCTCGATCAGCCGCTGGTCCTTCGCGCTCGGCGGCGCGCTCGCCGCCCTGACCGGCGCCCTCGCCACCCCGATCCTCGCCGCGTCGACGATGCTCGGCGGCCTGCTGCTCCTAAAGGGTTTCGCCGCCGCCGCGATCGGCGGGATCGGCAGCAACCGCGGCGCCCTCATCGCCGGCTACGCGATCGGCCTGACCGAGGCCGCCAGCGCGCTGCTGCTCACGCCCGGCTACCACAACGCGGTCATGCTGGTGCTCGTGCTCGGCGTGTTGCTGGTGCGTCCCGGCGGGCTGTTCAGCTCGCTGGAAGCGCGCACGGTCTGACCGCCCGCGCCGGCGACCGCGTCGACAGAGCTGCATTCCGGTGACGCCCTCCTCAGCCCCGATCCTCGCCAGGCCGACCGTCGGCAACCGCCGCCTCACCGGACGGCTTGCGATCGGTGTCGCAGTGGCAGTGGCGATCTCGGTACCTCTCTGGTTCCGCGGCGACTACATCCTGTTCGTCGCCACCCAGGCCGGCGTGATGATGCTGGTCGCGATCGGTCTCAACTTTCTCACCGGCTACGCCGGTCAGGTGTCGCTCGGCCATGGCGCACTGGTCGGGCTGGGCAGCTACGCCACTGCGCTGCTGATGGTCGATGCCCACTGGTCGTTCTGGGCCGCGGCGGCCGCCGGCATGGCGATCGCGACGCTGGCCGGGCTGGTGATGGCGCTGCCGGCGCTGCGCCTCTCGACCTGGTACTTCGCGCTGGTGACGCTGACCTTCGCTCAGGTCGTGACCGACCTCCTGGTCGAGTGGCGCGGCCTGACGCGCGGCTTTTCGGGCCTCGTCGGCATTCCGGCGCCGACGCTCGGCGGGCGCCCGTTGAGCCCGACGGAGGTCTACCTCACGGTCGCGGCCTGCGTGGTGCTCGCCTTCCTCGCCATCCGCAACCTCACCCGCTCGCGCTACGGCCGGGGCATGGTGGCCGCGCGCGACAACCCGCTCGCCGCCACCGCCTCCGGCGTCTCGCTGCTGCGCATCAAGCTGTTCGCATTCGCCGTCAGCGCAGCGTTGGCCGGCCTGGCAGGCGCGTTTTATGCGGTGCAGAAGACCGTCCTCACGCCTGAGGACTTCAGCGCGGACTTCTCGATCTTCTTCCTGCTGATCATCGTGGTTGGCGGGCTCGGGCGGCTGTGGGGCCCGGTCGTCGGCACGCTGATCCTGTTCCTGCTGCCCGAGCTGCTCGGACCGCTGCAGAGCTGGCGGCTCCTGATTTACGGCGTGCTCCTGCTGGTGCTGATGGTGTTCGCCCCGCACGGCGTCATGGGGGTGGCGTTCTGGCAGCGCTGGCGGCCGCGTGCCCTGCTCGCCACCGACGCCGGGATCCCCGCGGCGCGGGCGATCCGCCGCTTGAGCTTGCGCGTGCACGACCTGCACAAGCATTTCGGCGGCGTGGTGGCCCTCGGCGGCTGCGCGCTGACGGCCGAAGCCGCCACCACGCATGCGCTGGTCGGCCCAAACGGCTCCGGCAAGACGACGACGCTGAACGTGATCAGCGGCTTCATTCGCAGCGACCGCGGCAGCGTGACGATTGGCGACACCGAGGTTTCGAAGCTGTCCCCGCACGAGGTGGCGCGCCTGGGCGTCGGCCGGACCTTCCAGACGCCGAAGCTGCTCAACGACATGACGGTGCTCGACAACGTCCGCCTGGGCGGCTTCGTCAGCGAGCGGGCGACGGCGCTCGAGATCGTCCTCGGTCTGCCGCGCGGCCACGCCGACCGCCGCGAAGGCTCGGCCGCCGCGATGGCCCTGCTGCGCTTCGTCGGCCTGGCCGAACGCGCGAACGACCTTGCCGGCGACCTGCCGCACGGCCAGCAGCGGCTGGTGGAGATCGCGCGGGCCATGGCCGGCCAGCCCTCGCTGCTTCTTCTCGACGAGCCGGCCGCGGGTCTCTCGATGGACGAGCTCGATCGCCTGGGGGCGTTGATCGAGGCGATTGTCGGCCTCGGCACGACCGTGCTGGTGGTCGAGCATCACCTCGAGCTCATCGCCCGCATCAGCCGGTCGGTGACGGTGCTCGATCGCGGCAAGGTGCTCGCCGCCGGCACGCC
>JANMCC010000045.1:0-29623 GCA_031360885.1 Burkholderiales bacterium | reverse complement strand
CGCGTGCGCGTGCGGCGAGCGCAAGAACACGCCGTAGGTCTGGCCCGGCAGCGTCACGTCGTCGGTGTACTGGCCGTCGCCGGTGACGAAGCGCCGGTCTTCGCGGCGGCGCAGGCTTTGCCCGATCGGGCTCTTGGTCGGATCGGGAATCTCGTTCATGTTGCCCATGTCGTGCTCCTCAGACCGCGACGGGCTTGGCGCCCGACTGGCAGAACTGGATCGACTTGACGATGTTCTGGTAGCCGGTGCAGCGGCAGATGTTGCCGTCGAGGCCCTCGCGGATCTCGGCGTCGCTCGCCTTCGGGTTGTCGGCCAGGAGCTGCACCGCCGACATCACCATGCCCGGCGTGCAGAAGCCGCATTGCAGCCCGTGGCACTCGCGGAACGCCGCCTGCATCGGATGCAGCTCGCCGTCCTTGCCGGCCAGCGACTCGATCGTCTTGATGTCGGCGCCCTGCACCTGCAGGGCCAGCATCGAGCAGGCCTTGATGGCGCGGCCGTTCATGTGCACGGTGCAGGCGCCGCACTGCGCGGTGTCGCAGCCCACATGGGTGCCGGTGAGGCGCAGGTTTTCGCGCAGGAACTGCACCAGCAGCGTCCTCGGGTCGATCTTCGCAGTGACGGCCTTGCCGTTCACGGTGAGGGAAAGGGTCTGCTCCACGCCGGTCTCCTGTCTTTGCCACGGACGCCCGGCGGGAAATGCCGCCACAGGCCGTTCGGGCCATTGTTCGAGACGCGCGCCCCGCGGGAGAACGGGGTTTCCCTAATGGCTTCCCGGGCGCGTCGCGCTGGCGCGCGCGGCCGCGCCGCGATTCACGCCGCGCAGCTCCTGAAGCCGAAGAAGCCGTCGTCGCGCCCCGGCTCGGCGAAGCCGCGAAAGCGCGCGCTGCGCAGGCTGCGCGGCGTCGCCAGGCTGGCGCCGCGCAGCACCCGCGTGCGGCCGAAGCTCGGCAGCGAGTAGTCGCGCCACGGCCCGAGCACGAAGCCCGGGTAGGGGCGAAAGGTGCTCGCGGTCCACTCCCAGACGTCGCCGAAGCGAAAGCCCCGGGTCGCGCCCTGGTGCGCCGCCGCCTCCCACTCGACCTCGCTCGGCAGGCGGCGACCGGCCCAGCGGCACCAGGCCTCGGCCTCCCAGGCGCTGACGTGCACGGCCGGCTCGGCGCCGGCCACCCGGCTGAGATGGCCGAAGCGGCGGCGCAGCACGCCATGGCGCATCTGGTCGACATGACGCGGCGTGCGCCGCGCCTCGCGCCCGACCCAGGCCCAGCCGGCCTCGCTCCAGTGCGCGGGCTCGTCGTAGCCGCCGTCCTCGACGAACTCGCCGTACTGCGCCCAGGTGACGGCCTGCGCGTCGATCTCGAACTCGGGGATCGAGACCGGATGCGGCTCGCGTTCGTTGTCGAAGGCGAAGCCCGGCGAACCCGCGCCCTGCAGCCAGCGCGTCGCCGGAAAGAGCAGCGGCGGACGCGGCGCCTGCGTGGCAACGCGCGGCACCAGGCCC
Organism: Burkholderiales bacterium; assembly: GCA_031360885.1. GTDB lineage: Bacteria > Pseudomonadota > Gammaproteobacteria > Burkholderiales > Burkholderiaceae_C > Schlegelella_A. The sequence continues at coordinate 28,122 of JANMCC010000045.1, read as the reverse complement.
GCCTGCACCGGCACGCCCAGCGTCTGCGCCAGCACCGCGAAGTCCTCGAGCCGCATCTCCTCGTGGAACAGGGCGAGGCGATGGAAATAGAGCGCGGCCTCGTCCTCGTCGCGCACGCCGTCGAGCAGGTCGAGCGTGACCTCGAGCGATTCGACCAGGTACTGGCGGGTGGCCGGCAGGTCGGGCAGGCCGTTCGCCGCCAGGCCGCGGCGGGTCGGCCGGGCCACCGTGGCCGGGTCGTAGAGCGCGTCGGCGCCGGGCAGGATCGAGGCCAGCCGCGGGCCTTGCGGATCGGCGGCCTCGCCGCGCCCGCGTTGCACGTTGCGGCCGATCCAGTACTCCTGGAACCAGCCGATCCGGCCCAGCGTCCAGAGCGGAGGATCGAGGCTCGCGGCCACCGCCGGCGGCAGCTCGCCGCCGAGGCGCAGCACCTCGCCGGGCGCGTCCTCGAGCAGCGTCGCCCAGGCCAGGCTGCGGTTGCGCGCGTCGATCAGGGCGAGCGAGAGCACGTCGCGACCGGCCTGGCGGAGCCGCGCAAAGTCAAGGCCGGAGGACTGCAGTTCGATCACGCGGCCATGCTAACAACGCTCGCCGACCCGACGGACCGATGAGCCGCGAAGTCGGCTCAGGGCAGCGGAGCCGCCGCGCGGCAGTTGAGCGGCAGGTAACGGTCGGCGATGGTGGTCTTGTCGAGGCCGCGCGCGTTCATCGGCCCGGGCGGGCTGGCGTGGCCGCAGACCCAGGTGATCGGCACGATCGGCGAGGCCTCGATCACGCCGGGGCGAAAGCTCAGGACCTTGCCGCGGATCGCCGAATTGGCGCGGTTGCCGAAGGTGACCTGGATCGCGCCGGACTCGATCGCCACCGAGCTCACGTAGTTGTTGACGATGCTCGCCGCCGGCGGCAGGCCGGCCGCGGCGTTGTCGACCGGCATCGTCGCCAGCGTCGCCCAAGAGACCTGCACCGGCGGCTTGGCGAACTCGATCAGCTTGGCCGCCTCGACGATCTGCTCGCGCACGATCTTGTCGGAGATGCTGGGCGCGGCGAGCAGCGCGAGCACGGCGATGATGCCGACCACCACCATCAGCTCGATCATGGTGAAGCCGGCGGCAGCCGCGCGCCGGCAGAACGCGTAAGGTCGGCGCATCGGAGAAAGGATCGACATGCAGGATGGGATGGCGGCGCTCCAGGCGCTCGGCTTCACGTGGCCGAGCCCTGCCTACATTGTCGGCGCGATCCTGTTCGGCGTGGTCGGCCTGTTCGCGTACTACTGGGGGAAGCGGCGGCAGCGCAGGACCACCCGCTGGCTCGGCCTGGCGCTGATGCTCTACCCGTACGTGGTGCCGCAGACCTGGGCGCTGTACGCGATCGGCGTCGCTCTGAGCGCCGCCGCCTGGTTCTATCGCGACCACTAGCAGCGAGCTGCGTGACCGCCGCGACCGCTACGCCTGCTTACGGACGTTTCGAATAGGCCTCGTCGAAGGCGGCGCGCAGTCGCTTGCTGACCGGCGGCAAGCCGTCGACCACCTCCCGCGCCCAGTCGAAGTACTCGCGCCTCCTCTCCAGCGACCAGCCGCGCGGCGGGTTCGAGGCCACGTCGCGCAGGTTCGAGGTCTTGTCGGCGAGCTTGACCAGGGCCGCACGCTTGCTCATGTGCGGCGCGTGCTCGATCTGCAGCCGCTTCCTGTCGGGCTTGGCCAGCGTCTTGTCGTCGGTGACCTCGCGCACCGCGTCGGCGACCTTGGCCCCGAACATCGCGCGGATCTCCTCGAAGGTGGTATCGGTGTCCTCGACCGTGTCGTGCAGCACGGCGGCGATCAGCGTCTTGATGTCGACCACTCCGCCTTCGACCGCGAGGGTTCGCGCCAGCGCGATCGGATGATTGATGTACGGGCTCGCCTCGACGTCCTTCCTCCGCTGGTTGCGGTGCTTGTGGGCGGCGAAGGCCAGCGCCTCGAAGAGAAGCGATTCGGTCGAAGGCCGTTTCATCGGCGCGGTCCTTTCGTTTGCGCTGATTGTCCCATTCGTCTGCGGCCGATACGAGGCATCGGGCGGCGTCGGGGGGCGGTGCCGTCCTACGGCACCTTCCCGGACCCGGACCTACGCTGCCGGCATCAGGTTCAAGCCTTTGGAGATACCCATGACCGCACGCACTTTCGAAGCCCGCACCCGCCAGCTCGCCCTGGCGAGCGTCGTCGCCGCCGTTGCCGGCGCCTTTGCCGGCGTCGCCGCCATCGCCGCCGAACCGGTCGTCACGGCCGATGCCAAGGCGAACTACGTCAAGGAAAAGACCAACTGCGAGACCGGCAACACGACCCAGGACAAGGCCACCTGCCTGAAGGAAGCCGGCGCCGCGCTCGAGGAAAAGAAGAAGGGCAAGCTCGACAACAGCGGCTCGCCGGTGGCGAACGCCACCGATCGCTGCAACGTGCTGCCCGCCAAGGACAAGGCCGACTGCCTGGCCCGCATCGTCGGCCCGGTGACGCCGAACCAGCGCGTGACGACCTCGGGCAGCGTCGAGGGCGGCGGCGTGATCCGCGAGACCACGACCACGACGCCCGGCGCGGTGATCATCATCCAGCCGGCCCCAACCCCCACCCCGGCACCCTCGCCCGCCAGCGCACCGTAACGCGATCCTCGCCCCGGCCGGACTCCCCCGGCCGGCGGCTGCGCTATCCTCGCCTCCCTTTCCGGCGAGCACCGTGGCCGCCCTGCACATCACCGACATCGAATCGGCCATCAACTGGTGGCGTGAGAAGAAGCCTTCCCCCGACGGCATCACCGCCTGCGCAGAAGTGCTCGCGCTCGCCGAGGTTTACGCCCTGATGGTGTACTACCACGAGACCGAGTGCGACGAGGCGTCGATGCCCGCCGCTGCGCACGCCGCCTGGCTCGCCTGGTACGCGACGACGCCCGACGCCCCCTGCATCGCGATCTGCTCCACCAGCCAGGGCGACGCGATCTGCAAGGGCTGCGGCCGCAGCTTCGAGGAAGTGCAGCACTGGACCTCGATGTCGCCGGCCGGGAAGCGCGCGACCTGGCGTCGCATTACCCAGGAAGGCACCGCCTGGCGCTTCAATCGCTACGCCGAGCGCGCCCACGCGTCCGAGGCCGCGCCCGCCGCCAGCGCCGACGCGGCGCGCGGCGCGGCTTCATGACGCGGCCGCGGCTGCAGGAAAGCGCGCTTCGCCTCTTTCCGCTCGCCTGGCCGGTGTTCATCGGCCAGATCGCCGTGCTGGCGTTCAGCACCGTCGACACCGTCATGGCGGCGCGCGCCTCGGCGCTCGACCTGGCGGCGCTGGCGATCGGCGGCTCGATCTACATCTCGGTCTTCGTCGGTCTGATGGGCATGATCTTCGCGGTCGGGCCGATCGCCGGCCAGTTGTTCGGCGCCGGCAAGCTGCGCGAGAGCGGCCACGAGGCCGAGCAGGCGGTCTGGCTGGCCCTGGCGCTCGCGGTCGTCGGCTGCAGCGTCCTGCTCTGGCCCGAGCCCTTTCTCGCCCTCGCCCGGGCCGAGCCGGCGGTCGCCGAGAAGGTACGCAGCTACCTTCGCGGCCTCGCCTGCGCCCTGCCCGCGTCGCTGATGTTCATGGCCTATCGCGGCTTCAACATCGCCGTCTCGCGGCCCAAGGCGGTGATGGTGCTGCAGCTCGGCGGACTGGCGCTCAAGGTGCCGATCAACGCCCTGCTGGTGTTCGGCTTCACCCTGCCGACGCCGTTCGGCGAGCTCGCCGTTCCGGCGCTCGGCGCCCAGGGCTGCGGCATCGCGACCGCGATCGTCATGTGGTGCCAGCTGCTCGCCGCGATCGCGGTCGTGCGACGCGATCCGTTCTATTCCCCCTTCGGCCTCGGCTACGGGCTCGGCCGGCCGAGCCGCAGGAGCCTGGCCGCGCTGCTCCGGCTCGGCATCCCGATGGGCCTGTCGATCCTGATCGAGGTGACCGGCTTCACCTTCATGGCGTTCTTCATCTCGCGCATCGGCGCGACGCCGGTCGCCGGCCATCAGATCGCGGTCAACATGGTCTCGCTGATGTTCATGCTGCCGCTGTCGATCGCCAACGCCTCGAGCGTGCTGGTGGCGCAGCGCATCGGCGCCGGCGACGGCGACGACGCCGGCCGGATCGGCTGGGCCGGCCTCGAGATCGGCGTTCTCATCGCCGCGGTGCTCGGCAGCACCGTCTACCTGCTGCGCGAGCAGCTCGTCGGGCTCTACACCAGCGACGCCGTCATCATCGCCGCGGCCCTGCCGCTGCTCGCCTGGGTGGTGCTGTTCCACGTCGCCGACGCGGCGCAGACGATCGCCGCCTTCGTGCTGCGCGCGCACCGCATCGCCACCGTGCCCCTGATCGTCTACGTCGTCGCGATCTGGGTGATCGGCCTGGGCGGTGGCTACGTGGTCGCGTTCGTGATCGACGCCGGTCCCGACTGGATTCGCGGCGCGCAGGGCTTCTGGTCGATGGCGACGCTCGGCGTCGCGCTGGCCGCGCTCGGCCTGGCCGGCTACCTCGGCTGGACCTTGCGCCGCGAGCGTCGGGGCAGCGCGGCGCTCACGCCGCCGGCAGGCTGATCCGGAAGCAGGTCCCGACGCCTTCGCGCGACTCGCAACGCACGCTGCCGCCGTGGCGCTCGGCGATCTGCTTGACCAGCGACAGCCCGAGGCCGACGCCGCCGGCCTGCTCGGCATGGCCCGGCAGACGGAAGAACGGCTCGAAGATCCGCTCGCGCATCTCCGCCGGAATGCCAGTGCCGCGATCGCAGACCCGGATCGTGGTCTCGCCACGACCTTCGGCCGGCGGTCGCAGCTCCACCGTGATCTCGCTGCCGCCCCCATAGCGGCGTGCGTTCTCTAGCAGGTTGCGCAGCGCCCGACGCAGCAGGCGCTCGTCACCGGCGACGACCACCTCGCCTTCGCAGTCGACCGTCGCGTCGACGCGCGAAGCCTCCTCGGCGGCGACGGCGAACAGGTCGACCCGATCGCGATGCAGGGGATCCTGGGCGCCGTCGAGGCGGCTCGCCAGCAGCACTTCCTCGACCAGCGCGTCGAGCTCGACGACGTTGCGGTCGATCTCGCGCTTGAGCTTCTCGCGCTGCGCCGGCGCGGCCGCGTCGAGCATCGAGACCGCCATCTTCATCCGTGCGAGCGGCGAGCGCAGCTCGTGGCTGGCGTTGGCGAGCAGCGACCGGTGCGACTGCACCAGCGCCTCCACGCGCTGCGCGGCGACGTTGAAGCTCGAGGCGACCGCGGCCACCTCGTCGCTGCCGGTGACCGCGACCCGATGGCTCAGCTCGCCGGCGCCGAACTGCTCGACCCCCTTCTTCAGCGCCTCGAGGCGGCGCGTCAGCCGGCGCACGACCGGGTAGGCGCCGGCGGCGATGGCGATGAACAGCACCACGAGGATCAGCACCAGTCCGGCGCCGCGCGGCATGCCGGCCGGCAGCAGCGGCCAGGGCGGCGGCAGCGGCGGCCGCCCTTCGCGCTCGGCCGGCCGGCGCGTACCGGTTCCGTACTGCGAACGGAGCTGGCCGGGGCGAAAGGTCCACAGGGTGCGGCCGTCGTCGAGCTTGGCAGGGTAGGGGCGGATCGATCCTTCCTCCATCCGCCGGTTGAAGGAATCGGAGGCGCCGATGCGCTGGCCGTTGGCGTCGTCGAGGGCGAGCGGAAAGCGCAGCCGCTGCGCCCATTCGCGCAGCGCCGCGGCCTGGGTTTCCGCCGGCGTGTCGGGGCCGGGCAGGGAGCGCTGGATCAGGTCGGCCCAGGCCTCGAGCCGCTCGTTCGCCGCCGATTCGCTGCGCTGGCGCTCGCGGTCGAGGTGCTGCTCGACGACGAGGCCGGAGGCGAAGGCGAACAGCGCGAGCACGACCACGACGGTCGCGTAGATGCGCAGGTAGAGGCTTTTCATGACGCCCCCACGCTTGCCGCTGAAGCGGCGGCGCTGCCCCCCGAGGGGGCGCGGCCGGGCTTGGGAGCGGCCCGGCGCCCGGCCGTCCGATCTTCACTCATTGAGGCGAGTCTTCGGCGTCCTGCTTCCTCGCGAATACGTAGCCGGCGCCGCGCACGGTGAGGACGCGACGCGGCGCCTTGGGATCGTCCTCGATCAGCGCCCGGATGCGCGAGATGTGGACGTCGATCGAGCGGTCGAAGGCCTCGAGCGGGTGGCCCTTGAGCGAATCCATGATTTGGTCGCGCGTCAGCACGCGGCCGGGGCTCTGCGCCAGGACGACGAGCAGGTCGAACTGGTGCCCGGTCAGCTCCAGGGACTTGCCGTCGAGGCGGGCGACGCGGGCGCCGAGATCGATCTCGAGGCGGCCGAAGCGCAGCACGTCGTCCTCGGCCGGCAGCGGCGCGGCCCGGCGCAGCAGCGCCTTGACGCGGGCCAGCAGCTCGCGCGGCTCGAACGGCTTGGGCAGGTAGTCGTCGGCGCCGAGCTCGAGGCCGACGATGCGGTCGAGCGGCTCGCCGCGGGCGGTGAGCATCAGCAGCGGCAGCTGGCGGGTGCGGCTCTCGCCGCGCAGCTCGCGGCAGAGCTCGAGGCCGTCGCCGTCGGGCAGCATCAGGTCGAGCACCAGCGCATCGTAGTTGCTGCCGGCCAGCTTGCTGCGCCCGGCGGCAAGCGAGCCCGCGGTCTCGACCTCGAAGCCGGAATGGCCGAGGTAGTCGGCCACCATCGAGGCCAGGCGGGCGTCGTCGTCAATCAGGAGGAGGCGAAGCGTCATGGGCGGCGGGGGCAGAAAGAAAAGGGCGCGGGCTCCTCGCGGAGCCCGGGCCTGTCTGTGGTGGCGCTGCCGATTATCGACGCGGGCCATCCTGCTGCATCCGCTTCATGCGCTCTTCCATGCGCGCCTGGCGGTCCTTGAGATGCTCGCCGATCTTGGCCCGCTGCTCCGGCGTCAGCGCGCTGGCCACGGCGACCATGGCCTGCGTCATCCTCCGGCTCATCTGGTCGGTGAGCTGCATCGTCTGCAGGCGAATCTGCTCGGCGGCGTTGGCGTCGACCGCGGGTGCGGTGAAGACCTGCATGCCGCGCTGGCGCAGATCGCGCGCCGCCGCTGCCTGGCCCTTGAGGTCGGCGCTCGCCTGGGCGACGATCTGCTTGATCTGGGAGCGCTGCGCGTCGCTGGCGTTGAGGCCGTCGAGCATGTGGTCGACCATCCTGCCCATGCGCTCGGGCGAGCCGAACATCATGCCCGGGCCGCCCATGCCGCCGTGATGCATGCCATGCATGCCGTGGCCGCCGTCCATGCCGGCCGGCGGCGCGGGCTGGGCCCAGGCCGAGACGCCGATCGCCGCGAGCAGCGTCAGAACCATGCCCACCATCACGATCCGAACCCGGTGGCCGGGAGGGCGGTTCGCGGCGCGCGCTGTCTTCGTCGTCATCTTCAACTCTCCGGTGCCTGACCTTCAGGCCTTGCAAGAATGGTGACGACGCGCCGTAATGCAGGGGTGGCTGGGCGGTAAAGATCCGTGAAGGCTCGCCGCCCCGCGGCCGCATGCGAAAGGAAGCGAACATGGCAACCGATCCTGGTCACCTCGCCCTGGCGGTGGACGTCATCAACCCGCGCGACGTCGGCCACGGCGAAGGCGCCGAGCAGCCCGACAACCCCGACTACCCCTGGCACTTCCTCGCCGAGGGCGATTCGTGGTTCACGATCGCGGCCATCCCCTCCTCGAACCTGCTGCTCGAGCTGCGCCTCGGGCGCTGGACCCAGATCCTCAACCTCGCCTACCCGGGCGACACGCTCAGAAACATCGAGGACCTGGCCGGCAACAAGGACCTGAAGCGCTTCCTCGCCAGGCGCAACTTCTGCAGCCACTTCGACGCGCTGCTGCTGAGCGGCGGCGGCAACGACCTGATCGACGCCGCCGGCCGGCTGATCCGCAAGAAGGCGCCCGCCGGCGCCGACCCGGCCGCCCCCGAGAGCTACGTCGATCTTGCAGGCCTGGCGGCGCTGACGCAGGAGGTCCAGGAGGGGTTCGCGACCATCGTCTCGGTCCGCGACTCGGCGAATAGCCTGAGCCGGGGCAGCCCGGCCTTCGTGCACACCTACGACTACGCGACGCCGCGCAACGCACCGGCGCGCTTCCTCTTCACCGCGCCAATCGCCGGGCCCTGGCTGTTCAAGGCCTTCGCCGGATCGACGATCGCCATCGCGCTGCAGCAGCGCATCGCCGACCTGCTGACCGACGGCCTCGCCGGCGCCCTGCTCGAGCTCGATTCGGACAACATCGCCAGCGGCAAGGCGCTGCCGGCATTCCACGTCATCGACACGCGCAACACCCTGATCCGGGCCAATCCGACCGAAGGCGGCAACAGCAACGACTGGATCAACGAGATCCATCCCAACCTGGGCGGCTACCGGAAGATCGCGGCCCGCCTCTCGGCGGCCGTCAACGACGTTCTTCTCGGCTGAGCGAGCTCAGGCCCGCAGCCGCGCCGGCGGCGAGCCCAGGTCGGCGTGGGCGGCAAGCGCGGCGACGATGCGCGAGAGGTCGTCGTCGCCGTGCGCCGCGCTGAGGCTGATGCGAACGATGCTCAGGCCGGCCGGGGTCGCCGGCGGACTCATGAGGTTGGTGTAGACGCCGGCGTCGAACAGGCCATGCCACAAGGCGAGCCCCGCCTCGCGCGACTCGAACAGCAGCGCGACCACAGGTCCCGGCGTCGGCGCGCCGAGCCGGTAGCCGAGGCGGATCGCTTCGTCGTGCAGGCGGTGCGCGTGCTTCCACAGGCGCTCGCGCAGGTCGTGGCCTTCGAGCACGCGGCGCAGCGCCGCGTGCGTCGCGGCGATCGCCGGCGGCGCCGACGAGGCGGTGAAGATGTACGGCCGGCTCACCATGCGCAGCAGCTCGAGGTCGGCATGGCGGCTGAGGCAGAAGCCGCCGACGCCGCCGAGGCTCTTGGAAAAGGTGCCGACGATGAAGTCGACCTCGTCGAGCAGGCCGAGCTCTTCGCACAGGCCCAGGCCATGGGCACCGAACACGCCGAACGAGTGTGCCTCGTCGACCAGCAGCCAGGCGCCGTGGCGCTTCTTGACCTCGACGATCTCGCGCAGCGGCGCGCGGTCGCCGCGGGTGCTGTAGAGGCTCTCGACCACGACCAGGGTGCGCTTCGCATCGGCGCCGAGGCGGCCGAGGCGGCGGTCGAGGTCCTCGGGGTCGTTGTGGCGAAAGCGGATCGTGGTCGCGTTGCTGAGCCGGCAGCCGTCGTGGATGCTGGCGTGGCTGTCAGCGTCGACGAGCAGGAACTCGTCGCTGCCGGCGAGGCCGGAGAGCGCCCCGAGGTTGGCCTGGTAGCCGGTGGAGAAGACGATGCCCGAGGCCCAGCCGAAGGCGTCGGCCAGGGCCCGCTCCAGGGCGCGGTGGCCGGCGTAGTTGCCGCTCGCCATGCGCGAGCCGGTGGTGCCGGTGCCGCTCGCCTCGATCGCCGCGATCGCCGCGGCCCGGCATTCGGCGTCGAAGGTCAGGCCGAGGTAGTTGTTGGTGCCGGCGAGCACCAGCCTGCGGCCGCCGATCGTCGCCGAGGTGGCGGAGTGGATCGCGTCCATCGGCGTGGCGATCGGCGCCACGCCGCCGCCCTCGGCGAGGCTGGCCCGGAGCGATCGCTGCGCCGCGAACTTGTCGAACAGGCTCACGGCCGGATGCCGATCAGGGCGAGGATGCCCGCGCACAGGCCGCGGATCGTGTGCGCCTGGGAAAGGGTCTCGACGGGAATGGAGAGGTCGAGGCGGTCCTCGATCGCCATGACGAGGTCCATGACCTCGACCGAGTCGAGGCCGGCCTCGGCAGCGAGGTCGGCATCGGGGTCCAGGCCGGCGGCGGCGGGGCGAATGGCGGTGAGCGCGTCGCGGACCGCCCCTTCGACCTTGACGGCCACCTCGTCCATCGCGGCGACGGTCTCAGCTTCCGGCCGTCATCGCCAGCTCGGGTGCGGCAGCGCGCACCTTCGGGCGGAACAGGCTCTCGTCGCTGATGAAGCAGGTGGGCGATTCCTCGTCATCGTTGCGCCGGCGCTCCATGAATTCCTTGCGCGCCGAGCTGCGCGAGAGCTTGCCCGAGGAGGTTCGCGGCAGGGTGTGCGGCAGCACCAGCTCGACCAGGACCTGGATGCCGAACTCGGCGTGGATCTGCTGCTGCAGCCGGTCGGCCAGCAGCGCCAGCTTGGCCGGATCGACCTCGCGGCATTGCACCACCAGCACCGCGACCTCGTTCTCGTCGTCGTCGGTGATGGAGAACGCCGACGAATCGGTGGGCCGCACTTCCGGTTGCTGCTCGGCCAGGTGCTCGAGGTCCTGGGGCCAGATGTTGCGGCCCTTGATGATCATCAGGTCCTTGGCCCGGCCGGTGAGATGCAGCGCGCCGTCCACCGAGTAGCCGAGGTCGCCGGTGTCGAGCCAGCCGTCGGCCGAGAGCACCTCGCGCGAGGCCTCGGCATTGGCGAAGTAGCCCGACATCAGGCTCGGGCCGCGCAGGTAGATGCGACCGCAATGCCGCTCGGGCAGGGCCCGGCCGCGCTCGTCGCGGATCTCGACCTCGAAGCCCGGCAGCGGCACGCCGCAGTCGATGAACGCCTTGGCCTTGGCGCCGGCCAACGGCGCGGCCGCGCGCGCCACGCCGTTTCGCGACAGCGCCTCGATGTCGACGAGATCGCTGCGTGCGCCGCTCTCGAGCGGCGCAAAGCTGACTGCCAGCGAGCATTCGGCCATGCCGTAGCAGGGCAGGAAGGAGCTGACCTTGAAGCCCGCGGGGGCCAGCATCTCGGCGAACCTCTCGAGCGACTCCGGATGGATCATCTCGGCGCCGACGCCGGCGACGCGCCACGCGGAAAGGTCCAGCGCGTCGGCGTCGCCGGGACGCAGCCGCCGCGCGCACAGGGTATAGCCGAACGGCGGGCTGAACGACACCGTGCAGCGGTTGCGCGAGATCAGCGTCAGCCACAGGCGCGGCCGCATCGCGAAGTCACGGGTCGGCAGGTAGTCGACCGAGCGCTGCGTGGCGACGCAGCCGAGGACGATGCCCACCAGCCCCATGTCGTGGTAGTACGGCAGCCAGGAGCAGAAGCGATCGTCGGCGGTGAGGCGAAAGCCGTGGTTGAAGATCGCCTTCAGGTTGGCCATCACGGCCGCCTGGGTGATCATGGTGCCGCGCGGGAAACGGGTGCTGCCCGAGGTGTACTGCAGGTAGGCCAGCTCGCTCGTCGCCGGCGGCGGCGGCAGCTCGGCCACGGCGTCGAGCGCCATGAACTCGTCCAGGGTCCCCGAAAGCGTCAGCGACAGGCCTTCGGTGGCTTCGCGCAGGAAGCCGGCGAACTCGGGCGGGGCAAACGCCGCGACCGCCTGGCAGTCGCCCATGAGCTTGCGCAGGTGGCGGATGTAGACCTCGCGCCCGCCCAGGTGCACGGCCGCGGGCAGCGGCACCGGCACCAGGCCGGCGTACTGGCAGGCGTAGAGCATGACCGCGAAGTCGGGATGCGTGTCGGCCACCAGCGCCAGGCGCTGGCCGCGACCGAGCGGGGCCAGGCGGCGAGCCAGCTCGCGGGCGCGGGCGCGCAGCTCGCGGTAGGGCAGCGTGGCGGTCAGGGCGCCCCGGCCGTCGTAGTAGTTGAACCCGGAGTCGCCGGTGGCGGCGTAGTCCAGCGCCTCGGCGAGCGTCGCGAAATCGGCGCTGCGCAGCGGGATCCCGCTGGCGGTGGCCGTCGGACCCGCCGACAGCACCGCTGCCTCGCCGGTGGCGCCGCTCTCCCCTTTGATCATTCGAATTTGCGGGTTACCTCTCACCCATACCTCCCTTGGCATCGGGGATGCCCCTCCAACGTGCGCCATGCGCATTTCGGCGCGTCATCCCAGTGCAACACCCACCCCTGAGACTCGAGGGTTCGTCGCCCTGGTCCGCCGGCCTGAATTCTGCACGACACCGGCGCTGCGGGCACGACCCCGCGCTCGATCTCAGGGTGAGTCCTCACCCCTTGCGTGCATCCATGAAACGTGCCAGCTCCTCCAGGGTGGGATGGTCGAGCAGATCCGTTACCTCGATACGCTGCGGAAACTCGCGCTCGATCGCCTCGTGAATGCGGGCCAGGCTGAGCGAATTGAGGTTGCTTTCGAGCAGGTTCGTCTCCGGGGCAATCTGTCGGTCCGTAACAACACGTCGGCAGATGGCGAGGAGGCGAAGCAGCGTGGAGCCGGCCTCGGCGGCGGCCTCGGCGCCGGCCGGACCGGCGGCCGGACCGGCGGCCGCGCCGGGCCCGAGCAGCGGCGCGAGCTGGGCCAGGACCGGGTCGAACTCGCCCCGCTCGAACTCCTGCGCCAGCAGGTAGCGCTGCAGCTTGCCGCTGGTGGTCTTGGGGATCTGCGCGACCGGCACGACCTGCTCGACCTCGATGCCGGTCTGCTCGGCGATCGCCCGCCGGATCGCCAGCGCCTTCGGCACGAAACCCGCGAGCTCGCCGCGGTGCAGGACGAACAGGACCAGGACCTCGGCGTCGCCGGAGCGGCTGCGCACCCCCGCGGCGGCGACGCGGTTGGCGTCGATGCCCGCCTCCTGCTGGGCGATGCGCTCGAAGTCGTGCGGGTAGAAGTTCTGCCCGTTGACGATGACCAGGTCCTTGGCCCGCCCCGTGATGACGAGCTGGCCTTCGCTGAGGAGGCCCAGGTCGCCGGTGTCGAGCCAGCCGCCGGCGGGCCGCGGCGCCGCTGCCGCCGGGCCGGCGGCGAAGTAGCCGCTCGAGACGTTGTCGCCGCGGACTTCCACATGGCCGAGCACTCCGTCGCCGCAGGCGACGCCGGCGTCGTCGACGATCCGGATCTCCGTGCCGGGCACCGAGACGCCGAGCTTGACGAGCTCGGTCAGCCCACTGTCGGGCGAAGCGGCGGTGCGCACCCGCTCGCTGACGCGCAGGCCCGAGCGGGCCAGGTGCAGCGTCTGCAGCGTCGCGCCCGGGCGCGGAAAGCTGACCGCGAGGCTCGCCTCGGCTAGGCCGTAGACCGTGAACATGCTGTTCGCCTTCAGCCCGTGCGGCGCCAGCGCCTGCGTGAAGCGGCGGCACAGCGCGGCCGAGATCGGCTCGGCGCCGTTGAAGATCAGCCGCACCGACGCGAGGTCCAGGCCCGTGCGCGGCTTGAGCTCGAACTGCTTGAGGTAGTGCTGGTAGCCGAAGTTCGGCGAGCAGAGCACCGTCGCCTTCATCCGGCTGGCCTGCTCCAGCCAGAGCAGCGGTCGACGCGCGAACAGCTCGGTGCGCATGATCGCGTGGCTCGCGCCGCAGGCCAGCATGTTGAGGTGAAAGCCGATCAGGCCCATGTCGTGCGACAGCGGCATCCAGCTCAGGGCGAGGTCGCGGTCGGAGAACGCCGCCGCCTCGATGATCGAGGCGATGTTCGCGCACAGGTTTCGGTGCGTCAGCAACACGCCCTTGGGCTCGCCGGTCGAGCCCGACGAATACTGGATGAAGGCGAGCTGCCCGGGCCGGGCCTGCTGCACCGCGCCCGGCTCGCCGCCGAGGTCGAGCGTCGCCGGAACGACGGCCTTCGCGCGCAGCGCCTCGGCATCGGCGCTTCGGCCTTCGCTCGCGGCGAAGGCGTCGAAGCGGTCCAGCGCCGCCGCATCGACGGCGACCCGTCCCCGCCCCTGCTGCTCGAACACCGCCCGGAGCTTTCTCAGGTGCTCGGCCGTGCCGCCGGGGGCGAGCGGCACCGGCACGATGCCGCCGAGCACGCAGGCCCAGAACATCTCGACGAAGCGCTCGTTGTCGGCGAGATACAGGATCACCGTGTCGCCGGGGGCGAGGCCCTGGCGCTGCAGCGCGCCGAGCAAGGCGAGGGCGCGTTGCCTCAGGCGACGAAAGCTCAGCACGCTCTGCTGGTTTTCGGCCTCGAGGAATGTGATCTGGCGATCCTCGCGCGCATCGGGCGGCAGGATCTCGTTGAGCGTGTTCAATCGCGATCGCCTGTCCGCTTCCGCTTACATTGTGTCATGCGCATTTCGGCGCCGCGTCGATGTCCGTTTCGGTCCTCATCACCTCCGAGTTCGAGTTTTCGCCGTCGCTCGAGGCCGAGTGGCTGAGGGCCCTGCCGCCCGAACGGCAGGGCCGCATCCGTGCCTGGCCCGAGCGGCGCGACCGGCAGCGCTCGCTGCTCGCGAGCCGCCTGCTGCTCGAGAGCCTGCGCCGCCTCGGCCATGCGCCCACGGCGCTTGCGACGCTGCGCCATCCGCCGCGCTCCCGGCCGACGCTGGACCTGCCGCTCCAATTCAGCCTCGCCCATTGCGCCGGGCGGATCGCCTGCGCGGTGTCGACCGAGGGTGCTGTCGGCGTCGACGTGGAAGCGCTGGGGCGCCTGGTCGCGCCCGACTTCCCCCTCTACCTCAACCCCGCCGAGCGCGCCTGGGCAGGACGGAGCGCACGCCGTTTCTATTCGATCTGGACGCGCAAGGAAGCGGTCGCCAAGGCGGCCGGCACGGCCGGCCTGCCGGCGCTGCCGGCCGTGGACACGACGCCAGGCGCGCGCCGCGCCGCCTTCGCCGGCCGGCTCTGGCGGACGGCGCCGATCGCGCTCGGCCGCGGCTGGGTCGGACATGTCGCGCTCGCCGACATGCAATCGACGCTTTCGGTCGAGCACCTGCCCGAATCTGCACTCCTGCCGGCCTGAGTTCCGCTGACCGACGACCTGCCGAAGTGCCTGATCGATCTCGAGGGACGCAGCATGCTCGAGTAGCAGCTCCGCGGCCTGGCCGAGGTCGGGGTGCGCGAGGTCGTCGATGGCGGCGAGCTGGAACGAGCGCGAGCGCGTCGGGGTCCGCTAGGCCGGGCCGGGCCCCACCAGCCGGCGCACGAGGTCGAGGTCGGCCGGCTTGTCGACGTCGATCGCGGCCCGGCCGTCGCTCATCGCGACGACGGCCAGGCGAGCTCCGCCGGCGAGCTCGCCCAGGCGCGCCGCCGCCGCCGCCATCGTCAGGCGGCCGAGTGCGTAGCGCGCGCCGAACCCCCAGCCGAGGCGACCCATCATCCGCAGCGGACGCTTGCGCTCGCCTTCGAGCGTGCGCCAGAAGGCGATCGCCCGGGCGGCGGCGGGCCGGGCCAGCAGGAACAGGTTGCAGCCCGAGTGGTCGCCGTCGGCGAAGCGCAGCCAGGTGCGCTTCGTGTCCGGCGCGGCGGCCTCGACCGCATCGCGGCGCGCCAGCGCCGCGACGATGTCCGCCTCGGCCGGCGCGCGCGCCAGGAACTCGGTCAGCCAGGCCGTCTGCAGCAGGGCGTTGTCGGCGGTGGTGACGAGCAGCGGCGCGCCGTGCGTGCCGAGCGCGGCGGCCACCGTGGCGCTCGGCCCGCCGGCCTCGGTGGGCATCGTCGAGAGCGGCCGGGCGCAGGCCGACGGTTGCAGGCCGGGCAAGTCGCGCAGCAGCTCCGGCCGCTCGATGGCGACGACGATGCGCTCGACCTGCGGCGAGGCGGCCAGCGCGCCGACGACTCGCTCGACCATGGTCCGGCCGCCGACCTCGATCAGCGCCTTGTGACTGACGCCGGCGTACGCCGCCAGCGGATCGCCGCCGGCGCGCGTGCCGGCGAGCACGAGCGCGGTCAATCCGGTCATCGGTGCACCCTACGGCCTTCGGCCGGTCCCGCCGAGCGGGAGTGAGCCCCTTCGGGCGGCCGTGCGTGGCTCACGCCGCCAGCGACTTCTCGTAGACGCGGTAGGTCTTGTAGGCGACGCCGCCGACCTCCTCGATCATGTGCCGCATCGGCCGGTTGTTCTCGAGGATCCACGACATCTCGACCCGCTCCACGCCCTTGTCGCGCAGCGCCTTGCGGATCGAGTCGATGACGAGCAGCGGCGCGAGGCCGCCGATCAGGCCGCCGTTGAAGCTGCGCCGGATGCCCATCAGCGGCACCCGCGCCGTGCGCGCGCCGCGCTTCATGCGCCAGAGCAGCTTCAGCCAGTTGAACGGCATCAGCTTGCCCTTGAAATCGACGATCAGCTCGTTCAGGTTCGGCAGGGCGATGCCGAAGCCGATCGCCCGGCCGTCGAGCTCGACGATGGCGACGCACCTGGGATCGATCAGCGGCTTCAGGCTCTTGGCCATGTGCGCGATCTCGGCCTCGGTGAAGGGGATGAAGCCCCAGTTCAGCGACCAGGCGTCGTTGAAGATCTCGGTCACCGTGTCGAACTCTTCCTTGTAGCGCCGGCTGTCGAGCTGACGCACCTTCATTGTTCCCGGCAGGCGCCGCTCGATGAAGCGCTGCAACTTCGGCGGCAGCTCGCTTGCCGTGTCGCGGATGTAGGCGATGACGTCCTTGGTCTTGACGTATCCGAGGGCCTCGATCCGCGGCCCGGCGTAGCGAGGGTCGTGGCCCATCAGCAGCATCGGCGGCGTGTCGAAGCCGTCGACGAGCAGGCCCGTTTCCTCGTTGATCGAGAGGTTGAAGGGCCCCAGCACGCGGCGCTTGCCGCGCTCGCGCAGCCACGCCTCGGCGGTGGCGAAGAGGGCCTCGAACACCTCCGCCCGGTCCTCGGCGAGGATCATGCCGAAATGGCCGACATCGGGATCCTTGACCAGGCGATCGATCTGCGCGCTGATGCGGCCGACGTCCTGCCCGCCCTGCCGCGCCAACCAGAACCGCGCCTCGGCGTGCTGGAAGTACGGGTTCTTCTTGGGCGACAGGGCCTCCGACCGCTCGAGCAGCAGCGGCGGAACGAAATTCGGATCGCCGGACTGGAGCCGGGCCGGCAGGCCGATGAACCGGTCCATCTCGGCCGGCGTGTTCACCGCTATGACTTCGACATTGCTGCTCATCGAGCCTCCGGACGGGCGCCCCGTGAAAGAAAACCGAGCCAGATCGTACGGGCGCCGTGCCAGGCGAACGTCAGGCCCTGCCAGAGGGTGACGATCCAGAACCCGGCGAACAGCGCCTGGGCGCGTTCGAGCGCGGAGGTATCGATCCAGAGATTCATATCCGTTCGTAGTGGCGCAGGCGCAGCAGGCCGATCGCGCCGAACAGCAGCGGCGCGGCGAGCGCGGTGGTGAGGGGAGAAAGCCGGCCGCTGGTGCCGAGCGCCGAGACGATGCCGTCGCACAGCAGGAAGGCCAGGCCGAGGGCGAGGCCGTACAGCATCTCGCGGCTGCCCGCCCGGCCGCGCGGCTGCGAGCATGCCGTCGGCAAGGCGAGCAGCAGCATCACGAACACGGCGAGCGGCGCGGTGAAGGATCGGTACAAGACGGTCCGGTAGTAGCTGAGGGGCTGGGTGCCGACGCGGGCACCGGCGATCACGTCGGCCAGCATCATGCTCGACAGCCGCGGCCGGGCGACGTCGAGGCGCAACACATCGTCGGGCACGAGGTTGGTTTCCCACACCTGCGTCGGTGCGCGCACGCGCTCGAGCCCACCGTCGACGATGCGCAGCTCGCTCACGCCGTCGAGCCGCCAGACCTGCCCGTCCCACTGCGCGTCCCCGGCCGCCAGCCGGCCCTCGATCAGGTCGCCGGCATTGCGCTCGTAGAGGCGCAGCCCGCGCAGGCGCCTGCCGTCGGGGCTGATGCTGTCGATCGAGACCGGACCGCGAGCCGTGTTCACCCAGAGGCGCGGCGTCGCTTCGCCGCTTGGCGTGCTTTCGCTCCACCACGCCTTGAGCCGGTTCTCGGCCTGCGGCAGCACCCGCTCGGCCAGCGCGAACTGCAGCGCGGCGAACAGCAGCGGCACCGGCAGCAGCCAGGCGAAGATGCGCATCAGGCTGACGCCTGCGCAGCGGATCGTCGTGATCTCGAGGTTGCGCGCCATCGAGTGCATCGCCGTCATCGTGCCGAGCAGCACCGCGATCGGCAGGATCAGCACCACCTCGGCGGGCATGCGCAGCGCGGCGTAGTAGAGCAGGCCGCGCAGGCCCAGCGCGCGCTTTAGCACTTCCGTGGTCATGTCGAGCAGCTCGAGCATCTGCAGCAGCGCCGTCAGCACCGCCAGCAGGGCGAGGATCTGCACGCCGACGCGGCGACGGAAGTACCCCGGCAGCACCGAGCTCACGCCGCCGCCTTGGCGCGCCGCCGCGGCCGGAGGCCCTCGAACAATCCTTCGACCGCCAGCACCCCGCGCAGCACCGGGTTGTCGCCGGGCCAGGCGAGGCTGCCGCGAAAGATCCACACGCCCAGCGCGGCGAACAGCAGGTACGGGGTCCAGACCGCGATCGCCGGCGGCGCCCGGCCGTTGGCGGCGAGGCTTTCGCCGAACTGCAGCGCATGGTGGACGAGGATCAGCGCCAGGGTCGCGAACACCACGCCGGGCGTGCGCTGGCCGCGCTTGGACGCCATGCCGAGCGGCAGCGCCAGCAGGGGCAGGAGCGGCAGGAGCATCACCCGCGCCAGGCGGCCATGGAATTCGGCTGCCGCCTTGTTGTCGACGCTTGCGCGGAGGTCGCGCCAGAGCTCGGGCTGGGTGCGCTCGCGCGCCGACTCACCGCGGTCGCGGAACGGCTGGCGCGTCGGCAGCAGGTCGCGGTCGACCCGGCTGTTGGCGAAGCGCTCGATCGACACCGAGCGGTCCTGCCCCTCCACCAGGCGCAGGCCCTGCTCGAGGCGCAGGCTCAGGCCCTCGCCTCCGGGGCCCGGGACGAACTCGCCGTGCGTCGCCGTCGTCGTCTCGATGCCGCCCGCGGGCGTGCGCCGCTCGATGAAGATGCCGCGCAGGTGGCGGCCGTCGGGATCGACCTCGCGGGCGCTGAAGATCGCGCCCTTGCCGGCGTCGATGAAGCGGTTCTCCTCGACCTTGGCGTTCCAGCCGGTCTGCATCGCGTCGTAGACCGCGAGCCGGTAGCCGTAGCGCGTGAGCGGCTGGACCTGGCCGTAGAGGTAGGCGTTGAACGGGATCAGCAGGACCGCGAGCGCGAAGTACGGCGCGGCGATGCGCGCGATCGACCGGCCGGTGGTGAGCATGATGTCGAGCTCGCAGTCGTCGGACATGCGCGCCGCGGCGATGAAGATCGCCGCGGTGAAGGCCATCGGCAGGCCCAGGCCGAAATAGTGCGGCACCAGGTTCGCGATCATGACGAGCACGCTCGACAGCGGCGCGCCCGCCGAAGCGGCGAGGTCGAGCAGGCGCAGCAGCCGCTCGAGCAGCTGCGCCATCAGCAGGATCGCCAGCACCAGCGCCAGCGGCGCGATGAACAGGCGCAGCGCGTAGCGATCGAGTCGGTCGAAGGCGAACAGGGGCAATCCGCGGGGTCCTGGGTCTGGGGGTGCGGCCGCGAGCGGCGCGGATCAGCGTGCGGCCGAGGCTTTCCAGGCGTCGCGCAGCCGGGCGACCACGCCATCGAGCGTCGCCGAGTCGAGCGGCACCGCGGGCTCGAGCGCGGGCGGGCCGGGCCAGCCGGTGTCGGGGAAGGCGATGGCGCCGAAATTGCGCGTGCCGTTGTAGCGCGGGATCACGTGGAAGTGCACGTCCGGGTCGACCATCATCAGCATCAGGTAGTTGATCCGCTCGTAGGCGACGAAGCCGCGCAGCATCGACTCGACCCCCTGCACCACCTGCCCCAGCTCGGCGAAGCCCTGGGCACTGACGGCGGCGAAGGCCTGCACCGGCTCGCGGCAAACCAGCACCAGCGAGCCGAAGGTCGGCTGCTTCGGCCTGAGCAGCACGGTCCAGCAATCGGTCTGCGCGATCCGGGTGACGGGATCGCCGAACTTCGCTTCGGTCGCGTTGGCCATGGGTCTGCTCTCCTCGGCCCTGATTCTGGGGCCGCGCGGTTCAGGCTCGGGCGGGCTGCTCCGGGCGCGGCGCCGCGACGCGCGGCAGGCAGAGCTCGTAGCCGCCCGCGGCAACGAACGCCCCGGCCTCGGTCGACCAGCGCCGGACCTCGACCTCGACCCGGCTTTCATCGCCGGCGACGAAGACCAGGCGGTGCCAGCGCGCGCCCTGGTCGTGGCGACTCGGCAGCGCCGACGACGACGGCACGCACAGGCACGGAATCGGCTCGACCGGACCGGGCAAGGCATCGAGGCGGGCATCGCGCGCATGGCCGTGCAGCACCAGCTCGGCGCCGGCCCCGCGCAGCACCTCGGCCAGCGCCTGCCGGTCGGCGAGCGCCTTGCGCCAGCCGATCGCGCCCGCGGCCGGCGGGTGGTGCAAGGCGACGATGCGCACCCTCCCCGCTGCGCCTTCGGCGACGAGAATCCGCTCGAGCCGTTGCAGCTGCTCCACGCCGAGACGGCCGCGCGCCAGCAACGGCGCGGTCGGCAGCGCCGAGTCGAGGCCGATCAGCGCCAGCTCGCCGAGACGATGCATGTACGGCCAGCCCTCGGCGCTCTGCGTCCAGCCAGCCCAGAGGCCCAGCCCTTCGGCGGCGGCGACGGGCACGAGCGCGTCGTGGTTGCCCGGCACCAGGCTGAGCGCGCCGCCCGGCGCGAGCGCCGCGAGCCAGGCGGCGGCCTGGCGAAACTCTGGAGGCAGCGAGAAGTTCGTGATGTCGCCGGTGACGACCACGTGATCGACCGCCGCGGCACGCACGTCTGCGGCCAGCGCGTCGAGGATCTCGGGCCGATGCAGGTGCCGCCGGCGGCGCCACGACAGCACGCTGAGCTGGCGCTTGGAGAAGCGCTGGCGCAGCGTGAGGCGCGGCTCGAACGGAAGGTGCAGGTCGGAGACGTGGGCCAGCGTGAAGCGGTTCATCGACAATGCCCGCCGCAGCCAGGACTTCTGTTTCCGACCATGCCCGAGCTTACTTCGCCGCTCCGCTTCCTTCGCCTACCCCGGTGAGCGCCCGCCCCGGTCCGGTCCGCGCGCTGGCGCGGCGCCGCGGCAAGCTGCATTCGTGGCTCGCGGCGCCGACGTGAGCGGCGCGGACCTCTTCGCGCTGGTCGGCGCCGAGCTCGAGCGCCCCGTGCCGCCGGCCGTGAGGGCGCTGTCCGCCGAGCTCGCGCGCCGCGCCGGCGAGGCCACCGCGGCGGTGCTGTTCTACGGCTCGGCGCTGCGCGACGACGCGCTCGACGGCGTGCTCGACTTCTACGTGCTGACCGATCGCCCGATCGCCTGGCCCGGATCGCGGCTGACCGCGCTCGCCGGCCGGCTGATCCCGCCCAACGTCGGCTACCTCGAGACCGCCATCGACGGCATGACGCTGCGCACCAAGTACGCGGTCATGACCTTGGCGCAGTTCCGCCATGCGATGGCGAAGGAGCGGATCGACACCACGCTCTGGGCGCGCTTTTCGCAGCCGGTGGCGTGCATCCACGCGCGCGGCGAGACCGAGGCCGGGCTGGTGCGAGCGGCGGTCGCCGAGGCCGTCGTCACGGCCGCGCGCTGGGCGGCGGCGCTCGGCCCGGCGCGGGGCGCGGCGAGTGACTTCTGGCGCGCCCTCTTCCAGCGCACCTACGCCGTCGAGCTGCGGGTCGAGCGCAGCGCCCGCGCCGACGACCTGGTGACGCGCGACGCGGTGCGCTATGCGCGTCTGCTGCCCGCGGCCTGGACGGCCGCGGGCCTGGCCTTTTCCGGCAATGCCGACGGCGTCCTCGAGCCGGCGCTGAGCGCCGAAGATCGCGCCGCCGCAGAGCACCGCTGGCGACTGCGCCGCCTCCTCGCCCGACCGCTGAACCTGCTGCGGCTGCTCAAGGCGGCCTCGACCTTCGACAACGCGATCGACTACGTCGCCTGGAAGGTCGAGCGGCACAGCGGCTACCGGATCGAGCCGACCGCGTTCCAACGCCGCCATCCGCTGCTCGCCGCACCGTCGCTGTACCTGAAGCTGCGCTCGCGCGGCGTGCTGCGCTAGCGCCCGGGCGCCGTCGCGCCGAAGGCCGTGGCAGCCCTATGCGACGGCCAGCCAGCCGGCGCGCCGATACCAGGCCACCGCATCGGCGAAGCCGTGCTCCAGATCGAACTGCGCCGCCCAGCCCGGCGCGGTGGCGCGTTCCGCGGCAGCGACGCCCCAGTCCGGATGGCGCAGCTCGCGCAGCTTCTGCGAGCTGATCATGCTGCTCGAGCCCCAGGTCTTCGCCAGATCGCCGATCAAGGCGACACCGCTGAGCAGCGCCTGCGGTGCGCGCACGAAGCGCGGCGTGGCGTTGCCGACCGCGCGTGCCGCGGCGCCGAGCAGCTCTTCCCAGGTATAGCCCCGAGGCCGCTCGTCGGCCGCCTCGAGAACGCCGGCGCGCCCGCCGGGCTCGCTCGCCAGCGCGACCATCAGGCGCACCAGGTCGCTCACGTGGATCAGCGCCACGCGCGCCTCGGCGCGGCCGAGCAGCGGCACGAGGCGACCAGCGGCGAGCTGGAAGAACAGCAGCGTCTCGCGATCGCCCGGCCCGTAGACCACCGGGGGTCGCAGCACGCTCGCGCGCGGGCCCAGGGTCTCGCGCACCGCGAGCTCGCCCGCGTGCTTGCTCGCCGCGTAGTCGGAGAGCGCGGGCTCGCGCGCGGCCAGGCTGGAGACGAGCAGGAAGCGCGCGCCCGGCGCGCCGCGCGCGACAGCGCGCGCCAGCGCCCCGGCGCCGTCGCGGTTGACGGCGAAGAAGTCGGCGCGCCGCGCCGCCTTGATCAGCCCGGCCAGATGAATGACGACGTCGGCGCCCTCGACCAGGCGCGCCAGCGCCGCGGCGTCACCCAGGCTGCCGGCCACGACCTCCGGCACGAGCTCGCGCCACTCGGCCACGTCGGGCTCGCGGCGCAGCAGCAGCCGCACCCGAAAGCCGGCCCGGTGCAGGGCGACGACGAGGTGCCGGCCGATGAAGCCGGTGGCGCCGGTCACCGCCGCCAGCGGCGCGGCCCCGGATGCGAGTCCGTCTTCCGGCGGCGGAATCATTGAAGAAGGTATGGCGTAAACACCTGTCGCTACCGGAAACAGGCCCGGCCGCCACTAGGATACTGGCGCCCGGCACGCTTCCTGCCACCCTCCATGCGCAGCACCGTCTTCATCCACATCCCAAGCAGGCCGTCGGCGCGCTGGTCGCGCGGCACGCGCTGATCCGCAACAGCGCGGCGCCCGAGCGCTTCGACGTGCGCATCATCGACACCAGCGACTTCCCGGCGTTCGAGCGCTTCGAAGGTCGCCGCGCCGCCAGCGCAGGCGAACGCCGTCAGCCATGCACGGGCAGGCCCGCGACGTCCTCGAGCCGCGGATCGTCGGTGCTGATCTTTCCCCCGGCGAGGCGATAGATGCGGTCGGCCGCCTCGATCAGCAGCTCCTGGTGCGAGACCGCGAGGATCGTCAGGCTGCCCTTGAGGTGCTTCACCGTTTCGACGACCGCCGCCTGCGCTTCGGCGTCGAGGCTGCTCGTCGCCTCGTCGAGGATCAGGAGGCGCGGCTTGTGCACGAGGGCGCGGGCGATCGCAAGACGCTGGCGCTGCCCGCCCGAAAGGCGCGAGCCGCCTTCGCCGAGGCGCGTCTGCAGGCCTTCGGGCATGGCCTCGACGAAGGCGAGCGCATCGGCGGCGCGCAGCGCCTCGCGGATCTCGGCCTCGGTCACGCCCTCCTCGCCGAGCGCGAGGTTGTAGCTGACCGAGTCGTCGACCATCACCGACTCCTGCGGCACGTAGCCGATCTGCCGCCGCCAGGCGCGCAGGTCGATCTCGGTCAGCGGCACGCCGTCGATCAGGATCCGCCCTGCCTCGGGCTGCTGCAGGCCGACCACCAGGTCGAGCAGCGTCGTCTTGCCCGCGCCCGAGGGGCCGACGAGGACCGTCAGCCCCTGCGCCGGGATGCTGAACGACGCATGGTCGAGCAACGCCCGGCCGTCGCCATGGCCGAAGCGGACGTCGTCGAAGCGGATCGCTTCGGCCAGGTGCGGCGTGACCGTGCCGCCGCGCGGCTCGACCTGCGCCGCGGCGGCGACGATCGCCTCGATCAGCGACCAGTACGCGCTTTCGCGCACCGCCACCTGCTGCAATGCACGCTGCGCCTTCGACAGGTAGTTCACCACCCGGGCCAGCAGGAACACCATGACCAGCACCGCTGCCAGCGGCATCTGCAGCATGTACAGGCTGAGGAAGAAGCCGAGCCCGACCATGATCGCGAGCAGCGGCTCCTGCAGCGCGGTCAGCGCCTCCTTGCTGATCACCTGGCGGCGGATCGCGCGCTTGAGCTGGCGCGTCTGGTCGGAGATCAGTGCGTCGACATGGTCCTCGCGCGCCATCGCCTTGAGCGGCTTGGCCGCAGAGAGCTGGGTGCCGATGGCCGAGACCAGCGCCTTGAGCAGCGTGGTCTGGTGCTGGCCGGCGCGGCGCGAGACGCGGATCAGCGTCTGCAGGAGCACCAGCAGGAGCGCGCCGGCCAACGCTGCGGCAAGCCCCGCCTGCCACGAGATCGACACGGCGATCAACAGGTAGATGAGCGCGTTGAGCAGCGTCGCCGCCATTTCGGCGCCGTGCTGGAATGCCTCCGAGGCGCGTTGCGCCTCGGTCGCCACCGCATTCGAGAGGCGGCCGACCGACTGCTGCAGGTAGTGGCGCCAGCGCGCGGCCATGACGGCGCGGATCAGCGCCAGGCGCAGATCGGTCGCGATGTGGGCAACGGTGTAGCCGACCTGGCGGTTGGCGAGCAGCACCAGCATCGCCTTGAGGCCGATCAGCACGATCGCCAGCGTCAGCAGCACCGGCGCCGTCGCCGGCAGGCCGAGGAATTCGGCCGCGCGCGTGGCCACCTGCTCGGGCAGCGACGGCTGGTGATCGGGCTTGCGCGTCGCCAGCGTCAGCATCGACAGCAGCATCGACATGCCCAGACCGTCCATCAGCCCGGCAACGAGCACGGCGAAGATCGCCGCCGCGGTTCGCCCGGGATAAGCGCGGACGTACGCGCCGAGCATCGGCAGCGCGCCGCGGCTCTGCAGCGAGGTGAGGATGCGGGTCGAGTCGGCGCTCATGGGACGAAGAAGCGCAGGCGCGCGCCTGACGTGATGACGACCGGCCGCGCCGGATCGGTGTCGAAGCGCTCGCCGTCGAGCACGTAGCCCGCCAGACCGGTCACCTGGACGCGCTCGCAGTTGCCGCTGAGGTAGCCGGTGTCGAGGTTCATCGTCTTCGAGTATCGGCCCGTCAGCAGGCGCGGCAAAGCGCGCCAGAAGCGCCGCGCGTCCCGGGTGACGACGGTCAGGCGCAGTTCGCCCGCGCCGCGCCGCGCATAGGGATCGAACAGGCCGGTGCGGTGCAGCAGCGTCGTCGCCAGCAGCAGGCGCACCGGACCGGCGACGCTGCCGCGAGCGCCGGCGTCGACCTGCAGCGAGGGCGTGCCCAGGCCGGCGCGGCCGACGAGGCCGAGCGCGGCGAGCCGGGTCAGGATCCAGAGCGTTCCGAGCGGGCCGGTGTGGAGGAAGCCGCCGCCGGCGCGGCGTTCGTCCTGGGCCCGGCGCACCACCTCGTTGACCGCGCCGCCGCCGAGGAAGAACCCGAAGCGCGGCGGCGCCGGCTCCTGGGCGACGCGGAGCGGCGCCCGCTCGACGATGGCCGTGTCCCAGCGCTCGTCGCCCGCCCACGCCAGCGCCTGCGCCAGCGTCGCCAGCGGGTCGCCGCGGCCCACCAGGTCGGCGGCCGTCAGGTTGCTGCGTCCGCCCGGCAGGATCAGCAGGTCGGGCAGCCAGTGGCCCGGCGGCAGCCGCGCCAGGCGGTCGACGACGGCCTGCACGGTTCCGTCGCCGGCGAGCACCAGCACCCGGCGCTGCCGTCTGGCCAGGATCGCCTCGAGCGCGGCGGCGACGTCGTCGGCGTCGCGGACCCGGACCACTTCGGCGCCGCTCGCCGCGGCGAGCGCGATGGCGCGGCCGGCCAGGCCCCGCGCCGCGCGAAAGCTCAGGGGATTGACCATCAAGCACGGCGGCGCCGGTCGATCGGCCAGCGCAGCCGGGGCCGTTGCCGGCCCGATGAGAGGAACGGTCAAGGCCGGGCGGAGCCGGGCGACCACCTGCGCATGGCGGACTGCGCGCGAGGCGTGTTTCGCGCCGATCGCCACAGCTCGCCGACGGCGCCGAAGAAGCTGGGGCGGTTGCTCGCGCGGTAGGGCGCGTCGGGCGGCAGGTTCTGCATCAGGCGTCGGTGCGCTTCGCCCAGGCGGTGGTAGGGCAGCGCGGGAAAAAGATGATGCAGCGCATGGTAGCGAAGGCCCACCGGGAAGAGGAAGGCGGTGAGCCAGGTCTGCCCGGTCAGGTTGATCGAATCGGCCACCTGCTCGGCATGGCTCATCTCGTCGCCGGGGTTGCCGTAGCGGTGCGCGGCGAGGTTCCTGATCCAGTTCAGGCCCAGGGTCCACGCCAGCAGCAGGTAGGCCATCAGCAGGTGCTGGACGCGGATCGTGCCGAGCCACAGCAGGCCGCCGATCGCCACCAGCCAGGCGAAGCACATCGCCTCGACGGCCTTCAGGTGGGCCTCGTCCTGCTTCGCAAAGCGCTTCCGGTAATAGGGGTTGGTCACTGCCGCCGAGACGCTCGTCAGCACCCACTCGCGCAGTCGCGGATGGAGCCAGGAGAGCGGCGCGAGAACGCCGAAGCGAACGATCACGAGGAGCGGCAGGAGCGGTGCCTGGATCATGTACTTGAAGGTCTCTCCCGCCGGCGACGCGGCGAGCGGCAGGTATTCGCCGTCTCCGGGCGTGCCGAAGATGCGGCTGTTGTGGTGCTCGATGTGGTTGCGATAGAGGATCCACGGCGTCAGCATCGGGATGCCGAGCAGCAGGTTCCAGGCGCGCTTGAACCAGACCATCTCCCGCCGCGGCATGTGCACGATCTCGTGGATGAAGGTACCGGCGCGGAAGAACAGCACGCCGGAGAGCAGGAACGCCGCGACCTGCGGCAGGCTCCACGGCGGGGCGATGAAGTAGACGGCGGCCGCCGTCCAGGCGCCGGCCACGCTCAGGAGGAAATCGGTCCAGTACACCGCGGGCGAACGCCGGAACAGGTCGCCGACCAGCCCTCGGGCCTGGTCTCGCCAGTCGCCGCCCGCGAGCGGCGGTGACGCCGCGTCGGGAACGGGCCGGGCGATGGCGACGGCTTCTTCCATGGCTGATGCGCGGCCTGCGCTCGCGACGGCGCTAGCGATCGGCGATCAGGACCGAGCGCACGCCCAGGATCGCGTCCTTGAGCTTGGCCGCCGCGAGCTCCCGGCACTGCTCGCGGGTGGCGCCCTGCTGCGAGCCGAACGCCGTGGCCGAATGCACCGGCTTGAACACCAGCCGGCTGCCCATGACGCGCGGCACCATCACGGCGCGAGCCGTGACCACGCAGGCTCCCTCGCGTGTGAAGCCGCCCTGGACCTGGCTGACGAAGCCCCACTTGGACACCGGGTAGAGCTTCTGCAGACGCATGCGCATGTTGCCGTCCTCGACTTGCGCCTTCCACACGGCCAGCGCGGCGGAAGTGGAGATCAGGTCGGTCGACGAGTCGTCGACGAAGAGGTACTCGGCCGGGGCCGCGAACGCTGCAGACGAGACAACGAGCAGCGCCGCTGCCAGCACGCGAGAGGTCAGCATGATGTTCGGGCTCCGAATGGATGACAAACCCCGAGTTTACGAAAGCGACACGCCATGAAGTTCTCAGCCACCGTTCGATCTGCCGTCGTGCTCGCCACCGCGCTCGTCCTGACGAGCGCGCTCGCCGCCTCGACGAAGGACCTCGAGGCGCTGATGAGCAAGGACGGCCTGCAGAAGATCAGCGTCACGGGAGTCGACCTCGCCTACGCGCGTACCGGCGGCGCCTTTTTCCCTTGCATCGCCCATGAAAGAAGCCCCTCGCGGGGCCTTCTCATCGCACGGGATGGTGGAGAGGGTGTCCTTCGAAAAGTGAGGTTCGACGCGGGTTGTCGGGGTATCATTCCCACGTTCCCACGGTTCTTCCCACACTGATGGCGCGACACGTTTTGAACAGTTTGAGCTTGAAGAAGGAACTCGACAGTGCGATGTCGGTGCCCGGGCTCAGGCGCATCAGCGACGGCGATGGGCTGATGCTGGTCGTTCGGCCTAACAAGCAGGCGAGCTGGGTCCTGCGCTACACCGAGAAGGTGGGGAAGAAGGCACGCAAAGACCTGACCATCGGCCCATGGCCCTCGACAACACTTCGCATCGCCCGCGAGGAGGCCGACAAGGCGCGCAAGGCGGTGGTGACAGGTGAGGACCCGGCCGCGAGCCGGCGTCTCACAAACGCCGAGGTCGAGGGCCGGCGCGTGCGAGAGCTGGCGACCGAAT
>JANMCC010000036.1:0-33265 GCA_031360885.1 Burkholderiales bacterium | reverse complement strand
CCGACCAAGAGCCCGATCGGGCAAAGCCTGCGCCGCCGCGAAGACCGGCGCTTCGTCACCGGCGACGGCCAGTACACCGACGACGTGACGCTGCCGGGCCAGACCTACGGCGTGTTCTTGCGCTCGCCGCACGCGCACGCGCGCATCCGCTCGATCAAGCTCGACGCGGCGCTGAAGTCGCCCGGCGTGGTCGACATCATCACCGGCGCCGACCTGGCCGACGCGAAGGTCGGCGGCCTGCCGTGCGGCTGGCTGATCCACAGCAAGGACGGCGCGCCGATGAAGGAGCCGGGCCACCCGGTGCTGGCGCAGGGCAAGGTGCGCCACGTCGGCGACCAGGTCGCGCTGATCGTCGCCGAGTCGATCGCCGAGGCGAAGGACGCGGCCGAGCTGGTCGAGATCGACTACGAAGAGCTGCCCGCCGTGATCGACATCGCCACCGCGCACACCGCTGGCAGCGCGGTGCACGACGAGGTCGCCGACAACACCTGCTACGACTGGGGCCACGGCGACAAGGCGGCGGTCGACGCCGCGTTCGCTTCAGCCGCGCACGTGACCAAGCTCGACATCGTCAACAACCGCCTGATTCCGAACGCGATGGAGCCGCGCGCGGCGAACGCCGCGTACAACAAGTCGGACGCGAGCTACACGCTCTACGTCGCCAACCAGAACCCGCACGTCGAGCGGCTGCTGATGTGCGCGTTCGTGCTCAGCCTGCCCGAGTCCAAGGTGCGGGTGATCGCGCCCGACGTCGGCGGCGGCTTCGGCTCGAAGATATTCCTCTATCCGGAAGACGTCGCCCTGGTCTGGGCGAGCAAGCGCGTCGGCCGGCCGATCAAGTGGACGGCCGAGCGCAGCGAGTCGTTCCTCACCGACGCGCACGGTCGCGACCATGTCACCACCGCCGAGCTGGCGATGGACGCGCAAGGCAACTTCCTGGCGCTGCGGGTCAAGACGATCGCCAACATGGGCGCCTACCTCTCGACCTTCGCTTCGGCGGTGCCCACCATCCTGTACGCGACCCTGCTCGCGGGCCAGTACAAGACGCCGGCGATCTACGCCGAGGTCAAGGCGGTGTTCACCAACACCGCGCCGGTCGACGCCTATCGCGGCGCCGGTCGGCCCGAGGCGACCTACATCGTCGAGCGCACCGTCGAGCAGGCGGCGCGCGAGATGAAGATGGATCCGGCGGCGATCCGGCGGCAGAACTTCATCACCACCTTCCCGTACGCAACGCCGGTCGGCCTGACCTACGACGTGGGCAACTACGCCGCCCACCTCGACAAGGCGATCGAGATGGCCGACACCGCCGGCTTCAAGTCGAGAAAGGCCGCCTCCGAAGCCAAGGGCAAGAAGCGCGGCCTCGGCTACTCGTGCTACATCGAGGCCTGCGGCATCGCCCCGTCGAACATCGCCGGCGCCCTGGGTGCGCGCGCCGGCCTGTTCGAAGCGGGCGAGGTTCGCGTCCATCCCACCGGCACGGTCACCGTCTTCACCGGCTCGCACAGCCACGGCCAGGGCCACGAGACGACCTTCGCGCAGGTGGTGGCGGGCAAGCTCGGCATTCCGGTCGACAACGTCGAGATCGTTCACGGCGACACCGGCCGCGTGCCGTTCGGCATGGGCACCTACGGCAGCCGTTCATTGGCGGTCGGCGGCACGGCGATCTCCAAGGCGGTGGACAAGATCATCGCCAAGGGCAAGAAGATCGCCGCGCACCTGCTCGAGGCGGCCGACACCGACATCGAGTTCGAGAACGGCGAGTTCAAGGTCGCCGGCACCGACAAGAAGATCCCGTGGGGCTCGGTCACGCTCACCGCCTACGTGCCGCACAACTTCCCGCTCGACAAGCTCGAGCCCGGCCTGAACGAGAACGCGTTCTACGACCCGACCAACTTCACCTATCCCTCGGGCAGCTACGTCTGCGAGGTCGAGGTCGATCCCGACACCGGCAAGGTTCAGATCGAGTCGTTCGTTGCCGTCGACGACTTCGGCAACATCGTCAACCCGATGATCGTCGCCGGCCAGGTGCACGGCGGCATCGCCCAGGGCCTGGGCCAGGCGATGATGGAAGGCTGCGCCTACGACTCGGCGTCGGGGCAGCTGCTGACCGGCTCGCTGATGGACTACGCGATGCCGCGCGCCTCGGACATCCCGGACATCCGGCTGGCGACGACCAACACGCCTTGCAGCCACAACCCGCTCGGCGTCAAGGGCTGCGGCGAGGCCGGCGCGATCGGCGCACCCGCGGCCTACATCAACGCGCTGACCGACGCCCTCGGCGTCGTCGACGTGGCGATGCCGGCGACGGTCGAGCGCGTCTGGCGCGCCGCCCGGCGCAACAACGCCTAGCCCGCGAACCGAGAACAAGGAGAACACCATGTACGGATTCGACTATCAACGCCCGGCCAGCCGGGACGCGGCCAAGGCCGCCGCCAGCGGCGCCGACACCCGCTACCTCGCGGGCGGCCAGAGCCTGATCCAGGCGATGCGCCTGCGCCTCTCGCAATCGGAACGGCTCGTCGACCTGGGGGGCATCGCCGACCTGAAGGCGATCAAGGTCGACGCCAACGGCGTGACGATCGGGGCGATGGCGACGCACGCCTCGGTCGCCGGCCACGCCGACGTCCGGCGCGCGATTCCCGCGCTTGCCGAGCTTGCCGGCGGCATCGGCGACCCGATGGTGCGCAACATGGGCACCATCGGCGGCTCGATCGCCAACGCCGACCCGGCCGCGTGCTACCCGGCCGGCGTGCTGGGCCTGAACGCGACCATTCACACCGACCGGCGCACGATCGCCGCCGACGCCTTCTTCACCGGCCTCTACGAGACCGCGCTGCAGCCGGGCGAGCTGATCACCGCGGTCAGCTTCCCGACGGCGCAGAAGGCCGCGTATGTGAAGTACAAGCAGCCGGCGTCGCGCTTCGCCTTGATCGGCGTGTTCGTCGCCCAGACGGCCGCGGGCGTGCGCGTCGCCGTGACCGGCGCCAAGGGGCACGTCTTCCGGGCGACGCAGATCGAGGAGGCGCTCGCCAGGAGCTTCACCGCCGACGCCGCCAAGGCGGTGAAGATGCCGACCACCGACGTCAACGCCGACCTGCACGGCTCGGCCGAGTACCGCGCGGCGATGATCAGCGTGATGGCGTCGCGCGCAGTCGCGGCCGCGCTGGCGCGCTGAGCGGCTGCCGAAAGCAGAAGGGCCGGCGATGCCGGCCCTTTTTTCTTCTTGCGGGAGCCTACGCCTGCCGGCGACGGCGGCCGATAAAGCCGACGGCGAGCAGCCCGGCCGCGAACAGCACGTAGGTCTCGGGCTCGGGCACCGGCGTCGCCAGCGTGAAGACGCGGATATGGTCACCCGGATCGAATGGCGAGTGCCAGTTGATCGTCAGCACGTTGCCAGCGAACGAAAACGCGTCCGAATTCAATTCCAGGCCGATCAGTGGGCTGGTGCCGTAGTTGATGCCGGGAGCTCCATAGGTGGCATTGGAGCCGTCGAGGTCCGGCTTGATAAAGAACACTCCGGTGATCGCCGAGTCGAAGGTCACGGTCGCGATGATGTCGTGGGGGCCGAACGGATCGAAGAAGATGTACCAGGCCTTGCCGAGCACGCCGGTCAGCTCGTCGATGAAGAACAGGGTCGTGGTGTCGACCTGACCCTGGCCGACGGGCGTCGGGCTGCTGTATTCGGCGAACGAGATGCCGGGCGTGGCGATGTCCGCGGTCGGGTCGGCGGCATGAACGGCGGCGGCCATGAAGAGGGCGGCTCCGGCGGCAGCGAGATGTTTCTTCACGGGCTACTCCCAATGTTGAGTACGGGCAGTGGACCACCCTGTGGCTTCATCCTAGGACCCTGGATGCTGCGTCGCAACACCGTGGATCGGGGGGGTGCAGGCACCGTTTCGATGCCCCGACCCTCTTTACGCCTCCGGGTTAGCATAAACCGGTCCATGCCCACATTGCCTGCCGCCTTGCCGACCACCGTCGACGCCGTTCTCGAACGGCTGGCCGGGGCCGGCTATCTCGCCGACCGGCGCCTGGGCACCGCCGTATTCCTCGCGCTGAAGCTGCGCCGGCCGCTCTTTCTCGAAGGCGAGCCCGGCGTCGGCAAGACCGAGCTTGCCAAGGCGCTGGCGAGCACGCTCGAGGCCAGGCTGTTGCGCGTGCAGTGCTACGAGGGCCTGGACATCGCCCAGACCGCCTACGAGTGGAACGTCGCCCGGCAGATGATGGAGATCCGCCTCGCCGAGGCGGCGCACGGCGTGGCCGACGAGGCCGGGCGCGAGCGCCTCGGCAAGAGCCTGTATTCGCGCGACATGCTGATCGAGCGGCCGCTGCTGCAGGCGCTGACGCAGGAGCGCTCGCCGGTGCTGCTGATCGACGAGCTCGATCGCGCCGACGAGCCCTTCGACGCCTTCCTGCTCGAGGTGCTGGCCGAGAACCAGCTGACGATTCCCGAGCTCGGCACGGTCAAGGCGAGCGCGCCGCCGATCGTCGTCATCACCAGCAACCGCACCCGCGAGATCCACGACGCACTGAAACGGCGCTGCCTCTATCACTGGGTCGGCTACCCCGACGCGCCGCGCGAGCTCGAGATTGTGCGCCTGCGCGCTCCCGGTGCGGCCCAGCGGCTCTACGCCGAGATCGTGGCCTTCGTCCAGCGCATGCGCACGCTCGACCTGTTCAAGTCGCCCGGCATCGCCGAGACGATCGACTGGACCAACGCGCTGGTGGCGCTGAACACGATCAGCCTCGATCCCGAAAACGTGCAGGACACGCTCGGCGTGCTGCTCAAGCACCGCGACGACATCACCAAGATGTCGAGCGCCGAGGTGACGCGCCTGCTCGGCGAACTGCGCGAGACGAGCCGCGCCGGTGTTCGCTGAGAACGTCACGCACTTCGCCCGGATCCTTCGAAGGGCCGGCGTTCCGGTCGGCCCCGACCGGGTGATCGCCGCGCTCGAGGCGCTCGAGGCGGTGGGTTTTTCTCACCGCGACGACGTCCACGCCGCGCTCTCGGCGGTGATGCTGGACCGGCACGAGCAGCAGGAGATCTTCGATCAGGCGTTCGAGGCGTTCTGGCGCGACCCCAAGCTGCTCGAGCAGATGATGGCCTTGCTGTTGCCCAAGATCCAGGGCAAGGGCGACCGCGAGCGGGCCAAGCGCGCGAACCGGATCGCCGATGCGCTGGCGCCGCCGCGCAGCGAGCCGGTGGCGAACAAGGCTCAGCAAGGCCCCGACGAGCAGATCGACTACGAGACCACCTTCACCTTCTCCGATCGCGAGCGCCTGCAGGGCGCCGACTTCGAATCGATGACCGTCGAGGAGTTCGAGCTCGCCAAGCGCATCGCCGAGGAGCTGCCGCTGCCGCTGGCGCCGGTGCGGCGGCGCCGCCACGAGGCGAGCGGACGGGGCCGCATCGACCTGCGCCGCACGATGCTGGCGATGGCGCGCCAGCCGGCGACGCTGCTGCCGCGCTTCAGCCAGCCGCGCACCGAGCTGCCGACGCTGGTGGTGCTGCTCGACATCTCGGGCTCGATGGACCGCTACGCCCGCCTGATGCTGCATTACGTGCACGGCCTGACCCGGCGCCACCTGAAGGTGCACACGCTCACCTTCGGCACCCGCCTCACCAACATCACCCGGGCGTTGCGCAACCGCGACCCCGACGTGGCGCTGGCGATCGCCGCGGCGCAGGTCCAGGACTGGAAGGGCGGCACCCGGATCGCCTCGTGTCTCGACGACTTCAACCGGCACTGGGCGCGCCGTCTCCTCGGCGCCAACGCCGCGGTGCTGCTCGTCAGCGACGGCCTCGACACCGACGAGCACGGCGACCTGAGCCGCGCCGCCCGGCAGCTGCGCCTCTACGCGCACCAGATCGTCTGGCTCAACCCCTTGCTCCGCTTCGACCGCTTCGAGCCGCGCGCCGCCGGCATCCGCGCGATCCTGCCGAACGTCGACCGCTTCCTGCCGGTGCACAACCTGGCCAGCCTCGCCGATCTCGCGGTCGCCCTGCGCGCGCCGCGGGTGCCGGTGTCTTCGCTACTTCCGCCCGCGGCGTCCCGCCGCGCGGCCTAACCGGACCACAGCTCATGGAACTGCACGGCGACCGACTCATTCCCGCACCCATCGCCACCACCTGGGCGGCGCTCAACGATCCCGAGACGCTGAAGGCGTGCATCGCCGGCTGCGAGTCGCTCGAGCGCACCGGCGACGATGCCTACACCGCGGTGGTGGCGCTGAAGATCGGCCCGGTCAGCGCCCGCTTCAAGGGCAACCTGAAGATGACCAACGTGACGCCACCCACCGGCTACACGATCAACTTCGACGGCCAGGGCGGCGTCGCCGGCTTCGGCCGCGGCTCGGCCGACGTCAAGCTGAGCGCCGAGGGCGCGGCGACGCGCCTGGCCTACGAGGCCCGCGCCCAGGTCGGCGGCAAGATGGCGCAGATCGGCTCGCGCCTGATCGACGCGACCGCCGGCAAGATCACCGACGACTTCTTCAAGGCCTTCGAGGCGCACCTGCAGGCGCAGCTCGCGCCCGCGGGCGCGGTGCCGGCGGCGCCGATGGTGCCGGTGCGCGTGGCGCAACCCGCCGGCACGCTCGGCTGGGTTCTGGCCGCATTGGTCGTGCTGGCGACGCTCTTCTTCGTCTTTCGCTGACGCCGGCTTCAGGCGCGCGTCGCGCGGCGCCGAACGCAGTCGATGTAGGCCTCGCCGTCGGGCGGCTTGCCGCCCTGCTGCGCGTCCCAGAGCATCCGCCCCAGGCACTCCATCGCCTCGTGCTGGGCCGCGTGCATCGAGCCGAGCCGGGCCGCGAGCAGCTCGCACGCCTGGCGGATGCCGCGCGGCTGGTCGATGGCGACCTGCTCGCTGATCGAGAGGTGCATCGAGAGGTGCAGGAACGGGTTGCCGCGGCCGCTTTCCGGCGAATAGGTCGCCGTGCGCGCCCGTTCCGCGTCGGCCAGGTCGTCGGCGTACTCGGGGTGCTCGGCGATCCAGTCGGCGGCGATCGTCTCCAGCGGCGTCAGCGGCAGCCGCTCGCCGCGCTTCCTCGCGGCCTCGGCGAAGAAGCCGCGCACGTCGTCGGAGGAGGGGGCGAACATGCACGGATTGTCGGCCGAGCGTTCAATCGGCGCGAATGCGGCCGACGAATCCCCTCACCCCGCGCGCCCGGGCCTGTGCGCAGAATCGGACACCGACCCTTCACGCCGGACCGCCGGCACACCGAATGAACATCACCACCGAACAGCTCTTCGACAACGCCCGCACCCAGAACGGCTTCACCGCCGAGCCGGTGCCCGAGGCCGAGCTGCGCCAGCTCTACGAGCTGATGAAATGGGCGCCGACCTCGGCCAACAGCTCACCGGCGCGGATTCTGTTCGTCTCCTCGCCAGAGGCCAAGGCGAAGCTGCTCGAGTGCGTGACGCCCGGCAACGTCGACAAGACGCGCTCCGCGCCGGTGACGGCGATCATCGGCATGGACCTGGCGTTCTACGACAAGCTGCCCGCCCTCTTTCCGCATGCCGACGCGCGCTCGTGGTTCCTCGGCAAGAAGGAATTCGCCGACACCACGGCGTTTCGCAACTCGAGCCTGCAGGGCGGCTACCTGATCCTCGCGGCGCGCGCCCTCGGCCTCGATTGCGGTCCGATGAGCGGCTTCGACGGCGCGAAGATGGACGCCGCGTTCTGGGCCGGCACCGAGGTCAAGACCAACTTCATCTGCAACATCGGCCACGGCGACCCGTCGAAGCTGTTCACGCGCAGCCCGCGGCTCACGTTCGAAGAGGCCTGCCGGATCGTCTAGGGCGTCTCGGCGCCCGGCCGGTCGGCGGCGCTCCATCCGGCCCGGGCCTGGCGCTCGGCCGCCTGCTGCCGCTCGACCGCGAACAGCTCCTCGAGCTGCTGGCGGCCCTGCTTGGCGACCGCGATCAGGCGCGCCTCGTCCTTGCGGTGCGGCGCCATCGCCGCGAGCTGGGCGACGTTGTGGCGGCGAAAGCGCAGCGCCAGGTTCCGTGCCTGGTGCGGCTGCCAGCCGAGCTGCTCGAGGGCGCTGCGCGCGGTCATCAGCGCCGAGTCGAGGGTCTCGCGCTCGATCAGCGTCACGCCGAGCTCGTACAGCTCGTAGTAGTGCTGCACGTTGCGGGCGCGGGCGACGACCGTTGCGTTCGGGAAGTTCTCGCGGACCATCCGGGCGCAATCGACGCTCTGCTCGATGTCGTCGATGGCGACGACGATCACCCGCGCCTTGTCGGCGCCGGCGGTGCGCACCAGGTCGAGCCGGGTGGCGTCGCCGTAGTGCACGCGCCAGCCGAACTTGCGCAAGGCCTCGATCGCCTCGGCGTCGTGGTCGAGCACGGTCGGCGTCACGCCGTTGGCGAACAGCATGCGGCCGACGATCTGCCCGTAGCGGCCGAAGCCGGCGATGATCACCGGGCCGCTCTGCGGCTCCGAGATCTCGGCGACGCCGTTCCTCCGCGCCGCGCCGGCGAGCGCCGGGATCCACCAGCGATCGGCGACGACGAGCAGGAGCGGCGTCAGGATCATCGAGATGGTCACCGCGGCGACCAGGAACGACGACACCGGCGCGCTGATCGCGCCGGACTGGGCGGCGGTCTGGAACACGACGAAGCCGAATTCGCCGCCCTGCGCGAGCAGGATGATGAAGACCGGGCGCTCGATCCGCGGTATCGGCATGAGGCGGGCCATCGCCCACAGCACCGCCGCCTTGATGCCCAGGAACGCCACCACGACGGCGGCGATCAGGAACGGCTGGTCCAGGACCACCTGGAAGTCGATGTTCATGCCGACGGCGATGAAGAAAAGCCCCAGCAGCAGTCCCTTGAACGGCTCGATGTCGGTCTCGAGCTCGCGCCGGTATTCGCTTTCGGCGAGCAGCACGCCGGCGAGGAAGGCGCCGAGCGCCATCGACAGTCCCACCGCCTGCATCAGCGCCGCGGTCGCGACCACGAGCAGCAACGAGGCCGCGGTGAAGATCTCCGGCGTCTCGCTCTTGGCGATCCAGCGCAGCATCGGCCGCAGCAGAAGGCGACCGCCGAGGATGATCGCGGCGATCGTGCCCACCGCCTTGGCCGCGCCCAGCCAGCCGCCGCCCGCCTCGTGGCCGGCGACGACGACAAGGAAGGGAAGCAACGCCAGGATCGGGATCGCCGCGATGTCCTGCAGCAGCGCGACGCTCAGCACGCTTTCGCCCGAGGTCGTCGCCATGAGGTTGCGCTCGCCGAGCACGCCCAGGCCGATCGCCGTCGACGACAGCGCCAGGCCCAGCGCGGCGACGACGGCGAGCCGCCAGTCGACGCCGCAAGCCATCGCCCCGCCGGCAAGCAGCAAGGTCGAGCCGAAGAGCTGCACGCTGCCCCAGCCGAAGATCGGCTTCCTCAGCGACCAGAGGCGCTGCGGCTCGAGCTCGAGGCCGATCAGGAACAGCATCAGGACGACGCCGAACTCGGCAAAGCCGAGCATGCTTTCGGCGTTGGTGACGAACTTGAAGCCCCAGGGCCCGATCAGGATGCCGGCGCCGAGGTAGCCGATGATCGAGCCGAGGCCGAGGAACTTCGCCACCGGAACCGCGATCACCGCGGCGGCGAGGTAAACGAGCAGGCCGGTGAGCCAGGTGCCGTGTTCCATGCGGCGTGCCCTAGACCGGTTCCATGACGTTGTCGATCGGCCGCGCGGTGAGCGGCACCTCGCACTCGACGCAAGGCTCGACCGAGTCGATCTCCGGCCAGTCCGGGTAGCTCTCGAGCTTGCCGGCATAGACCTCGGCGTGCGCCGCGAGCTCGGCCTCGCTCGCCTTGTGCGCGCCGTGCAGGGTCAGCGGCGGCAGGAAGCGCATGCCGCAGAGGGCCGCGGTCTGCTCGTAGGGCGGCAGGAAGGCGTCGAAGAAGTAGCGGTTGTAGCTGTCGGGACGGTACGAGTCTTCGGGGCCGCCGGTGGTGGCGACGAGCCAGAGGTCCTTGCCGCGAACCGCCGTGCCGCCCGGTCCGTAGGCCCAGCCGAACGCCAGCACGTCGTCGAGCCAGAGCTTGAGCAGGGGCGGCATGCCGTACCAGTGCACCGGCTGCTGCCAGACGACGAGCCGGGCAGCGGCGAGCGCGGCCTGCTCGGCGGCGACGTCGATCAGGTAGTCGGGATAGAGCGCATAGAGGTCGCGCACCTCGATCCGCCCCGGCGGCGTCACCGCCTGCAGCGACTTGGCGGCCAGCAGCATGCGCCGGTTGGCCCGCGACTGCTCGAGCTCGGGGTGGGCGACGAGGACGAGGATGTCTGCTCCGGCGGGCGCGGGCGCGGCTTCGGCCGGCGCGGGTTTTTCTGCCATGGGGCTCTCGCGTTGGGTTGTGTCTAAGGGTTGTTGTCGCTGGTAACTGGGGATGCGGCACGCGGCCGGTCGCCGCTAACATAACCGCAAAACCCGAAAACGATACGGAGGGCCGAATGCCGGTGATCGTGGTCGCCAACCCCAAGGGTGGCGTAGGCAAGACGACGATTTCGACCAACCTGGCCGGCTACCTCGCATCGCGCGGCCACGCCGTCATGCTCGGCGACGTCGACCGTCAACAGTCCTCGCGCACCTGGCTCGACCACCGGCCGGCGGGACTGCCGCGCATCAGCGCCTGGGAAACGAACGGCGATGTCGTGCGTCCGCCCAGGGGCACGACCCACGTCGTGCTCGACACGCCGGCCGGCCTGCACGGCAAGCGCCTCGACGAGGTGATGAAGCTCGCCGACAAGGTGCTGATTCCGCTGCAGCCGAGCATCTTCGACATCAACGCCACGCACGACTTCATCAACCAGCTTCTCGATCACCGGCGCAGCGCCAGCGTGCAGCTCGCGGTGGTCGGCACGCGCACCCGCGAAGGAACGATCGCCACCGACCAGCTGCACCACTTCCTCGAGTCGCTGCGCGTGCCGCTGTTGGGGTTTTTGCGCGACACGCAGAATTACGTCCATCTCGCGGCGCACGGCCTCACGCTGTGGGACGTGTCCTCGGTGCGCTTCGAGCGCGACCGCGAGCAGTGGGAGCCGATCATGGTCTGGGTGAACTGAATGCGGACATTTGCCAAGCTCGCCGAGCTCGAGTCCCTGGTCGGCGAGCACATCGCCGACAGCGACTGGATCGAGGTCACCCAGGAGCGGATCCAGCTCTTCGCCGAGGCGACCAACGACCACCAGTGGATCCACGTCGACGCCGAGCGCGCTCGGGCGGGCCCCTTCGGCGCCACCGTCGCGCACGGCTTCCTCACCTTGTCGCTGCTGCCCGAGATGAGCGCTTCGGCGATGCAGGTTCTCGATACCCGCATGGGTGTCAACTACGGCTTGAACCGGGTTCGCTTTCCCGCGCCCGTGCCGAGCGGCAGCCGCCTGCGCGGCCGCTTCAAGCTGTTGAAGTTCGAGCCGCTCGAGGGCGGCGCCCAACTCACTTTCGAAGTCCGCATGGAGCGCGAGGGCAGCGACAAGCCGGTCTGCGTCGCCGAATCCGTGGGGCGCAGATTTGTTTGAGACCGCCATGAAAGTCTTGCTGATCGACGACCATCCGCTGATCCTCACGGCCTTGCAGAAGGTGATCGAGGGCATCGGCACCCATGTCTCGGTGGTGGGCGCGAGCAGTGCCCGGGCGGCGCGCGAGGCGCTCGCCGCCGACGCCGAGGGGTTCGACCTGATGCTGCTCGACCTGCGCCTGGGCGACGCCGACGGCTTCGATCTGCTGATCGAGCTGCGCGCCGCCTGGCCGGCGGTGCCGGTGGTCGTGGTCTCGGCCTCGGACCGCAGCGCCGACGTGATCCGCGCCATCGACCTCGGCGCGATGGGCTTCGTGCCCAAGCGGGCCAGCAACGAAATCCTGCAGGAGGCACTGCACGTGGTGATGCAAGGAGGCATCTACGTGCCGCAAATGACCATGAGCGGCGACGCCGATTCCTCCGGGCACGAGCCCGCGGCCGGCAGCGCGCCGAGCTTCGCCGCCGCCCATTCCCAGGCGGCGATGGCGGCGTTCAAGCTGACGCCGCGCCAGACCGACGTCCTGGCGCTGCTTCTGCGCGGGCTCTCGAACAAGCTGATCGCGCGCGAGCTCAACCTCTCGGTCGAAACCGTGAAGGATCACGTCGCCGCGGTGCTGCGCGCCCTGGGCGTGAACTCCCGGACCCAGGCCGTGCTCGCCGTCAGCCAGATGCCGGGCCAGGGTGGCATCGCACCATGGCCGCCTCGTCCTTCGGCCTGAGCGGACCGGCGGGACCCACGGCCGCCACCGGCCGGCCGGCGTCCGAGGCGCCCCTCGACACCTTCGCGCTGCTGCGCGACCAGGTCCGCGGCACCTTCGCCTTCAACCGGACCTCGCTCGTCGGCCACTTCGTCGGCGCGCTGCTGATCGGGGTCATGTTCTGGGGCATCGCGCCGCGGCCGCTCGTGCTCGGCTGGGGGATCCTGTTCGGCGGTGTCTGGCTCGGCCGGGTCGTGCTGGCCCTGCGCTACGCCCGGCGCGAGCCGACCACCGAGAAGCGCCTGCTGGCGCGGCTGCGCACCTGGCAGGCCGGCGTGCTCTTCAGCGGCGCGCTCTGGGGCTTCGCGGCCTGGCTGTTCTATCCCTACGGCAACGGGCCGCAGCAGATCGCGCTGGTCCTCGTGGTCTACACCTTCTGCGTCGCCTGCGTGCCCATCCTGGCGCCGCAGTTCGCCTTGTTCATCGTCTTCGTGATGCTCGTCTTCGTGCCGGCGATCGCCGCGGTCGCGGCGCTGCACCTGCGCGAGAGCTGGCAGCTCGCCGCCGTGATGTCGGTGGCGCTGGGCATGATCGTCGTCCTCGGCCGCAACTACCGCGACTCGTTCGACAGCGTCATCGCCCTGAAGCTGCGCACCGAAATGCTGGCCGAGCAGCTGCGCGCCGAAAAGGCCGTCGCCGACGAGGCGCGGCACGAGGCCGAGGTCGCCAACCGCGCCAAGACCCAGTTCTTCACCGCCGCCAGCCACGACCTGCGCCAGCCGCTGCACGCGATGGGCCTGTTCGCCGAGGCCCTGCGCCAGCGCACCCACGAGCCCGAGGTGGCGCAGCTCGTCAACAGCATCAACGAGTCGGTCGATGCCCTCGAGGGCCTGTTCTCCGAGCTGCTCGACATCACCCGCATCGACAGCGGCGGGGTCGAGGTCAACCCGCAGGGCTTTTCGGTCGGCGACATCTTTCGCAAGCTCCGCCTGCACTACGAGCCGACGGCGTTCGAGAAAGGCCTGGGCCTGCGCTTTCGCGGCGGCAAGCATGCGGCGCACGCCGATCCGCTGCTGGTCGAGCGGATCCTGCGCAACCTGCTCTCGAACGCGATCCGCTACACCGCCGACGGCTCGGTGCTGGTGAGCGCGCGCCGGGTCGGCGAGATCGTCCGCCTGCAGGTCTGGGACACCGGGCCCGGCATCGGCGAAGAGGAACGGGTTCGGGTCTTCGAGGAGTTCTACCAGGTGCCGGGAACGCCCACGGCCGCGCTCGGCGAGCACAAGAAGGGGCTCGGGCTCGGCCTCGCGATCGTCAAGCGGCTGGCGCAGCTGATGCAGGCGCCGATCGAGCTGCGCTCGCGCCTGGGCCACGGCTCGGTGTTCACGCTCGACCTGCCGATCGGCAAGGCCTCGCGGCCGGGGCAGCGCGAGCAGCCGGGCAAGGGGCCGCTCGGCCTGACGCTGGGCGGCCGGCTGATCGTGATCGTCGAGGACGAGCCCGCGGTGCGCCAGGGCCTCGAGGTGCTGCTGCGCGGCTGGGGCGCTTCGATCGAGGCGTTCGAGAGCGTCGCCGCGACGCGCGCCTGGGCCGAGGCGAACGATCCGCAGTTCGTGCGGCCGGCGCTGGTCATCGCCGACTACCGGCTGGAGCACGGCCAGACGGGTGTTGCCGCGATCGATCTGCTGCGGCAGCGCTTCGGCCACGCGCTGCCGGCGATCGTGGTCACGGGCAGCAGCATGACCGGCCACGACAAGGAAGCGCTGGAGCACGACTTCCACCTGCTGATCAAGCCGGTGCTGCCGAACAAGCTGCGGGCGATGATCGCCTTCAAGCTCGCCGGGAAGGCGAAGACGGGATAGTGCCGGCGGCGGCGTCGTGACGCAGCGTCGCCAGGGCCTCCTCGCAGCGCGCCAGCGCGGCCGAGACTTCGTGCGTCGCCTCCAGCAACGCCAGGGCGGCCGCGGTGGGCACCAGGCGCTTGCCCCGGATCTCGAACAGGCACACGTCGAGCGCCTCGCCGAGCTTCCTCAGGTGGCCCGAGACGGTCGGCTGGGCGATGCACAGGGCCCGCGCCGCGCGGCTGGCGCTGCCGAGGCGCACGGTGGCCTCGAAAGCAGCGAGCTGGGGCAGGGTGCCGTGCCTGAAATAACGGCGAAGCGGTGGGGAGCCTGGCGGGTGCGTCATTGCCATTCCTCTTGCAGGGAAAGGCAAAGGTCTGGCTCTTGCCGATTCGGCAACCGCGCGCCGGGGTCTTGCGACCCGTACTGACGACGACGCGGACGCCCGGAGGTCCGGGCGCGAGCTACTCCCGCTTTGCGTGAAGGGCGACCCGAAGGTCGCCGGAACGAAGCCATTCTGGCATGGACCGAAGACCCTGCCGGGTCCGGGCCCGCATCGATCGCGAATCGCGATGGATCGCGAATCGCGAAGCATCGCGCCGCGCGCCGAACGGAAAATCCGGCGATGAAATCCACCCATCCGCGCGCGCCGAACTGATGGATCTCTCGCAATCGCTCTCCGCCCTGCTGGCGATCATCGTCATCGACCTCGTGCTCGCCGGCGACAACGCCATCGTCATCGCCCTGGCCGCGCGCGGCCTGCCCGCGCACCTGCAGAAGCGCGCCATCGTCTGGGGCGCGGCCGGCGCCATCGTCGTGCGCAGCCTGATGACGGTGATCGTCGTCTGGCTGCTGCAGATCCCCGGATTGCTGCTCGCCGGCGGCCTGCTCCTGCTCTGGATCGCCTACCGCCTGCTCGTGCCGCAAGACGAGCCGGGTCAGGCGCTCGGCGCCACGGCGACGACCTTCTGGGGCGCGATGCGGACCATCGTCGTCGCCGACGCGGTGATGGGGCTCGACAACGTGCTCGCCGTCGCCGGCGCCGCCCACGGCAGCTACCTGCTGGTGGTGCTGGGCCTGGTGATCAGCGTGCCGATCGTCGTATGGGGCAGCACCGTCGTGCTCAAGGTGGTCGACCGGTTTCCGGCGGTGGTCTACGTCGGCGCCGGCGTGCTGGTCTGGACGGCGGTGAAGATGGTCCTCGGCGAGCCGCTGGTCAAGCCGTGGCTGGCTGCGGCGTCGCCCCTGGCCGGGCCGCTCCTGTACCTGGCGATCCCGATCGTCCTGTGGGCCGGCTTCGCCAGGAACCATCGGCGGCTCGAGTCGCGCATCCATCACCGGCTGCTCGCGTTCCGAGCGCAGCTGCCGCCGAGCGCCGCGACCGCGCAGGCGCCCCCGGTTGTTCCACCGCAAAGCGAAGGAGACGCTGCCGTGCTCAAGGTCCTCATTCCGGTCGACGGCTCGAGCAACAGCCTCAGGGCCGTGCGCCACGCGATCGACGAATACCGGCGCCACCACGAGCTGGAGCTGCACCTGATCAACGTCCAGCCGCGCCTCTCGCGCCACATCTCCCGCTTCGTCGCCCGCAGCGAGCGCGAGGCTTTCATGCACGACCGGGCCGATGCCGCGCTCGCCGGCGCGCTCGCGCTCGTGGGCAAGGCCGAAGTGCCGCACCAGACGCACTGGGCGATCGGCGACCGCGCCGAGGAGATCTGCCGCGCCGCGACCCGGCTCGGCATCCACCACATCGTCATGGGCACGGCGCGCAAGAACTCGATCACCCGGATGATCGAGGACTCGGTCACGCACCGCGTGCTCGAGGCGACGCCGGTGCCGGTCGAGGTGATCACCGGCGACGCGGTCTCGCGCTGGGAGCGCTGGGGCCTGCCGGCCGGCGTGCTCGGCGCCGGCGGCCTGCTCCTGCTGGCGATCGACTGAGGCGCCGGGCGAGGCCGACGCGGGGTCGCCGCGCCTACGAGGGCTGGTAGGCGAGCCTCACGTAGATCGGCGCGAACGCCTCGGCCTGGGTGACCTCGATCAGGTGCTCGCGCGCCAGCTCGAGCAGGGCGATGAAGGTGACGACCAGCACCTCGGGGCCGCGCTCGGCTTCGAACAGCTCTTCGAAGATCGCGAAGCGTCGGCCGCTCAGGCCGCGCAGCAGCATGCTCATGTGCTCGCGCACGCTCAGCTGCTCGCGCGAGATCCGGTGGTGCTGGACCAGGCTGGCGCGGCGCATCAGGTCGGTCCAGGCCTCGCGCAGGTCGACCGGCGAGACGTCGGGCAGGCGCGTCGCCAGCGTGTCGTCGACCGCGACCTGGGCGCGCAGGAAGTCGCGGCCGAGCAGCGGCAGCGCGTCGAGCCGGGCCGCGGCCTGCTTCATCTGCTCGTACTCGACCAGTCGACGCACGAGCTCGGCGCGCGGATCCTCGGCCTCCTTGCCGTCGGCGGTCTTCCTCGGCGGCAGCAGCATGCGCGACTTGATCTCGATCAGCATCGCCGCCATCAGCAGGTAGTCG
Organism: Burkholderiales bacterium; assembly: GCA_031360885.1. Lineage (GTDB taxonomy): Bacteria > Pseudomonadota > Gammaproteobacteria > Burkholderiales > Burkholderiaceae_C > Schlegelella_A. Next base: position 16,695 of record JANMCC010000036.1, on the reverse strand, counting down.
CTGGCGAGCTCGAGGTTGGTGCGGCGGATCTGCTCGATGTAGGCGAGGTACTGCCGCGTCACGCTCGCCATCGGGATGTCGAGGATGTTGAAGTTCTGCTTCCTGATCAGGTAGAGCAGCAGGTCGAGCGGCCCCTCGAACGCCTCGAGGAAGACCTCGAGCGCGTCGGGCGGGATGTAGAGGTCGGTCGGCAGGGCGAACAGCGGCTCGCCGTAGAGCCGGGCGACGGCGATGCCGTCGACCGCGTCGGCCGGATTGCCCAAGGCTGCCGGTTCGGCCTCGATGGCCGCGAATCCGCTCATCGCCGTCCGATCAGCGTTGGCGCGTCTGGTAGACGTAGGGCTGCTGCGGCACGTTGGCGTCGCCGTACTCGGCCTGGGCGCCGCGGTCGATCTGCCGGTCCCAGAGCAGGGAGCGGCCGCGCCGCTGCTCATCCTCGAGCGTCGGTCGCTTCGCCTTCATCGCCTCGATGAAGGAGGTGACGTCGGAGGTGTAGGGCTTCCAGAACCAGGGCATGGCGAACGGCGCGGGCGGGCGAGACGGGAAAGGCGAGAGTCTACCGGGCCGGTTGCGGCCGTCCGGTCACGAGGCCAGCCACTCCCGGAATGCCGCCGCGCGCTCCTGGGTCACGCTCACGGTCGCTGCGGCGGCCGGGGCGAGCTGCAGCTCGAGCCGGCCCTTGCCCGAAGGGCGAAAGCCCTGCACCGCCGCGGCGGCGACGATCACCTGCCGGTTGATCCGGAAGAAGCGCTCGGGGTCGAGCTGCGCCTCCAGCTCGGCGAGCGAGCCTTCGACGAGATGTCGCTTTCCGTCGTTGCCGACCGCGAACGCCGACTTGTCGACCGAAACGAAGTACGCGACCTCGTCGAGGCGCAGGCTGACGAAGCCGCTGCCGCTCCTGGCCAGGATCCGCTGCCGCGGCCGGGCCGGCGCCGCCGCCAGGTCGGCGGCCAGCCGGGCGACGTCGGCGCCGAAGTGCGTGCGCAGCCGCCGGTAGCTGGCGAACGCGCGCGCCAGGGCGTCGTCGCTCACGGGCTTGAGCACATAGTCGATCGCGTTGGCCTTGAACGCCTCGAGTACGAACTCGTCGTAGGCGGTGGCGAAGATCGCCGGGCAGCTGACCGTGCCGGGACCGAACAGCTCGAACGAGAGGCCGTCGGCGAGCTGCACGTCGAGCAGCATCAGGTCGGGCGGCGAATGCGACGCGAGCCAGGCGCGCGCCTCGCTCACCGAGGCGGCGACGCCGGCGATCCGCGCCGCAGGCTCGACCCGGGCGATCGTCTCGATCAGCCGCTCGCGCGCCGGCGCTTCGTCTTCGACCAGGAACAGCTTCATGCGATGGCGCCAGCAGCGGCGGCCAGGGGAACGGTCACCGCGAACTGGCCACCGCTGCGGTCGATGTCCAGGCCGCGGCCGGTGAGCAGGCGGCAGCGCTCGTCGAGGTTGGCCAGGCCGACCCCGGCGCCCGGGCGCAGGCTGCTGCGCGGCCGCTTCTCGTGCGCGAAGCGGACCGAGCCGCCCTGCCGCGACAGGCGCATGCCGAGCGGAAAGGCTTGATCGAATCGGTTGTGCTTGACCGCGTTCTCGAGCAGCGTCTGCAGGGCCAGGGGCGGGATCCGCGACCCTTCGTCGTCGTCGCCGCCCGCGGGCTCGACCACGAGCTCGATCGACGGGCCGAAGCGCAGGGCGAGGAGGGCGTAGTAGTTAGCGACGAACTCGAGCTCCTCCTGCAGCGAGACGAGCTGCCGGCCGCGGCTCGCGAGCACGTAGCGGTAGACCTCGGCGAGCCGGTCGCAGAAGTCGCGCGCCCGCACCGGGTCGTGGCCGATGACGTGGCCGAGGGTGTTGAGGCTGTTGAACAGGAAGTGCGGATCGATCTGCGAGGTCAGCGCCGCGAGCTCGCCCTCGACCCGCATCCGCTCGAGGCGCTCGACCCGCATCATGTCGCTCTCGCGCTCCCGGATCAGGAACACGGTCTCGTAGGCGTGGGTGACGAACACCACGCAGATCACATTGGTGAGCGTCACCACCTGCAGCGCCGGCACGTCGATCGGCTCGCCGCGCAGCCAGTACCAGGCCGAGAGCCAGGCGAGCGTCAGCGGCGCGGTGTAGAGCACGTTCGCCGCCACCAGCATCACCAGCTTCCTCGCCGGCTGGGCGAACCAGTCGAGGTGGCGGCGCTGCTGCAGCAGCAGCCACCGGTTGCCGAGCCAGATCGCCGCCGCGAGGGCGACGAACGAGACGGCGCCTGCCCAGAACGCCGGGTCGGCCGGCGTCAGCGTGCCGTACAGGCTGGTGAGGAGGGGAATCGCCAGGCCGAAGGCCGGAATGCCGACCGCCATGACCGGCCCATCGCCGAGCGGCGGATTCGGCGTCGCGGCGTCGCGTTTCGGCTCGGACATCTTCGCCTTCGGTCGGATTGCGTTGCGGCGGCCGGCGCGGCGGCCGATGCTTTGCCGCATCGCAGCCCAACCCGAGTCGCCGCCCATGGAAACCGTGCACTTCAATTATCCGGCGATCCTCGTCGCCGCCCTGATCGGCTTCGTCGTCGGCGGTGCCTGGTACTCGCCGCTGCTGTTCGCCAAGGCGTGGATGAAGGAGGCCGGGCTCGACGATGCGGCGCTCAAGCGCGCCAGGCTCGGCAGGGTGTTCACGCTCGCCTTCCTCTGCTCGCTGGTGATGGCGTTCAACCTCTCGGCCTTCCTCGGCGCCAAGGCGACGCTCGCCTTCGGGGCGATGGCCGGCCTGGCCACCGGCCTCGGCTGGGTGGCGATGTCGCTGGCGATCATCTATCTGTTCGAGCAGAGATCGCTGAAACTCTGGCTCATCAACGGCGGCTGCCAGGTCGTGACCTACACGCTCATGGGCGCGGTGATCGGAGGATGGCGATGAAGAAGCGGGTTCGCGCTGCGGCGCCCTTCCTCGCGGCTGCGCTGCTCGCGGGCGGCGGCCCCGTGGCGGCGGCGACCTCGGAGGTCTCGGCGACGGGCTTTCTCGTCACTCTTCGGCACGAGGTGAAGGCGACGCCGCACCAGGTCTGGGAAGCGATGGGGCAGGTCGACAAGTGGTGGAACGGCAGCCACAGCTGGTCGGGAAGCGCCGCGAACCTCAGCCTGTCGCGGCAGGCGGGCGGCTGCTATTGCGAGCGCTGGGGCGCCAACTCGGTCGAGCACGCCCGGGTGATCCACGCTGTCGAGGACAAGATGCTTCGGCTCGAGGGCTCGCTCGGGCCGCTGCAGGCGCTCGCCGCGAGATCGGTGCTGAGTTTCACGCTCGCGACCCAGGACGGCGGCACGACGCTGGTCGTCACCTATCGGGTCGCCGGCAGCGAGGGGGCCGGGCTGCAGCAACTGGCGGGGCCGGTGGACGGGGTGATCGCCGAACAGGTGCGCCGCCTCGTCGCCTACGTCGAGACCGGCAAGCCCGACTAGCGTCGATCCGTCCGAGCCTGCTTCCCCGACAGCCGCTCCGTGCTCCCGAAGAACGTCGGTGCGAAGCGACCTACCGAGGCGACGCGGCCGTCTCTGGCTCGCGCGGCAACATGATCGTGAACACCGTCCCCGTTTCGGTCGACGATTGCACCGTGACCTCACCGCCGTGGCCGCGCACGATTTCGCGAACGATGAAGAGACCGAGTCCCAGACTTGTCTTGGAGCGCTCGTGCGGCTCGTCGGTCGCGTTGGGTGCCTGGACCAGCGGCTCGAAAATGATCTGCAAGGCGCTGGCGGCGAGGGGTTTGCCCGCGTTGCTGACCTTCAACACGATGCCGAGATCGTCGCCGATGGCGCTGAAGTAGATCGGCGAATTTCGATCCCCGTGCTGGACGGCGTTGTTGAGCAGGTTCGAAAGCGCCTGCTGCAGTCGCGGCGCGTCGCCTTGGGCATCCAGTCGACCCGAAAAATGCGCCACGAACTCGCGCTCCGGGTAGCTCGCGCGCACGGCCTCGAGAGCCTCTTCGCCGACCCTTTGAATGTCGCAATCCGATCGCTCGATCGGGATTCCGGAGCCGAGCCGGGTGCGGGTGAATTCCAGAAGATCCGTGATCAGGTGGTTCATCGCCTGTGACGCGCGACCGATCCGCAAGCCGGCTTTGCGTTTGGCTTCCTCGGAGAGGCCGGGCATCGAGAGGATCTTGTTCGACATGTTGATGCCGGACAGCGGGCCGCGCAGGTCGTGGCCGAGCACGGCCAGAAACATGTCGCGCGAGGCTTCCACGCCAGCGGAGTATCTTTCGACCGATTCGGCCAGGGCCTGGTCGATGCCTTCGTTGAAGCGGGCAATCTCTTCGATCGACTGCGTCGCCTGATCGTTGCCCTGGCGGCGACGCCAGAGCGCCAGAACGCTGGCCCGCATGGCGCGGAACTCGCCGACCAGCTGCAGCAGGTCGAAGCCGGCCAGTTGGCGCAAGGCGCCGTGCGTTGCCGCAGCGGTCTCGGGCGCGCCCAAAACGGGTTCGGCCCCCTTCGACTTCGCCGACCGCTGGTCTTCCGACTGGCTGGTCTCCATGTCCTTGGCGATGGCCAGGAGGATGTCGCGACCGTGGTTGCGCAGCGCCAACTCGGACATCGTCTTGGCCGAGGGGAGCATCGTTCTCGCGAACGCACCCCATTCGGTGACGATCTCGTCGAGCTCGCTTTCGATGAAAGCGCTGAATCGCATGGAGCTTTTGGAAAACGATCCCGACTTCATCAGGCAGTTTGGCTAGTACTCGACCCGGCGCAGGTTCTGCCCGCCGCGCAGGAAGCCGTTCGGCTCGCCGACGATCCAGCGCGCCAGGTCGTCGAGCCGCTGGCTGCCGACCTCGAACGCCGGGAACTGCACCGTCACCGTCTCGAAGCCTTCGAGGTTGACGATCTGGAACTGGATCCAGGCGGTGTCGTGGTCGGGAATCATGCGCACGACGCCCTTGAAATCGGCGCGCAGCTCGAACCGCTTCTCGAGGAACTTGCCGGTCTCCGGATCGACGAGCGTCTCGCTGTGGAACTCGGCAGCGCATTGGGTGAGGCGGGCCTCGAGCTTCTCGATCTCCGGCGGGAAGTCCTTGGCGATCGTCACCCGGGTGCCCGTCTTCAGGTTGAAGGCGAGCACGACGTGGTCGAACACCTCGCTGCCGCGGTTCTTGCGCTGCCGGGAGTCGCAGCGGAAGTCGCTCATCTTCAGGTTGCGGAAGGTGTGCTTCGAATCGAAGCGAAAGACCGCCCTGGACACGGGCTGGAGCACGTTGAGCTGCTGGGCCAGGCTGGCCAGGTAGCGGAACGCCGCCTGGCAGGCACCGTCGGTCACCAGCGAATTGCGCTCGAGCGCCGCCAGGTCGACCGTGTTGCGGGCCCGGGCCTCGTCGGCCTGGCGTTTCAGTTCGTCGAGGTATCCCACGCGCGTCGTCCTTCGCCGAAAGGATATCGCAGCCCACGGCGGCAAAGGCGCCGGCGGTCGGCGATCCCCGGCATCAGGACGGGCCGCCCGAGAACTCCTCCGCGTCCGGCCGAAAGCGGCGCACCGCCGTCAGGATGCCGCGCAGGATCTCGATCGGCGCGGGCGGGCAACCCGGCACGGCGACGTCCACCGCGAGGACGCTGCCGACTCCGCCGCGGGTGGCGTAGCTCGTGCCGAAGATGCCGCCGTCGCAACCGCAGTCGCCGACCGCGACCACCAGCTTCGGGGCCGGCGTGGCGTCGTAGGTGCGCGCCAGCGCGAGCTCCATGTTGCGCGAGACCGGGCCGGTGACGAGCAGCAGGTCGGCGTGGCGCGGGCTGGCGACGAAGCGGATCCCCAGGCCCTCGAGGTTGTAGTACGGGTTGTCGAGCGCGTTGATTTCCAGCTCGCAGCCGTTGCACGATCCGGCGTCGACCTGGCGGATCGCGAGCGCCCGGCCGAGGATGGCGAGCACGTCGCGCTGAATCCGCTCGGCCTCGACCCGCAGCGAGTCGTCGTTGTCGGGCGGCGGTTCGCTGCGGATGCCGGTGCGGGCGATCTGCCGGATGATTTTCCACATGCCTAGGGCCTGTCGACGGACGCACGGCTCACAGGTCGTGCCCCGTGTAGCTGAGGTTGAAGGACTTGTTGATCAGCGGAAAGTCGGGAACGATGTTGCCGATCACCGCATGCTCGAGCACCGGCCAGTTCTGCCACGACGGGTCATGGCAGTGGCAGCGTCGGATCGCGTGGCCGCGCCGGGCGGTGTCGAGCTCGAGGGCGACGAAGACCTCGCCGCGCCAGCCCTCGACCCAGCCGGCACCGACCGACGCGTCCTCGCTCAGGCGCAGTTCGGTGCGATGTTCGCCCGCCGGAAGCCCCGCCGCGATCGCCCGGATCAGACGCAGCGATTCGAACAGCTCGGCGAAGCGGACCGCGACCCGCGCCGCGACGTCGCCGGCGCGGTGGCTCGCGGTCGTCAGGTGCAGGGCGTCGTAGGGCGGCCAGGGATGGTCGTGGCGCAAATCCATCGCCAGGCCGCTGGCCCGGCCCGCGAGCCCGGTCAGGCCGAGGTCCGTGGCGAGCTCGGGACTGACCTGGCCGGTGCCGATGAAGCGATCCTGCAGGCCGGCGTGCTCGTCGTAGATGACGCGCAGCTCCTTCACCTGAAGCAGCGTGGCATCGCATTGCCGGGCGATCCGGTCCGCGGCCGCCGGATCGACATCGCCCGCCGTTCCCCCCGGAACGACGCTGTCCATCAGCAGCCGATGGCCGAAGACTTCCTTCGAAACGCGCAGCCACTCTTCGCGCAGCCGGGAGAACTGGGACAGGCCGAAGGCGAGGGCGGCATCGTTGCCGAGCGCTCCGAGGTCGCCGAGGTGGTTGGCGACGCGCTCGCGCTCCAGCAGCAGCGCGCGCAGCCAGCCCGCGCGCGCCGGAATCGCGCAGCCGGCGGCCGATTCGAGTGCCATGCAGTAGGCCCACGCATAGGCGACCGTCGAATCGCCGCAGACGCGCCCGGCGAGACGGTGCGCCTCGAGCGGGGCGAGCTGGGTGAAGCGCTTCTCGACTCCCTTGTGCGCGTAGCCGAGCCGCTCCTCGAGGCGCAGCACCTTTTCGCCGACGACCGAAAAGCGGAAGTGCCCCGGCTCGATGATCCCCGCATGCACCGGGCCAACCGGGATTTCATGGACGCCGTCGCCGGCGACGCGCACGAACGGGTAGTCGACGACCTCCCTGCCGGGCAGCCCCGCACTCGCCGGCGCCTGCTCGTGCAACGGAAACCGATCCGCCGGCCAGGCGCCGTGATCCAGCCAGGAGCGGGTGTCGCGCGCGCCGGCAGCGACGATGCCGAGCAGGTCGGCCGCCGCCCGCTGCATTCGCCCCGCACACGGGAAGAACGGCGCCAGGTCGGGATAGGTGGGCGCATCGGCGGGCAATGGATGGTCCAGCCATACGAGGCCGTCGGCGAGGGCATAGGCAGCGCAGACCGAGAAGCCCCCGGGCTCTCGCCAGCCGCGGTCGGAGCCCCAGAGCGCGACCAGCCGGCCGCCGCTGGCGGCCACGGCGCGCGCGGCGACCTGCCAGGCATCGGCGTCGACGCTGCCGCGCCAGATCGGCAGCGGTGCCGGCAGGCGGTCGAGCAGGAGGGTCAGGCCGGGGATCTGCACCGCGTCAGCCTCCGAGCATCCGTGCCGCCTGGGTGTACCAGCCGACCAGGTAGGGCGGGACGTAGAGGCCCAGCATCAGCCCCAGCGCGAGGTGAAGGAACACCGGCAGCAGTGCCGGCGAGTGCGCCAGCGGCTTGACCGAGGTCTCGCCGAAGACCATCGGCAGGACGCGGCCGAACACCGAGGCGAAGGCGACGCCGAGCGCCAGCAGCAGGAACGGCGTGGCCCATGGCTGCTCGCGCATCGCGGTGGTGAGGATCAGGAACTCGCTCGCGAACACGCCGAACGGCGGCATGCCGAGGATCGCCAGCGAGCCGAGCATCAAGCCCCAGCCGACCGTGGGGCTGACCTTGATCAGGCCGCGGATGTCGGCCATGACCTGGGTGCCGGCCTTCTGCGTCGCGTGGCCGACCGCGAAGAAGATCGCCGACTTGACGAGCGAGTGCACGGTCATGTGCAGCAGCCCGGCGAAGTTGGCGATCGGGCCGCCGAGCCCGAAGGCGAACGCGATCAGGCCCATGTGCTCGATCGACGAGTAGGCGAACATGCGCTTGACGTCCTTCTGGCGCGACAGGAAGAATGCAGCGACCACGACCGAGACCAGGCCGAAGCCCATCAGCAGCTGACCCGCGAGCGCGTTGTCCAGCGCGCCGTCGGTGAGCACCTTGCAGCGCAGCAGCGCGTACATCGCGACGTTGAGGAGCAGGCCCGAGAGCACGGCCGAGACCGGGGTCGGACCTTCCGCGTGGGCATCGGGCAGCCAGTTGTGCAGCGGCACCAGGCCGACCTTGGTGCCGTAGCCGATGAACAGGAAGGCGAACGCGAGCGTGATGACGTTCGGGTCGAGCCGGGCCTTGACCGTGTCGAGGCGGGTCCAGAGCAGCGCGCCGCCCTCGGAACCGAGAATCTTTTCCGCCGCCATGTAGAGCAGCACCGTGCCGAACAGCGCGAGCGCGATGCCGACGCCGCACAGGATGAAGTACTTCCACGCCGCCTCGAGGCTGGCGGCGGTGCGGTAGACGCTGACCAGCAGCACCGTCGTCAGCGTCGCCGCCTCCATCGCCACCCACAGCAGGCCCATGTTGTTGGTCGTCAGCGCCACCAGCATCGTGAAGCTGAACAGCTGGTACATGCTGTGATAGAGGCGCATCCGCGCCGGCGTCATCTTGCCGCGGTCCTGCTCGACGCGCATGTAGGGCCGCGAGAAGATCGAGGTCGTCAGGCCGACGAAGGCGGTCAGGGCGACCATGAATACGTTCAGCGGGTCGATGAAGAACTCGTCGTTCAGGGCGAGCAGCGGCCCGCCGGAGACGATCCTGGTGGTCAGGACGCACGCGGCGACGAAGGTGCCGAGACTGAAAGCCACGTTGATGTCGCGCGCGAAGTCGCGGTGCCCGGTGAACGCGAGCACGGCGCTGCCGACCAGCGGGATCCCGAGCACCGACAGCAGCGCTTCCATCGTCAGCTGTCCTTCAGCTTCTCGAGGTGGCGGATGTCGAGGCTGTCGAACTGCTCGCGGATCTGGAACATGAAGACGCCGAGGATCAGGATGCCGACCAGCACGTCGAGCGCGATCCCGAGCTCGACCACCATCGGCATGCCGTAGGTCGCGGAGGTGGCGGCGAAGAACAGGCCGTTCTCCATCGACAGGAAGCCGATCACCTGCGGCACCGCCTTCGAGCGGACGATCATCATCATGAAGGAGAGCAGCACGCACGCCAGGGCGATGCCGAGGGTGCCGCCGGCGATCGAGAGCGAGAGCCGGGCGATCGGCTGGGCGAGATTGAAGGCGAAGATCACCAGCACGATGCCGATCAGCATCGTCGTCGGCACGTTGATCAGCGCCTCGACGTCCCAGCGCACGTCGAGGCGCTTGATCACCCGGTGCAGCAGCATCGGGATCAGGATCACCTTGAGCAGGAAGGTCAGGCCCGCCGACAGGTAGAGGTGCGGCTGGTGGGTGACGTAGCCGACCACCGCGGTCGCGGCGACCAGTGCGACGCCCTGCAGCGTGAACAGGTGGATCAGCGAAAGGATCCGGCGCTGCGAGATCATCGCGAACGCCAGCATCAGGATCGCCGCGGCGAACAGGTTGATCAGTTGGGTGGCGAGCAGGCTCACGCTACACGCCCAGGAGGATGTGAACCAGCACGCCGATCACGGCGAGCATGAAGGCCGTGCCGAGGAACTCGGGCACGCGGAAGATGCGCATCTTCGCGCTCACGGCCTCCAGCACCGCGAGCAGCGCGCCGCCGACGGCGAGCTTGAGCACCAGCGCCGGCAGGGCCAGCACCAGCTCGAGCGGCGCATGCGCCTCGGCCACGCCCCAGGGAAAGAACAGGGCCAGCCCGAGGCACGAATAGGCGAACAGCTTCAGGCTCGCGGCCCACTCCATCAGCGCCAGGTGGCGGCCCGAATATTCGAGGAGCAGCGCCTCGTGGATCATCGTCAGCTCGAGGTGCGTCGCGGGGTTGTCCACCGGCACCCGGGCGTTCTCGGCGAGCGAGATCATGGTGAAGGCGACGCCGGCGAAGGCCAGGCTCGGATAGATCGCCAGCTCGCGGTGCGCCAGCGTCTCGACGATGGTGGTGAGCGAGGTCGACTTCGGGATCAGCGAGGCCGAGAACAGCACCATCAGCAGCGCCGGCTCGGCGAGAAAGCCGATCAGCATTTCGCGGCGCGCGCCGAGCGAGCCGAAGGCGGTACCGACATCCATCGCCGCGAGCGAGATGAACACGCGGGCCAGCGCGAACAGCCCGACCAGGGCGATCGCGTCGGCGGCGGGCGAGAGCGGCAGGTCCGTCGACAGCGTGGGAATGATCGCGCTGACGAGCAGCATGCAGCTGAAGACGATGTAGGGCGCGGCGCGGAACAGCGGCGAGGCGTGGTGCGCGAGCACCGACTCCTTGTTGAACAGCTTGTGCAGCACGCGATACGGCTGCAGCAGCCCCGGCCCGGACCGGTTCTGCAGCCAGGCCCGCCACTGGTTGATCCAGCCGACCAGAAGCGGCGCCAGCAAGAGCGCGAGAGCGATCTCCAGCAGCTGGGAAATGACGCCGAGGACGCTCATTGGTGCACCCTGCGGCCTGCGGCCGGTCCCGCCGAGCGGCAACGAGCCCCTTCGGGCGGTCGTGCGTGGCTCATCGCCGCACCAGCAGCAGCACGCCGATCAGCGTCAGGAAGCTGTACAGCAGGTAGACCCCGATCCGGCCTTGCTGCAGCCGGCCGATCAGGCGCGACAGCCGCTCCACGAAGTCGGCGACGGGCAGGTAGAGCCAGTGCCAGAAGTGATCGCCGACGACGACGCGGTAGCGCGGCATCGGGTCGAACGGCGAGGGCAGCTCGCGCTGCATCCGGAAGAAGGGCTCGAAGATCTGGCGGATCGGCTGGCCGAAGCCCTCGGCCGTGTCCTGCATCCGCGCGGTCTGCCACGGGAAGCCGCAATCCCAGGGCGGCGCGCGCCTGAGGCGCCCGTGGTAGAGCCGGCGCACCAGCAGGAAGATCAGCGCGAAGCTCGCCGCCAGGCCGATCAGGAAGATCACCGGCCCGTAGCTCGCGCGATCGATGTGCACCGGCACCAGCAGCCAGCCGCCGGCGGCCACGGCCTTGCCGAGCCCGATCGAAACCAGCTGGTGCGTGACCGGATCGATCAGCTGGATGAACTGCACCGGCAGCAGCCCGAGGGCGATGCAGCCGAGCGCCAGCCAGACCAGGCCAGCGCGCTCCCAGGGCCTGGCCGGGTGCGCGTGCAGCAGGCTGTCCTCGCGCGGCTGGCCGAGGAAGATGACGCCGAAGAACTTGACCATGGTGTAGCCGGAGAGCGCCGAGACCAGGGCGATCAGCGCGGCGACGACCGGGATCAGCATGTTCAGGAAGGAGCTCGGCAGGCCGGGCGTGAACAGGAAGCTCTGCAGCAGCAGCCACTCGGAGACGAAGCCGCTCAGCGGCGGCAGGCCAGCGCTGGTCAACGCGCCGACCAGGGTGAGCCACGCGACCCAGGGCATGTAGCGGATCAGGCCGCCGAGCTTGCCGAGGCTGCGCTGGCCGGTGGCGTGCAGCACCGCGCCGGTGCCGACGAAGAGCAGGCTCTTGAAGAAGGCATGGCTGGCGACGTGATAGAGCGCGGCGGTCAGTGCCAATGCCGCCATCGGCTTCATGCCGTAGGCCGCGAACAGCACCGCCAGGCCGAGCCCGGCGAAGATGAGGCCGAGGTTCTCGATCGACGAGTAGGCGAGCAGCCGCTTCATGTCGACCTGGACCGCGGCGAAGACGACGCCGAAGACGGCGCTCGCCAGGCCGAGCGCGAGCAGCGTCACGCCCCACCACCAGAACTGCGCCGGCAGCAGGTCGAACGTGACGCGCAGGAGGCCATAGACGGCGGTCTTCAGCATCACGCCGCTCATCAGTGCCGAGACCGGCGACGGCGCGGCCGGGTGCGCCTCGGGCAGCCAGACGTGCAGCGGCACGATCCCCGCCTTCGCGCCGAAGCCGAACAGGGCGAGCAGGAACGCCACCGAGGCCCAGAACGGCGTCAGGTGCTGGGCGCGCATGTTGGCGAAGGTGTAGTCGCCGGTGTTCGCCTGAAGCACGCCGAAGCACAGCAGGATGCCGATCGCGCCGATGTGCGCGACCAGCAGGTACAGGTAGCCGGCCTGGCGGATTTCCGCGAGGCGGTGATTGGCGATGACGAGAAAGAACGACGACAGGGCCATCGTTTCCCACATCACCATGAAGGCGTAGGCGTCGTCGGCCAGCACCACCATCGCCATGCTGGCGAGAAAGAGGTGGTATTCGAGGCAGAGCAGCCCGGGCGGCGTGCCTTCGCCCTTGCGGAAGTAGCCTGCGGCGAACGCCGAAACGCCGGCCGACGCTGCGCCGATCACCAGCAGGAAGAAGGCGGCGAGGGCGTCGAGGCGAAGGTGAAAGGGCAGTCCCGGCAGTCCCAGAGGCAGCACGACGACCTCGGGCTTCGAGAACAGCGCGCTGAGCGCGACTCCGAACAGCACCAGCGCGATCGCGCCGCCCACGGGAAACAGGACCTTGGCCACCCAGGCCAGGCGGCGCAAGGCGAGCACGCCGACCGCGCCGACCAGCAGCCACGCCGCGACGACGAACAGCACCCAGTCCAGATGCAGCCAGCGGGCCGGCTCGGCAAATCCGCTCATGCGACGCTGATCAGCCGCGCTTGGGTGCTTTGGCCGCAACGGCCGGACGGGCGCGGGCGGCGCGCGATCGCGGCGCTGCCCGCTCCGGTTCGGGCGGCGTGGCGGCACCGCTCGGGACGTAGGCCGCGCCATGCTGCCTCAGGTAGTCGCGGATGAGTTGGCGAACGACCTGCGAAGGCGTCTTGTCCTGGCGCGCGCACAGAACCTCGAAGGCCGCCTTCTTGGCCGGGTCGATCAGCAGCGTGAGTCGGGCCGTTTTCAGTTCCATGCGTACGACATGTTAATGCGATGTGTGTCGCGAGCATATCTCACGCGCATGACATTCGTCCAGCGCCGAGCCCCGCGGGAGGCGGCTCGGTGTCGCGCGGGGTCCAGGGGCTAGCGCAGCGGCCGGGCGAGCAGCCGCTCGAGCGTGCGCAGCGGCGAGCTCTCGGGATGGCGGAGGCTCTCGGCGTCGAGCAGGAAGGTCTGCTCCATCATGTGCTGGCCGCCCATGGCGGCATGCAGCACCTGGTCGCTGTAGACGACCCAGGTCGTGCCGGGGGCGAAGTCGACCTGGACCTGCGGACCGTTGCGCTGGAACTCGAGGTCGGCCTTGGCACGGTCGTGCAGCCGAAGCATGACGTGGTCGTATTCGGTGCGGCGTCGCTTCGTGATGCCCAGCGTCGCGAGCAACCAGGCCGAGCCGGGCAGCGGCCGGCCGATCTTGCCGAGATAGCGCCTGGCATGCGCCTCGAACGGCTCGCCCACCCGCCAGCGCCGGGGCACGCCCTGCGGGTTGACGTTGCAGAACACGCGCAGGAGCCGCGTGCCCTGCATCGGGTTCGACGGGAAGGCGTCGAGGTGCAGCCGGCTGTCGTCCTGGCGCCAGCTGCGCGGCGGCCCGGTCACGTCGATCGGCCGGAACGAGGTGTTGCCGCGGCGGAGCTTCCCGCGGTAGTGGGGAAAGAGGCGCAGCGCGAACGCCTCGCTGTGCTCGGCGTAGCGGACGATCATGCGGCGCAGCGCGGCGAGGTCGTCGGCCGCGCCGACGGCGCCGCGCAGCTCGCCGCCGGGCCAGCGGACCGAGACGTTCTTCGCCTTCGGGTCGGCCCAGCGCGGATCGAGGAACCGGTGCTCGCCGTCCTCGAGGACGAAAGGCAGGTGCGGGAAGGCGAGCACATGGCCGCTCTCGACGACGTCTTCGACCTCGCGGGTCGGGCCGTCGTCGGCCCAGCTGCCGTCGGGAAATTCGCGGACGACGGCGTCGGCGGACATGTCTTGACTAGCGGACGCGCAAGCCCGGTAAGGCGCCGGCGTGCGGCTCGAGCACGAACAGCCCCGGGTGCGACTTCTCGTCGGCGTGCGAGGCGGCGAGGACCATGCCTTCGCTCACGCCGAACTTCATCTTCCGCGGCGCCAGGTTGGCGACGACGACGGTGAGCTTGCCGACCAGCTGCTCGGGCGTGTACGCCGACTGGATGCCGCTGAAGACGGTGCGCGTCGCCGCCTCGCCGACGTCGAGCGTGAGCTTGAGCAGCTTGGTCGAGCCCACGACCTTCTCGCAGGCGACGATCCGGGCGATGCGCAGGTCGAGCTTCGCGAAGTCGTCGATGCCTATCGTCGGCTCGATCGCCTCGCCGCCGGGGAGCGGCAGGACGATGGCTCCGGCCGCCGCGGTGGCGGCCGCGGCGGGATCGGGCGTCGGCGGCTCGAACAGCGCGTCGAGCTGCTTCGCGTCGACCCGCTGCATCAGATGCTGGTAGGCGGCGACGCGGGTCGGCAGCGTCAGCGCGTCGGCCCAGCTGAAGTCGCGGTCGAGGCGGAACAGGTCGCGCGCGACCCGGCGCGTCAGCGCCGGCAGCACCGGTGCGAGCAGCACGGAGAGGAGCTGGAACCCGTGCAGCGCGCGCGAGCAGACATCCTGCAGCTCGGCGAGCCGCGTCTCGTCCTTCGCCAGCACCCAGGGTTGGCCGGAGTCGAAGGCGGCGTTGATCCTGTCGGCCGCGGCCATGATGTCGCGCAGGGCCTTGCCGAACTCGCGGCCGTCGTAGCTCTCCTGCACGGCGGCGGCGGTGGCGCGCGCGGCGTCGAGCATCGCCCTGGTGTCGCCCAGGAAGCGCAGCTCGCCGGCGAATCGCTTGTTGATGAAGTTCGCCGCCCGGCTGGCGATGTTCACGTACTTGCCGACCAGGTCGCTGTTGATGCGGGCGACGAAGTCCTCGGGATTGAACTCGATGTCCTCGACGTGCGAGTTGAGCTTGGCGGCGATGTAGTAGCGCAGCCATTCGGCGTTCATGCCGAGCTCGAGGTAGCGCAGCGGCGAGATGCCGGTGCCGCGGCTCTTGCTCATCTTCTCGCCGCCGCCGACGGTGATGAAGCCGTGCACGTACACCTTGTCGGGGACCTTGCGGCCGCTGAACTGCAGCATCGCCGGCCAGAACAAGGTGTGGAAGTAGACGATGTCCTTGCCGATGAAGTGGACCTGCTCGACCTCGGGGTCGGCGAGGAACTCGTCGAACGAGCGCGGCTCGCCCTTCGCCCTGGCGCCCCCCTTGTCGAAGTAGTTCTTCAGCGACGCCAGGTAGCCCACCGGCGCGTCGAGCCAGACGTAGAAGTACTTGCCCGGCGCGTCGGGGATCTCGATGCCGAAGTAGGGCGCGTCGCGGCTGATGTCCCAGTCGGCGAGGCCGCCGTGGCCCTGCTCGTCGACCTTGAACCATTCGCTGATCTTGTTCAGCACCTCGGGCTGCAGCCGCCCCGGCGCGTTCGTCCAGCGCTTGAGGAAATCGAGGCAGCGCTGCGACGAGAGCTGGAAGAAGTAGTGCTCGCTCGACTTCAGCACCGGCGCCGCGCCGCTGAGGGCCGAGTACGGGTTCTTCAGGTCGGTCGGCGCGTAGACCGAGGCGCAGACCTCGCAGTTGTCGCCGTTCTGGTCCTTGGCGCCGCATACCGGGCACTCGCCCTTGATGTAGCGGTCGGGCAGGAACATCGCCTTCACCGGGTCGAAGAACTGCTCCACGCTCTTGACCGCGATCAGGCCTTCCTTGCGCAGTTGCCGGTAGATGTCCTGCGCGAGCTGGTGGTTCTCCGGCGCGTCGGTCGAGCTCCAGTTGTCGAACGAGATGCCGAAGCCGTCGAGGTACTGCTGGCGGCCGGCGGCGACCTCGGCGACGAACTGCTGCGGCGTCTTGCCCGCCTTGTCGGCGGCGATCATGATCGGCGCGCCGTGCGCGTCGTCGGCGCAGACGAAGTGCAGCGCGTGGCCCTGCATGCGCTGGAAGCGGACCCAGATGTCGGCCTGGATGTACTCCATCATGTGGCCGACGTGGAACGGGGCGTTCGCGTACGGCAGCGCGGTCGTGACGAAGATCTTGCGGGGCATGGCAGGGGGCTCGAGGGGGAGCGGGGATTCTAGGTGGCCGACCCTCACCCCAGCAGGTGCGGCGACTTCCGCGACACTAACGCCCATGCCGATATCCGAACCCGACCTTCTCCAGGCGCTGCAGGGCGTCGTCGACCCCGAGACCGGACGCGACCTGGTCGCCGCCAAGCAGCTGCGCAACCTCCGCATCACCGGCGCCGACGTCGCCTTCGACGTCGAGCTCGGCTATCCGGCGAAGTCGCTGCACGAGAGCCTGCGCCGAAAGCTCATCGAGGCGGCGCGCAGCGTTGCCGGCGTCGCCAACGTCAGCGTCGCCGTCAGCTCGAAGGTCGTGGCCCATGCGGTGCAGCGCGGCGTGCAGCTCCTGCCGAGCGTGAAGAACATCGTCGCCGTCGCCTCCGGCAAGGGCGGCGTCGGCAAGAGCACGACCGCCGTCAACCTCGCGCTCGCGCTCGCCGCCGAGGGGGCCAAGGTCGGCATCCTCGACGCCGACATCTACGGGCCGAGCCAGCCGATGATGATGGGCATCGTCGGCCGGCCCGAGTCGGCCGACGGCAAGACCATGGAGCCGATGGAGAACTAC
>JANMCC010000031.1:0-15285 GCA_031360885.1 Burkholderiales bacterium | reverse complement strand
CCCGAGTCCGAGGCTGAAGCCTCGGCCTCTCCTCCTAATACTTCCGCTCCGCAGAGCGCCCCACCGCCCCGATCCGCCACCTTCACGCCGCTTCGACGGCCAAGCGCTGGACGGCCTCGGGCATGGGGTGGCTGCCGCAGCGAAGTGAAGGAAGAGCCGAGCGCCAAGCTCGCTTGGTGCTCGGCGGGGGACATGAGCGGAGGGGGCCGCCCCATGCCCGAGGCCGACCGGCGTCCCACCGGCGCCGCTCAGCCGCCGAAGATCAAACCTGCATCGACATGATGTCCGAGTAGGCCTGCACCAGCCGGTTGCGGACCTGCAGGGTCGCCTGGAAGCCGATCTGCGCCTTCTGCATGGAAACCATCGTCTGCTCGAGGCTGACGGTCGGGTTGTCGAGCTGCACCTCGCGCTGCATCGCCGTGGCGTCGGTCTGCGCCTTGCTCACGGCTTCGAGCGCCTTGCCGAGCGACTGCTGGAAGCCGGTGCCCTCCACCGCCTTGCCGCCGGAAAGCGGCTGGCCGGTCGGCGTGAGCCCCGCCTTGGCCACGGCCTGGGCGAAGTCGAAGGGCTTGAGGGTGACGTTCATCGGGAATCTCCACGGTGGCGACGGGTTAGCGTGCCATGGCGCCAATCGTAGTGAAGCGCGGCTGGCGGCGAGGCGCGAACTGACGCGCCTTTGCCGGGCTGTTCCGGGCATGGCCGGGCGACCCGTCTTCGAATAATCGCTGTCATTCGGCAGGACTACGCCGACAGGATTCGAGATCTCCATGGACAACGCTGTCGCCCTCTCCTCCCCGCCTCCGATCGTGATCCCGGCCAGCTTCGCCGGGCGCGTGGCCGCGATGCCGGCACGGGCCAAGCTGAGCGCCGGCGTCGGCCTGGCGGCGCTGATCGGCATCGGCGTGGCGCTGACGATGAGCGCCGGCCAGGGCGACTACAAGGTCCTCTACGCCAACCTGTCCGACAAGGACGGCGGCGCCGTCATCGCCCAGCTCTCGACGATGAACGTGCCTTACAAGGTGCAGCAGGGCAGCGGCGCGATCATGGTGCCGGCCGCGCAGGTGCCCGACCTGCGCCTGAAGATGGCCACCGCCGGCCTGCCCAAGGGCTCGGTCTCCGGCTTCGAGCTGATGGACAGCGCCCGCTTCGGCCAGACCCAGTTCCAGGAACGCCTCACCTTCCAGCGCGGCCTCGAGGGCGAGCTCACCCGTTCGATCGGCTCGCTCGCCGCGGTGCAGAGCGCGCGCGTGCACCTCGCGCTGCCGAACCAGAACGGGTTCTTTCGCGAGCAGCAGAAGCCCAGCGCCTCGGTGCTGCTGAGCCTGCACCCGGGGCGCACGCTCGACCGGGCGCAGCTCGCCGGCATCGTCCACCTGGTGTCCTCGAGCGTTCCCGAGCTCGACCCGAAGGCGGTGAGCGTGCTCGACCAGACCGGCACGCTGCTCACCGGCAGCAGCGACGCGGCGCACGGCGCCGGCCTCGACGCCACCCAGCTCCAGTACGTCAACCAGATCGAGAGCGGCTACTCGAAGCGGATCTACGAGTTGCTCGAGCCGATCGTCGGCCACCACAACCTGCGCGCCACGGTCGCCGCCGAGATCGACTTCTCGCAAAGCGAAGCGACCTCCGAGGAGTTCAAGCCCAACCAGGGCGCCGAGGCGAGCGTCGCCATCCGCAGCCAGCAGACCACCGAGCAGGGCGGCGCGGCCGGCGGCGCGCTGCCGAGCGGCGTGCCCGGCGCCGCCTCCAACCAGCCGCCGGTCGCGGCGACCGCGCCGCTCAGCGGCGCCTCGCAGCCGCTGCACACGGCCGCGCCCGGCGGCACGGTCGGCAACGGCGGCCGGCGCGACGCCGTCACCAACTACGAGGTCGACAAGACGGTGCGCGTGACGCGCAACGCCAGCGGCACGGTCAAGCGGGTCAACGCCGCGGTCGTCGTCAACCACGGGCAGACGGTCGACGCCAAGGGCAAGAAGACCGCGGTGCCGCTCACCAGCGACGAGATCGAGAAGCTCACCGCGCTGGTGAAGGAGAGCATCGGCTTCAAGCAGGAGCGCGGCGATTCGGTCAAGGTGATCAACGCCCCGTTCAAGATCGAGACCGGCGCCGCGCCGACCGAGACGCCGTGGTGGCGCGCCCCCGACACCCTCGACCTGGCGCGCGCCGCGGCGGTGCCGGCGGCGCTGGCGTTCGTCGCCCTGCTCGTCTTCTTCGGCCTGGTCAGGCCCGGCGTGCGCGCCGCGCTCGGTCCGAAGCAGATCGAGCCCACGGGCTCGCGCCTGAACGCGGTCGCCGACGACCGCGACTCGCTGCCCGCGCTGCCGGCCCCGGCCGCGGTGCGCACCGGCGAGCGGATCGAGAACGCGCGGCAGATGGCGCGGGCCAACCCGGCCGCCGTCGCCGGCATCCTGCGCAACTGGGTCGACGGTGAAACCGCCGCCCCGGCGCGCTGAGCGGAACCGACGACATGGATGAAACCGGACTCGAGAACGCAGCGATCCTGCTGATGTCGCTCGGCGAGGAAGACGCCGCAGAGGTGCTGAAGCACCTCACGCCGAAAGAGGTGCAGGGCGTCGGCGAGACGATCTCGCGCATGAAGTCGATTCCGCGCGAGCGGATCGAGACCGTGCTGGAGATGTTCAGCTCGGTCGCCGGCGACAACGTCACGCCGGTGGGCAACACCGACGACTACGTCCGCTCGGTGCTGAAGAAGGCGCTCGGCGAGGACAAGGCCAACATCCTGCTCGACCGGATCCTGCAGCCCACCGGCGTCGAGGGCATCGACAACCTGAAGTGGATGGATACCGGCGCGGTGGCCGAGCTGATGCGCGACGAGTCGCCGCAGATCGTCGCCGCGATCCTGGTGCACCTCGAGTCGGCGCAGGCCTCGGCGGTGCTCAAGCTCCTGTCCGAGCGGCACCGCAACGAGGTCATGGTCCGGATCGCCACGCTCGACGGCATCCAGCCGGCGGCCCTGAAGGACCTGAACGAGATCATGGGCAAGCTGCTGGCGAACGCCGACCGGGTGAGGAAAGCCGGGCTCGGCGGGGTGAAGACCGCGGCCGAGATGCTGAACCAGATGGGCGCCGGCACCGAGACCTCGGTGCTCGACTTCATCCGCGAGATGGACAACGACCTCGCGCAGCAGATCATGGACAACATGTTCACCTTCGACGATCTGGCCAAGATCGACGACAAGGGGATCCAGGCGCTGCTCAAGGAAGTGCAGACCGAATCGCTGGTCATCTCGCTCAAGGGCGCGCCGACCGAGCTGCGCGACAAGGTGCTGCGCAACATGTCGACGCGCGCCGCCGAGACGCTCAAGGAAGAGCTCGACTCGCGCGGCCCGGTACGCGTCTCCGAGGTCGAGGCCGAGCAGAAGGAAATGCTGAAGACCGTGCGCCGCATGGTCGACGAAGGCACGATCGTGATGGGAGGCGGCGGTGATGACGCGTTCGTCTAGCCGGCAGCGCAACGTCCCGCCGCCAGCGGGCGCCGGCACGGCCGGCGCCAAGGCGGCGATGTACGCCCGCTTCATTCCGCGCGAGGAGCTGAGCTCGTTCGCCGCCTGGGCACCGGGCGACCTCACGGGCAACGCGCCGGGCGTCGCGCCTGCGGCCGCGGCCGCCGCCAGCGAAGCACCGCACGTCGACCCCGCCGAGCAGCTCGCCGAACAGGTTCGCGCCGCGCGCCAGTCGGGCTACCAGGACGGCTACCGCGACGGCCTGGTGGCGCTCGAAGGCTTCAAGCAGAGCTTCGCCCACCAGGCGACGATGCAGGTCGGCGTGCTCGTCAAGTCGATCGGCGGCGCGCTCGACGCGATGCAGCAGGAGATGGCCGAGGCGCTGGCCGCCACCGCGCTCGCGCTCGCCCGGCAGATCGTGCGCAGCGAGCTGGCGGCCCACCCCGAGCGCGTGGCGGCGGTCGCCCACGAGGCGCTCGAGACGCTGATGCTGAGCGCCCGCCACATCACCTTGCGCGTGCATCCCGACGACCAGCCGCTGGTCGCCGAAGGCGCGGGCGAATTGCTCGAGGCGCGCGGCGCCCGCCTCGTCGCCGACTCAGGCATCGCCCGCGGCGGCTGCGTCGTCGAATCGAACATCGGCCTGGTCGACGCCAGCATCGAGGCGCGCTGGCGCCGTGCCGCCGCGGCGATCGGCCGCGACGAGCCGTGGCAGCCCGCGGTCGAGCCGCCCCCGGGCGCCGGCTCGTGAGCGGCCCCGCACGGCCGCTCCGAAGGGGCCGCTCCGTCCCGCTCGGCGGGACCGCGCGCAGCGCGAGGGTGCACCAATGACCGTCGCCTCTCCCCTGCCGACGGCGGCCGACAAGGTCAAGCCGCACTGGCAGCGCTACCTCGCCAACCTGAAGGGCTTCGCCGCCGACGACGTGCCGCTCGAGACCCAGGGCCTGCTGGTCCGCGTCACCGGCCTGGTGCTCGAGGCCGCGGGCATCCGCGTGCCCGTCGGCTCGGTCTGCGAGGTGCGCATGCCCGGCCAGGCGCCGGTCCTCGCCGAAGTCGTGGGCTTCTCGGCCGACTGTGCCTACCTCATGCCCACGGGCGACGTCCAGGGCCTGGCGAGCGGCGCACGGGTCGTGCCCCGGCCTTCGCCGGTGGTGCCGATGAAGCTCGGCGCGTTGCGCCACCCGTGGCGGCGCAACGAAGACAGGACGCTCCACCTGCCGGTCGGCGACGGCCTGCTCGGCCGTGTCGTCGATTCGCACGGCACGCCGATGGACCGCAAGGGCCCGATCGCCGACGTGCACAACGAGCCGCTGACGCGCCGGCCGATCAACGCCATGGACCGCGACCCGGTGCGAAATCCGCTGGACACCGGCGTGCGCGCGATCAACGCCATGCTCACCGTCGGCCGCGGCCAGCGCATCGGCCTGTTCGCCGGCACCGGCGTGGGCAAGAGCGTGCTGCTCGGCATGATGGCGCGCTACACGGCGGCCGACGTGATCGTCGTCGGCCTGATCGGCGAGCGCGGCCGCGAGGTCAAGGAATTCATCGAGGACATCCTCGGCGTGGTAGGGCTGCGCCGCGCCGTCGTCGTCGCCGCGCCCGCCGACGCGCCGCCGCTGGTGCGCATGCAGGGCGCCAACTACGCCACCGTGATCGCCGAGCACTTCCGCGACCGCGGCAAGAACGTGCTGCTGCTGATGGACTCGCTGACGCGCTACGCGATGGCGCAGCGCGAGATCGCGCTGGCGATCGGCGAGCCGCCCGCGACCAAGGGCTATCCGCCGAGCTGCTTCGCCAAGCTGCCGCAGCTCTGCGAGCGCAGCGGCAACGGCGTCGCCGGCGGCGGCTCGATCACCGCCTTCTACACCGTGCTCTCCGAAGGCGACGATCCGCAGGATCCGATCGCCGACGCGGCGCGCGGCATTCTCGACGGCCACATCGTGCTCTCGCGCGAGCTCGCCGAGGCCGGCCACTACCCGGCGATCGACATCGAGCGCTCGGTGTCGCGGGTGATGACCAACGTCGCCGCGCCCGGCCACCTCGACGCCGCGCGCCGCTTTCGCCAGCTCCACGCGCGGCATCAGAAGGCGCGCGACCTGATCCAGCTCGGCGCCTACGTGCCGGGCCACGACGCCGACCTCGACCTCGCGGTGCGGTTGCATGCGCCGATGGACCGGTTGCTGCAGCAGAACATGAACGAGCCGGCCCGGCTCGACGACAGCCTGGCGATGCTGCACGCCGTGCTGGCCGCCTGACCCCCTTTCGTTGCCAGAGAAGAAGACCGAGCCATGACCGACGATGTGCGATCCCTCAGCCTCCTCCTCGCCCAGGCCGAGAGCCAGCGCGACGAGGCGCTCGCCGAGCAGCTCAAGCTCGACGCCGCCTGGCGTGCGGCCGCGGCGCAGGCCGAGCAGCTCGTGCTCTACCGCCGCGAGTACGAGCAGCGCTGGCGGGCCGAGTTCTGCCGCGAAGGCAAGATCGAGCTGGTGCGCTGCTACCAGGGCTTCATCGAGCGCCTGAGCCAGGCGGTGGAGCAGCAGGAACGCGTGGCCGGCCATGCCGCCGCCGAGGCCGAGCGCGCCGCCGCGATCGTGCGCGGCCACGACGTGCGCGCCGCGGCGCTGAAGAAGCTGGTCGAGCGCCGCATCGAGGAAGGCGATCGCCTCGCCGCCGGCCGCGAGCAGCGGCAGCACGACGAGCACGCTTCGCGGGCGGCCTGGGTCCGCTTCGCCGAAGCCAACGCGCGCGGCGCGATCTGAGTTGCCGGCCATGAGCCACGCACGACCGCCCGAAGGGGCTCATTCCCGCTCGGCGGGACCGGCCGCAGGCCGGAGGGTGGATCAATGAGCGTCTCCGCCTCGCGACCCGCTTCCCCGATCGTCGCGCCCGTGCCGCAGGCGGCGCCGACAGCGCCCGACCGCGAGCCGGGCTCGCCGCCGGCCGCCCATCCCTTCGCCGAGCTGCTGCGGCAGAACCGCAACGCCGATCGGCCGCCGGTCGAGCCGCCCCGCGCCGGCAACAAGGACGACGTGAACGAAAGTCGAGCGAGCGAGAACGAGATCGAAGCACCCGCGGAACCGCCGCCGACCGGCGACCTCTCGACCCGCAGCGACGCCGGGCGAGCCCGTGCCCGCTCGGCAGCGAGCCCCCGCGGCGGCGCGCGAACGACGAATGCGGCCGAGCGAGCCGACCGCGATTCGGGCGCGCCACGCGAAGCCCACGACGACGACGATGGCGGCGCGACCGCCGACGCGTCCAACGCCGCCAACCCGGCCGGCACTCACCGACCCGAAGCCTTGCGCCCCATCGACTCCGAGCCGCGCGTGCGCGCCGCGAGCGAAGCGCGGCAACTCGGGAAAGCGGCGGCAAGCCGCGCCGAGGCAACCAGCGCGGCGGGCACGACCGACGCCGGCACCGATGCCGCCGCCGGCGACCCCCACTCGAGCCGGCTCGCCGGTGACCCCGCCGGACCGGCCGACGCCGGCCGCAGCGCTTCCCGCACCCGGGACGGCGCCGCGACGGCCGACGCCGCCTCCTTCGCCCAGGCGCTCGCAGATGCGAAATCAACGGACCGCTCGGCCACCGCCGCCGCCGGCGAGCGGCCGATGCCGCCGGCTTTCGCCGCCGCGCTCGCTCCGCACGAGGCGCTGCCGCAGGCATCGCCCGCCAGCGATGCGGCCGCGCCGGGGACGAGCCTGCCGGTGCCGATCGACTCGCCCGAATTCGCCTCGGCGTTCGGCGTCCAGGTCAGCGTCTTCGTCCGTGAAGGCGTGCAGCATGCCGAGCTGCATCTCAACCCGGCCGAGACCGGCCCGGTCTCGATCGCGATCACGCTCGAAGGCACGCAGGCGCGCGTCGAGTTCGGCGCCGACCTCGCCGCCACCCGCCAGGCGATCGAGAACGGACTGCCCGCGCTGGCCAGCGCCTTGCGCGACGCCGGCTTCACCCTCGCCGGTGGCGGCGTGGCGCAGCATTCGCGCCCGGGCGGCGGCCAGGCTGGCGACGACCCGGCCGGTCGCGGCAAGCCGGGTCGGCGCGAGGCGCGCGCCGGCGAGGCGCTCGCGGCCGGCGTGCAGCGCGCGAGCCGTCGCGTCGCCGCCGGCGGGCTCGACGTCTACGCCTGAGCGGGCGCGCCACGGCGCGCCGGTCTACCCGGCAAAAGCAGGCCTTATCGCCGCTTCGTTCCCGGCCCCCGATTCGACAATTTGCCTCAAGACAGCGCCCTCGTCGCCGACCCCGGCGGCAGGACGCGATTTCGAGGAGAACGATCGATGTCCGCCGCCATTGCCGCCCCTGCTGCTGCCGCCGAAGGCGCAGCCGTTCCCATCAAGCGCGGCAAGAAGAAGCTCCTGGTCATCGCCGCCGCCGCGCTTTCGCTCGCGCTCGCCGCGGGCGGCGGCGGCGTCTGGTACCTGAAGAAGCGCGCCGCCGCTGCCCAGGCCGCCGCGATCGCCGCCGGCGAAGAGGACGGCGGCGCCGCGCAAGCCGCGCACGCCGACGCCAAGCCCGAACACAAGGGCGTCCCCGTCTACCTGCCGCTCGATCCCTTCATCGTCAACCTCGCCGACAAGGAAGTGGACCGCTACGCGCAGATCGGCATCACGCTCGAGCTCGAGAGCCCGGTCTTCGCCGACCAGGTGAAGAGCTACATGCCCGCGGTGCGCAATGCGATCCTGCTGATCCTGGCGCAAAAGACCTCGCGCGAGCTGCTCGGCCGCGCCGGCAAGGAGGAGCTCGCCGAGGAGATCTTGCGCGAAGCGGTGCGGCCGATGGGCATCGAGATCGCCGCGCCCGAGCCGGTGACCCCGGCGCCGACGCTGGTCGCGGCCGTCGCCGCTTCGGGAACGCCCGCCGTCGGCGCCGAGAAGTCGGCGCAGGACGAGGCCCCCGTCAAGCCGAAGAAGAAGAAGGCGGCCACCGTCCGCAACCCGGTGCAGCACGTCCACTTCTCGAGCTTCATCATCCAGTGAGGCGATGAGCCTCGCCCAGATCACCCGCTCGGCAACGAGCTCGACCGGAGACCTTCATGGCCACTGACAACACCGCCGCGGCGCCCAGCGAACCCGACGCGAACGCCGCCGACTGGGCTGCCGCCGCCGAATCGCGCAACGAGACCGCGTCCGAGCTGCAGAACCCGGCCGACCAGGTGTCGCCCGCGTCGTTCACGAACTTCCAGCCGACCCCCGGCGCCGGCATGGCCGGCAACGACATCAACATGATCCTCGACATTCCCGTACAGCTCACCGTCGAGCTCGGCCGCACGCGGATCCCGATCAAGAACATCCTGCAGCTCGCGCAGGGCTCGGTGGTCGAGCTCGAGGCGCTCGCCGGCGAGCCGATGGACGTGCTCGTCAACGGCTACCTGATCGCCCAGGGCGAGGTGGTCGTCGTCAACGACAAGTTCGGCATCCGCCTGACCGACATCGTCACGCCGAGCGAGCGCATGCGCCGTCTCTCGCGCGCCTGAAGAAATGATGCCCCCACGCTCTCTTCGTTCGCTGCCCCCCGAGGGGGCGCGGCCGGCCTTGGGGCGGCCCGGCGGCCGGCCGGCCCGATGACTTCGAATGGATTGAGCTCGCTGCTCTGGTTCATCGCGATCCTCGCGCTGATCCCGGCGACGCTCTGGTTTCTCAAGCGCACGCCGCTCGGCGGCGGCGGCGGCGCGGGGGTGATGAAGAGCATCGCGTCGCTGCCGCTCTCGAGCTCGCAGCGCATCGTCACGGTCGAGGTCGGCTCGGGCGAGGAGCGGCGCTGGCTGGTGCTCGGCGTCACGCCGGCGTCGATCACGACGCTGCACACGATGGCGGCGCAGGCGGTCGAGGTCGCGCCGGGCGCCGAGGTCCGTCCCGCTTTCGCCCAGATCCTCGGACGC
Source organism: Burkholderiales bacterium (assembly GCA_031360885.1). Taxonomy (GTDB): domain Bacteria; phylum Pseudomonadota; class Gammaproteobacteria; order Burkholderiales; family Burkholderiaceae_C; genus Schlegelella_A. The sequence goes on along the minus strand of JANMCC010000031.1, from coordinate 5,950 downwards.
TTGCGCGGTGCGGGCCCGGGAGACGGCGATGCCCGCTGAGCGCATCGCCCTGGCGGCGCAGCGCCGCGAGAACGAAGAACTGCAAGATCACTTCCGCCGCAACGGCGATCGCAAGCGCGTCGCCTGGCTCGGCTTCCTGGTGCTGGTGGCGGTGGCGCTGGTGGTCGTCGCCCTCCCCGCTTCGGCGCAGGCCCCCGGCGGCGAGGCGGGCCTCCCGCTCCTGATCGGCCAGAGCGCCGGCAGCACCAGCTACTCCGTGCCGGTGCAGACGCTGCTGTTTTTCACCGCGCTCAGCTTCCTGCCCGCGGTGCTGCTGCTGATGACGAGCTTCACCCGCATCGTCATCGTGCTGAGCCTGCTGCGCCAGGCGCTCGGCACCCAGGCGGCGCCGCCGAACCAGGTGGTGATCGGCCTCAGCCTGTTCCTCACCTTCTTCGTGATGGGGCCGACGATCGACAAGGTCTACGCCGACGCGTACCAGCCGTACGCGACGAACAAGATCGCCTTCGAGGAAGCGCTCAAGCGCGGCGAGAGCCCGGTGCGCGAGTTCATGATGAAGCAGACGCGCCAGGCCGACGTGATGCTGTTCGCCAAGCTGGCGCGCATCGACCCTTCGGTGAAGACCGCCGACGTGCCGTTCAAGGTGCTGGTGCCGGCGTTCGTGACGAGCGAGCTGAAGAGCGCGTTCCAGATCGGCTTCCTGGTCTTCCTGCCATTCCTGATCATCGACATGATCGTGGCCAGCGTGCTGATGTCGCTCGGCATGATGATGCTTTCGCCGGTGCTGATTGCCCTGCCGTTCAAGCTGATGCTGTTCGTGCTCGCCGACGGCTGGAACCTCCTCCTCGGCTCGCTCGCCGCGAGCTTCGTCACCTAGGTCTCCCATGGACGCACAACAGGTCTTCACCTACGGCCAGCAGAGCCTCTACATCCTGCTCATGGTCTCGGCGCCGCTGCTGCTCACGGTGCTCGCCGTCGGCCTGATCGTCAGCATCTTCCAGGCGGCGACGCAGATCCACGAGTCGACCCTGTCGTTCGTGCCGAAGATCGTCGCCGCGGTCGCGGTGCTGGCGATCGCCGGGCCGTGGATGCTGACGACGCTGGTCGAGTTCGTGCAGCGGACGCTGCAGGCGATTCCTTCGGTCGTGGGCTGAGCTCGGGCGTGAACACCTGCTGCTGTGGGCAGGCGCGAGATCAGAGCGACGGGCGCCCTGCTCCGCTCCATGTCCCCCGATCCAGGGCTGAAGCCCTGGCTCTCCTCCTAATACTTCCGCTACGCAGGGCGCCCGCCGCTCCGATCTCGAGTCGTGCCACACGCTGCGCTTCAGCGCGCGCACCTCGGAATCAGGAGCGAGGTGCCTGCCCTCTGCGGAGCGCAAGTATTAGGAGGAGATTCGCGGCGAAGCCGCGGATCGGGGGACATGGAGCGGAGCAGAGGGCAGGCGCCTCGCTCCTGCGTGCAAGGTGAAGCAAGCGTGCTGACCTTCACCGAAGCGCAGGTCCTCGCCTGGATCACGCCGATCCTCTGGCCGTTCATCCGCGTTCTCGCGCTGTTCGGCTCGCTGCCGATCATCGCCCAGCGCAGCGTGCCGCTGCGCCTGCGCATCGGCCTCGCGTTCCTGGTCGCGTTCTGCGCGCAGGCGACCATTCCCGAGATCGCGCCGATCGCGCTCGCCTCCGGCGCCGGCCTCATGGCGGTGATCCAGCAGGTGCTGATCGGCGTCTCCATGGGCTTCGCGGTGCGCATCGTCTTCACCGCGGTCGAGTTCGCCGGCGAGATCATCGGCCTGCAGATGGGCCTCAACTTCGCCGCCTTCTTCAACCCCATGACCGCCGGCACCGACACCGCCGTGTGCCGCTTCTTCGGCGTCTCGGTGGCGTGGCTGTTCATCGTCACCGGCGGGCACCTGATGCTGATCGCCGCGGTGGTGCAGAGCTTCACCGCGTTTCCGGTGGCGAGCGAGCCGTTCGCCTTCCTGCGCGCGGTCGAGCCGCATCGCTGGGGCGCCGAGATCTTCAGCCTGGGCCTGTGGATCGCCCTGCCGATGGTGGCGATGCTGCTGTTCACCAACCTCGTGCTCGGCGTCATCTCCCGGGTGGCGCAGCAGATGAACATCTTCGCGATCGGCTTTCCGATCACCCTCGGCGTCGGCCTGATCGGCGTGCTGCTGACCCTGCCGATGATGCAGGTGCCGTTCACGATGGCGCTGGAGAAGATGCTGGCGAATTTCCAGTAGGCGTGCGTAGGAATCGGCGCGCAGCCGGACGGCGCGCGCGCCCCGCCCGGGAGACCGATCGTCCGATGTCGCCGAACGCGCGCGTGTCCGAGGATGCCCGGCCAACCCCTCTAGGAGCAGCCATGGACATCGCCGACATCCTCAAGCAGTACGCCGACAGGCCCACCGACACCCAGACCGACTTCGACGAGGTCGCGCGCCAGGTGTCACCCGAGGTGCTGGGCGGCGGCATCGCGCAGGCGTTCCGCTCCGAGCAGACGCCCGACTTCGGCAGCATGATCGGCAGCCTGTTCGGCGGCTCGAATCCACAGCAGCGTGCCGGCCTGCTCGGCCAGTTGATCCGCTCGGTGGCGCCCGCGGTGCTGTCCGGGCTCGCCGGCGGCGCGCTGGGCCGCATGTTCCAGGGCGCCAAGCCCGGCGCGGTGCCGACGGTTTCGCCCGCCGACGTGGTCGACGTGTCGCCCGAGCAGGTGCGCGAAGTCGCTACCGCGGCCGAGAAGAACGACCCGGGCGTGCTCGATCGCATCGGCGCCTACTACGCCGAGCATCCGGAGGTCGTGAAGGTGCTCGGCGGCACGGCGCTGGCGATCGCCCTCGGGCAGATGGCGACGCGCATGCGGCGCTGACCTCCGCCAGCCCGGGTTTAACCGCCCTGGCCTCGCGGGGCCGCGAACTATAGTGACTACGGAAGCGAACGGTCGTTCGTTTCCGTGAGCACCTTCGAGGTTTCCCGCAATGAGAGCATTTCGTACCCTGAGTCCGTGGGTCCTTTCGACCCTGCTGCTGGCCGCCTGCGGCGGCAGCGATCCCGGCGTTCCCGGCAGCGGTTCGCCCTCGGGCGCGCCCACCACCGCCGGCGCGTTCACCGCGGTGGTCTCGTTCGGCGACAGCCTGAGCGACGTCGGCAGCTACGCGCCGGCGACCTCGCTCGCAGGCAACGGCACCGCCCCCTACTTCGGCGGCAAGTTCACGACCAACGACACCACCACCGGTGCGCCGACGGCGACGCCGCTGGGCAAGGTGTGGGTCGAGAACCTCGCGGCCTCGCTCGGGCTCATCGTCACGCCGGCCGAGGTCGGCTTCGCCGGGAGCTCGGTGCACTGCCCGGCGGCGGCCGTACCGGCGCTCGCCAACACCTGCACCGCCTACGGGCAAGGCGGGGCCCGCGTGACCGATCCGATCGGCATCGGCAACTCCGGGGGGGCGCTGACCGTGCCGGTGGTGACGCAGATCGCCAATCACCTGACGCGCTTCGGCTCGTTCACGAGCAACGACCTGATCCTGGTCTATGCCGGCAACAACGATGTCTTCACCCAGTTCGGCACGTTCGCTGCCGCCGCCGCGCAGATCCAGGCGAACGCGGCTGCCGGCGTGATCACCCCCGACCAGGCCAACCTGCAGCTGTTCGCCGCCCAGACGGCCGGAAACGAGGCGATGAAGACCGCGGCGCAGGAGCTGGTGGCGCTGATCAAGACGCAGATCCTCGCCAAGGGCGGAAAGTACGTCGCCGTCATGACGCTCTCGGACATCGCCGACACGCCGTTCGGCAACTCGGCGCAGGTGGCGCCGGCGCGCTCGGTGCTGACCGCGTTCTCGCAGACCTTCAACCTCTGGCTGCGCGACGGCCTCACCGGCCAGCCGGTGCAGATCATCGACACATTCGCCCTGTTCAAGGACGGCTACCAGAACCCGGGCAAGTACGGCATCGTCAACAACACCACGCCGGCGTGCGACGTCGCCAAGATCCAGGCGATCACCGGCGGCGCGGTCACCGACGGCACCTCGCTGTTCTGCAACGCGACGCCGGGCGCGCCGTACAACGGCCTGGCCACCGGGGCCGACGTCAACACCTGGCAGTTCGCCGACAGCGTGCACCCCACGACCGGCGGCCACAAGATCATCAGCGATGCGTTCGCGGCCCAGCTGCACGCGTTCGGCTGGATCTGACCCAACGCACCGAGGCGAAACCATGAGAACAATTTCCTCGCTCGTCGTCGCGGCGGCCCTGGCGTTCGGCGCCTTCGCCGCCCAGGCGCAAGACAACGTCTTCAAGATCGGCGTCACCCGCTACGACACCCACGCCAAGACCAACGGCATCAGCGGCATCGGCGTGCCGCCGGGCGCCGACGCCAAGGTCGGCGACGCGACCACGATCATCTTCGTCTACGAGCGGCTGTTCGGCCCGAACCTGGGCGCCGAACTGGTGATGGGCATTCCGCCGACGATCAAGGCGAAGGCGAGCGGCAGCGTCGAGTTTCTCAACGCCACCGGCACGGTTCTCTCGGCGAAGAACTGGGCGCCGACCCTGCTCTTCAACTACCACTTCTTCGATCCGGGAACGACCTGGCGGCCGTACGTCGGCGTCGGCATCAACTACACCCAGTTCCGCAGCGTCAAGTCGAGCCTCGCGCCCGATGTCGAGATGGGCAGCTCCTGGGGCCCGGCCGCCCAGGTCGGCGTCAGCTACCTGATCGCCAAGGACATCAGCGCCTTCGCCAGCGTCGCCGCGCTCAAGGTCAAGAGCAAGGTCGTCGCCACCGGCGCGACGGTGCTGACGACGACGGTCGACTTCCGGCCGACGGTTTACTCGGCGGGCGTCGAATACAAGTTCTGAGAGCCGGCCCGCTCGCCCCTTGCCGAGGGGCTGGGGCCGGCGGCGCGGATCAGCGGAACTCGGGCAGCTGCACCGACTTCAGCTCGCCCGGCAGCGACGAGAGGTACTTCGACAGCGCCTTGATCTCGGCGTGCGTGAACGGCCGCGCCATGCCCATCATGATGGCGTTGTTGCGGCCCACCCGCGGGTTGTTATCGGTCTGGTAGGCCTTGAGCGCGACGTAGAGGTAGTCGGCGTACTGGCCGGCGAGCTTGGGATAGCTCGGGTCGATCGGCATGCTGTAGTTCTTGCCGTGGCAGGACTCGCAGTTCGCCTTGGCCAGCAGCTTGGCGATCTCGGCCGGCGCCTCGCCGGGCGCGGCCGGCGCCGGCGCGCTCTTCTCGAGTTGCTCGTAGTAGGCGGCGACGTCGGCCATGTCCTGGTCGGACAGGGTGGTGGCGATGGCGCGCATGCTCGGATGCTTGCGATCGCCCTTCTTGTAGGCGTTGAGCGCGGAAACGATGTACTTGGCGTTCTGCCCGGCGATCTTGGGAACCTTGTAGATCTCGGGGAAGCTCGCCTGGTAGCCGGGGATGTTGTGGCAGCCGATGCACATCGCCACCTTCTTCTCTCCGGCCTTGGCGTCCTGCGCGCTGGCGGCGGTGCCCACGGCCATGGAACCGGCGGCCAGGAAGGCGGCGAGCGTCGCAAGGGAAGTTTTCTTCATGGCCGAGTGCGTGGGGAAGGTGGGCGGCAAACCGAGAATTATAGGGGGGCCCTTATACTGAAACGCCCCCCGCCCCAGACCCCCGATGAAGTTCCAAGGCTCGGAAAACTACGTTGCCACGCCCGACCTGATGCTGGCGGTCAACGCGGCGGTCACGCTGAAGCGGCCGCTGCTCGTCAAGGGCGAGCCGGGCACCGGCAAGACGATGCTCGCGGAGGAGGTCTCGGCCGCGCTCGGCATGCCGCTGATGCAGTGGCACATCAAGTCGACCACCAAGGCGCAGCAGGGCCTGTACGAGTACGACGCGGTCAGCCGGCTGCGCGACAGCCAGCTCGGCGACGAGCGGGTCAAGGACATCCACAACTACATCGTCAAGGGCGTGCTCTGGCAGGC
>JANMCC010000004.1:0-12945 GCA_031360885.1 Burkholderiales bacterium | reverse complement strand
AGCGTGCTCACCGTGCCGTCGACGGAGATGCGCCGGATCGTGCTGTTGCCGGAGTCGGCGACATAGACGACGCCGGCGCTGTCCTGCGTCAGCGCGAAGGGCTGGTTGAAGGTCGCGATCGCGCCCGCGCCGTCGGCGGATCCCGACCCGTTCGCGCCGGCAACCGGCGTGATGGTGCTCAGGTCGGCGCTCAGCCGCTTGACGCGGTTGCCGGTGACGAAGGTGAAGCTGCCGGCGGCGTCCTGGTCGATCCCCGTGATCGCAGGAATCTCGGCCTGATCGCGCAAACCGACGAGCGGCAGCAGGCTCAGCGTGACCGTGCCCGGCGGCGTGACGGTGAGCGTCGCTGCGTTGCTCGGCGTCGTGCTCTGGCCGCTGCAGCTGAGCATCGCCCGGAACTGCGCCCCGCTGTCGCCGATCACCGTCGCCAGCGTGTAGTTCGAGGCGGTGGCCCCGGCGATATCGGCGAAGGTCAGCGTCGCGCCCGAGCCCTGGCTGCGCTGCCACTGCACGAGCAGCGTGCCCGAGCTGCAGGTCGCGGCGACGCTGAACGACGCCGTGGTCCCGGCCACGACCGTCGTGTTGGCCGGCTGTTGCGTGATCGTCAGGACCGGTGCCGCCGCGATCACGGTCAAGGTCGCGTTGTTGCTCGTCGCGCTGCCCGCGACGTTCGTCACCACCGCGCGAAAGACGGCGCCGCTGTCGCCCAGGACGGCGGCGGCGATCGTGTAGGTCGTGGTCGTTGCGCCGGCGATGGCGACGCCGTTGCGCTGCCATTGGTAGGCCAGCGGTGCGGTGCCGGTGGCGGCGACGGTGAAGCTCGCGGCCTGGCCTGCGGTGACGGTGAGGTCGGCAGGTTGCTGCGTGATCGTCGGCGCGACCGCCTGGGGCGGATTGCCTTCGGGCGGAGGCGGCGCATCGGCGCTGCCACCACATCCTGCAAGCGCCAGGCACAGGGTCGCGAAGGCGGCGGCGGCGGTCTGGCGAAGTCCCCGGAAGACCGGGCCGGCGAGGATGGACGTGAGGATCATGGCGGCGCTCCGGTTCAGAACGAGAACTGCGCGGCAACGCCGAGCATCTGCAGGGGCCCGCGTGTCGTGTGGACCTTGAAACGGGTCGCGTCGTAGTCGATGCCGACGCGGATCGTCGGCGTGATCGCGTAGGCGATGCCGACGCCGAGCAGCGGCTGCAGCGTCGTCTTGCTCGCACTGCCCCAGACGGCGTTCTCGTAGTCGAAGCGGGTACGGACGCTGGCGACGCCGGCGCGCCCGGTCAGGCTCCAGGAAGGCGCGAACAGCCAGGTGTAGCCGCCGGTGAGGCCGATCGCGCCGACCTTGAAGGTGCCGCCGAACTTGGTGCCGAGCGGCGATGTGTCGCCGCCCTTGAAGCTGCCGGCGCCGAAGTACGCAGCCCGCAGCTCGACGCTGTCGGTGAAGCGGTACGCCGCCGAAATGCCGGCCGAGCTCCCGCTGTGGTCGCAGGGGAACGATGCCACGCAGTCGACGCGACCGCGCGCGGCGCCCACGCCGACGCCGATGCTGAAGTCATTGGCGGCCCGGACCGGGGGCGCCATCAGCGTCACCGCCAGGAGAACCAGACTGGCGAGGCAAGTTGCCGCGGATCGCGCGGCGGGGGTCGGAAGTGCGATGGACATGGCGGCTCCGTCGATGAGATCGGCAGACAGGCCATCGTCGATGGTGCTGTCTGACTCTCATAACGTGATCAGAGCCGCAAAGCTGCCAAGGACTCGAAAAAAGACTTGTGAACGGGTCTGGCGCAGGCCGCCGTTCAGGGCTTGGAGGAAAGCGGGCGGCTCGCCGCGACCTCTGCCTCGGCGCGAGCGAGGGCGGCAATCGCATCGGCCCGGTCGGGCGAGATGACGAGCTGCTTTTCGGCATAGAGGCGCACGGCATCCTGCAGCGGGGCGAGGGCCTCCGCCGGACGACCGGCAGCCAGCAGGGCCATGCCCAGGATCCTTGCCATGCTGGCGCGGACGATCTTGGAGGGGTGCGCGCTCGCGCCTTCGACTGCCGAGCGGGCAAGTGCCACCGATTCGTCGTGCCGTCCTTCGATGCTCCGCAACACGGCGACCCGGCTCGCCTGCGTCGCGATCTCGAGTCCTGCCCACTTCGCCCCGGCCAGATCGGCGAGCACGCGCTCGGCTTCGTCGACACGGCCGAGGCGGGCCAGCGCGACCGCACGCGACGAGAGGGCACGCAGGGCGAGTGGAGAATCCGGTCCGCCGGCTTCGCGAACCAGGCGGGCGCTGATGTCGTAGTGCGGCAGTGCCTCCTCGTAGCGATGCGCCGCGACCAGCGCCGTGGCCAGGGCGAAGTGGCCCATGCCGACGTTCATCGGGCTGCTGCGTTGCAACGCCTCGGAAGCTTCGAGCTGGGTTCGGAAGGCGTCGATCGCGCCGGCGGCATCCCCGGCGTCCAGTCGCGCCTGGCCGACGAAGTTCGCCGCGACCTCGACCCTGGGATGGCGCAGGCCCAGCAGGCTCACCTCGTCGGCAAGGATCGACGACAACTCTTCGAGCGCGCGCGGGTCCTGGCCCTCGGTGACCAGGCCCTTGGCCAGGAACAGGCGAGCCGAAAGCACCGGCTCGGCGACGCGATCGCCGAAAACCGCCTTGCCCGCGGCAACGGCGTGGCGCGCGGCATCGACCTGGCCGGTTCGCTGTCCGGCATGGAGGGAATGGGCAAGCGCCGACCAGGCGATCAAGGCGTCGAGCTTGCCGGCCGGGTCGGAGCGCGCCGGCAAGGCGCTGACCGCCGCCCGCGCCGAGGCGACGCCAGCGTCGATGTCGCCGACGTCCACCTGCGCCGCCGCGAGCGTGCTCAATCCGTTGACCAGCACGTGCGTCGCGCCTTGCCTGCGGGCTTCGGCGAGTGCCGGCGTCAGCAACTCGATGACTTCCTTGGGCCGGCTCAGGGCCATGAGCGACTCGCCGTAGACGGCGATCGCGGCCAGGGTGAGCGGATGCTTGTTGCCAAGCTCGCGCCGCCCGCGGTCCACCGCGGCTCGCATCAGCTCGCCGGCCTCGGTGGGTTGCGCCTGGCCGATCAGTCCGTAGCCGACGGCCGTCATGAGTTCGACCGCGATTTCGGGCCGGTCGGGGAATTCCGCTTCGACGCGCAGCTTCGCCGACTTGAGCAGGTCGGCCGCCGTTGTCGCCGCGCCGGCGCCGGAGTCGGTGTCGGCGTCGGCGAACAGCGAGAGCGCGAAGTTCTTCACCTGCTCCGCGCGCCAGGCTTCGAGCCGGGCTTCGCGAGCCTGCCAAAGCGTCAGCCCCGCGCCGACGACGAGCGCCGCCACGACGAGAGCGCCGGCCGTGACCTGCAGCGCGTGACGGACGACGAACTTGCGCGCCCGGTAGGGGAGCCGGTCGGGCCGCGCGCTGACAGGCGCGTGCCGGAGGTGGCGCGCGATATCGTCGGCGAAGGCCGCCACCGTCGAGTACCGTTCGGCGGGATCCTTCTTCAGCGCCTTGTTGAAGATGGCGTCGAGGTCGCCCGAGAGCTGGCGCTTGAGCAGGGGATCGGTCGCGCCCCGGCTCGCCGGCAGCGCCTCGACCTTGGCGATTGCTTCGGCGAAGGCGCTCGCGCCGGCGACTTCCTTCAAACGATAGGGCCGCGCCCCGGTGAGAAGCTCGTAACCGACGATGCCGAGGCTGTAGACATCGCTCGCCGTGCCGATCGGCTCGCCCCGGATCTGCTCCGGGCTGGCGTAGTCGGGCGTCAGGGCGCGGCCGGCGAGGCGGGTCAGCTCCGTGGCCTCTCCATCCCCCTGCTGCAACAGCCGGGCGATCCCGAAATCGAGGAGGCGAACCTCGCCGCTCCGGGTGACGAGGATGTTCGAGGGCTTGAGGTCGCGGTGCACGACCAGCCGCGTGTGCGCGTGGGCGACCGCCGCCGCGATCTGCAGAACGAGATCGAGGCGAGCCCGCAGCGGCAGCGCGTGGTCGCGGCAATAGCGATCGATCGGCAGGCCGTCGACGTATTCGAGGGCGAGATAGGGGCGGCCGAGCCGGTCGACCCCGGCGTCGTAGAGCCGGGCGATGTTCGGGTGCTCGAGCGAGGCGAGGATGTCGCGCTCACGGGCGAGGCGCGCGGCCAGGCCGGGCGCCCAACCGAGATGCGGCAGCTTGAGGGCGATCCTGCGGCGCGGCTGGGCGTCGGTCCGTTCGGCCAGCCAGACCGCGCCCATGCCGCCGCGGCCCAGTTCCGAGAGCAGCCGATACGGGCCGACGGGCTCGCCCGGCGCCGGCACTGCCAGCGGGTCGGCGGTCTCGCCGGTCTCGGCCTCGGGCGCGCCGAAGCGCGGCAGCGCGGCAAGGAGCGCGTCGGTTTCGACGCCGGGCGCCGTCTCCAGCAAGCGGGCAAGGGTCTCGTGCAAGGCCGGGCGCTCGCCGGCCAGCGCCGCGAGCCAAGCGCCGCGCTCGTCGGCCGGCAGCGCCAGCGCTTCGTCGAGAAGTGCGCTCAGGGCCGGCCAGTCGGCGCGCAGTTGCCCCAGCTGCATGAGCCGGCCTTCAGTCGCGCAGGGCCGCGGCGAGAAGAAGGCGCGCCTTCTCCCAGTCGCGGCGCACGGTGCGCACGCCGACATCGAGCACTTCGGCGATCTCGGCATCGGCGAGGCCGCCGAAGTAGCGCATCTCGACGACGCGCGCCAGCCGGCCGTCGAGCGCGGCGAGCTCGTCGAGCGCCTCGTGCACCTCGAGCACCTCGTCTTCGCCGCCGGGCAGCGCTTCGACGACGGCGCTGTCGAGCGTCACGTCGCGCACGCCGCCGCCGCGGCGTTCGGCGCGGCGCGCCCGGGCGAAGTCGACGACGATCGAGCGCATCGCCGTCGCCGAGTAGGCGAGGAAGTGGCTGCGGTCGGCGGGCTGCAGCCGCTCCGCGCCGGCGAACTTGAGATAGCACTCGTGGACCAGCGAGGTGGTGTCGAGCAGGGTGCCGCGGTCGTCGAGCGCGAGTCGCAGGCGGGCGATCCGGCGCAGCTCGGGATAGAGCGCCTCGAACAGCCCGGCCAGGGCGTCGGCGTCGCCCTGCCTCGCTTCCCGCAACAGCCTGGTGATGTCACCCATGGGGCTGCCGTTGCAGCGGAAGGCCGACGCTACTTTCCGAGCCGGCCGCGATGGCGGGCGATCTCGGCCCGCACCTGCTCGGGCGCGGTGCCGCCGACGACGTTGCGCGAGGCGAGCGAGCCGCGCAGCGTGAGCACGCCGTGCACGTCGGAGGCGATGCCGGGGTGAAAGCCCTGCAGCGTCGCCAGCGGCAGCTCGGCGAGGCCGACGCCGGCCTGGATGGCGTGCTTCACCGCATGGGCGACGGCCTCGTGCGCGTCGCGGAACGGCACGCCCTTGCGCACCAGGTAGTCGGCCAGGTCGGTCGCCGTGGCGTAGCCGCGCGCGGCGGCGCGCTCCATCGCCTCGGCCTTGACGGCGATGCCGGGCACGAGCTCGCAGAAGATGCGCAGCGTGTCCTTCAGCGTGTCGACGGTGTCGAACAGCGGCTCCTTGTCCTCCTGGTTGTCCTTGTTGTAGGCCAGCGGCTGGCCCTTCATCAGGGTCAGCAGGCCCATCAGGTGGCCGAACACGCGGCCGGCCTTGCCACGCGCCAGCTCGGGCACGACGGGGTTCTTCTTCTGCGGCATGATCGAGGAGCCGGTGCAGAAGCGGTCGGCGAGCTCGATGAAGCCGAAGTTCTGGCTCATCCACAGCACCAGCTCCTCGCTGAAGCGCGAGACGTGCACCATGCACAGGCCGGCCGCGGCCGTGAACTCGATGGCGAAGTCGCGGTCGCTGACGGCGTCGATGCTGTTGCGGCAGAGCCCCTCCATGCCGAGCGCCTTGGCCACCGCCTCCCGGTCGAGCGGATAGCTGGTGCCGGCGAGCGCGGCGGCGCCGAGCGGCAGGCGGTTGGTGCGCGCCCGGACCTCGGCCATGCGCTCGGCGTCGCGCGCGAACATCTCGACGTAGGCGAGCAGGTGGTGGGCGAACGACACCGGCTGGGCCACCTGCAGGTGGGTGAAGCCGGGCAGGATGGTCTCGGTGTGCTTGTCGGCGAGGTCGACGAGGGCGCGCTGCAGCTCGACCAGGAGCGTGCCGAGGCCCGAGATCTCGTCGCGCAGCCAGAGGCGCACGTCGGTCGCGACCTGGTCGTTGCGCGAGCGGCCGGTGTGCAGGCGCTTGCCGGCGTCGCCGGCAAGCTGCACCAGCCGGGCCTCGATGTTGAGGTGCACGTCCTCGAGCTCGCTGCGCCAGACGAAGGCGCCGCTCTCGATCTCGGCGGCGATGACTGCGAGGCCCGCCTTGATCGCGCCCAGGTCGGCGGCGGAGATGATGCCCTGCGTCGCCAGCATGCCGGCGTGCGCCAGGCTGCCGGCGATGTCGGCGCGCCACAGCCGCCGGTCGAAGGCGACGCTCGAGGTGTAGCGCTGGACGAGCTCGCTCATCGGCTCGGAGAACAGGGCGGACCAGGCTTCGGTCTTCTTGTCGAACTGGTTGGCGGTCATTCGGGAGGAGGGAGGGTTGGGCTAGCGTGCACACGGTCACACAAGGGCCGCGGCGGCGTCGCAACTGGTGCGCACGACGGGCGGCGGTTGGGGACAATGCTCGCCATGCGTTCCGCCTGCCTTGCCGCGATTCTATCGGCGAGCCTCTCGTCGACATGAGCGCCGTTCCCGGCGCCGGCATGCGTTCGACCGGATTCGGCGCGACCAGCTTCGACATGGCCGTCGACGTCGCCGTGCCGCGCCGTCCGGGTCCGGATTCGGCGTTCGACGTCTGCCATGTGGGCGTGGTGCTGCGGGCGCTGCTGTTCGTGCACGGCGTCATGGCGATCGGCCTGGTCTTCGCCGCCTCCTCGTTCGCGATCTGGCTCGGCCTCACCGCCGCCGGCTCGAGCGTCGCCCTGCCGGGCGTGCTGATCTGGCTGCTGGTGCTGTGCGGACTGAAGCGCCCGCTCGCCGCCGCGCCGGTGCCGGTGCAGTGGATCGCGGCGATCGGCTTCGGCGCGATCTCGGCCTGGCTGAGCGCCACGCTTGTCGCCGCGCTGCTGGTCGACGCCCCGGGGGCGGGCCTGGGCGCCCTGATCGGCTTCGGCCCGGCGCTCGCCGGCGCGGCGATGGCGGCGACGATGTTCGAATGGCTGCGCCTGCGCGCCAAGGCCACCGTGCCGGCCGAGACCACCGCCCGCCTGGCGGAGCTGCAGTCGCGCATCCGCCCGCACTTCCTGTTCAACACCCTCAACACCGCGCTCACCCTCGTGCGGCTCGACCCGGCGAAGGCGGAAGGCGTTCTCGAGGACCTGGCCGAGCTGTTTCGCGTGGCGATCGGCGACACCGCCGAATCGGTGTCGCTCGCCGAGGAGGTGGAGCTGGCGCAACGCTATCTCGACATCGAGCAGATCCGCTTCGGCAGCCGCCTGCACGTGAGCTGGGAGCTCGACCCCGAGGCGGGCAGCGCTCGCGTTCCGCCGCTGCTGCTGCAGCCGCTGGTCGAGAACGCGGTGCGGCACGGCGTGGAACCGTCGGCCGAAGGTGGCGTGATCCGCATCCGCACCAAGGTCAAGGTCGGCCGCGCGGTGCTCTCCATCGCCAACAGCATTCCGACGGAAGCCTCCCGCCCCGGCAACGGCATCGCGCTGAAGAACGTGCGCGAGCGGCTGCGGCTGATGCACGACGTCGCGGCGCAGTTCGAGACGCGCCAGGAGGCCGATGTATTCCGGGTCCAGATCGTGGTTCCGCTATGACCAAAAACATATGAGTGCCGTTCACGCCATTGCCACCCGCCCGCTGCGCGTCCTCGTCGTCGACGACGAGGAGCTGGCGCGCATGCGCCTGAAAAGCCTGGTCGCCGAATGCGGCGAACCGCGCTGCACCGTTGCCGGCGAGGCGGCGAACGCGTCGCAGGCGCTGGTCTGGCTCACCACCCACGAATGCGACCTGCTGCTGCTCGACGTGCAGATGCCCGGCCGCGACGGCACCCAGCTCGCCGCCGAGCTGCGCATGAAGTCGCCGGCGCCGGCGATCGTCTTCGTCACCGCGCATGCGCAGCACGCGCTCAAGGCGTTCGACCTCGAGGCGATCGACTACCTCACCAAGCCGGTCAAGCGCGAGCGCCTGCAGATGGCGCTGCGCCGGGTGGCCGAGCGCCTGCTGGTCGGCCAGCCGGTGGTGGCGTCGCCGCCGGTGCCGGCCAACGAGGAGGGTCCGGTGATCGTCGTCAGCGACCGGGGCCGCATCATTCGCGTGCCGGTCGGCGACGTGCTGTACCTGAAGGCCGAGCTCAAGTACGTGACGCTGCGCACCGCGGAGCACACGCACGTGCTCGACGATTCGCTGGCCGAGCTCGAGGAGCGGTTGGGCGAGCACTTTCTGCGCGTCCATCGCAACGCGCTGGTCGCACGTCGCGCGGTGCGGGCGCTCGAGCGGCGCACCCTGGCGGGCGAGGAAGACGAGGGCTCGGAAGGATGGGCCGTCTGCATGGCGCCCGTGGGCGAGTGGCTGGCGGTGTCGCGGCGGCAGGTGGCGGCGGTGCGGGAAGCGCTGGTCGCGGCGGGGCGCTAGGCCCGGACGCCTCGGCCCGTCCGACACCCGGTGACCACGCCGGGGCGTGGCGGCCGAACAATATCGAGCATGGACCCCGACTCGCTTCGCCGGTCGACGCGCCTTCGCCGCACGGCGGTCGGCGCGGCGGCGGCGATCGCCGTCGCGGCGGTCGGGACCGTTTGGCTGGTCGCCGGGGACGAGCCTGCCCGGCCGACGATGGCCGAGGGGCCCGCGACCGCGCCGGTCATCGAGGAGCCTCGGCTCGCGCTCGCGGCGCCTGCCGCTGCGAGCGCTGCCGACATCGCCCTGCGGGTCGAGTCGCCGGGCGAAGTGCAGATGTGCGGAGGCGCCTGGGTCAAGCTGAAGGACGACGGCGACGTCGATCCGGACAGCGTCGCCGCGGTGTCGAAGGAGAGCAGCGAGGCGCTGACGGCGTCGGTCGTCGCTGCGATGGCATCGAGCGCCGACGAGCAAGCCCGCGGCGCCGCGATCGCGATCGCCATGCCTCCGGACGGGCGGGCGCTCGAGTGGCCGGAGCGGCGCGACGCGCTCGCGAAGCTGGCCCAGGACTCCTCGGATCCGACCGTATATGCGTGGGCCGTTCACGCCTGCAGCATCCGGATCAAGGAAGCCCCGGGCCACTGCCAGGTGATCAGCCCGGCGCAATGGGCGCGGCTCGACCCGGCGAACGCCGCACCCTGGATCGCCGTGGCGATGAACGCCCAGGCCGAGAAGGATCGGGCGGCAGTCGACGACGCGCTGTTCCGCATTTCGGTCGCGGAGCGCTACGACCCGGGCGAGTTCAGGATCGGCCAGGTCCTCCTCGACCATGTGCCGGACAGCGATTCGAATCTCTGGGCTGCGCTGATGCTGCTCGCGCAGGGCATCGGATTCGATGCCTCCGCGGCCGTCGGCGACATCCAGGCCCTGGCGTCGCTTTGCCCCGCCAGGGAACTGAGCCAGGACGACGCTCGCAGGGACGCTTGCGAGCGCAGCGCCGAGATGCTGGTCAAGAGCTCGACGACCTTGAACGGGCTGATGGCCGGCCGGATGATCGGCGAGCGCCTCGGCTGGCCGCAAGCGCGGATCGACGGGCTGCAGAGGGAAAGCGGCGCGATGCAGGCGGCCTGGGCGCGCGAGAAGCCGACGGGCGCCGAGTCGCTGAGCTGCAGGACGCTGCGCGCGCAGCTCGACAGCGTTCGCCAGTTCGCGGCCCAAGGCCAGGTCGCGGCCCTGCGCCGGCGGGTCGGCGAGCCGGCTGCCCGGACCGTGGCGAGCAGCTCCTCGCGCAGGGCTTCGCCAGGCTCCGTGTCACCACGCTGACGCCAGTCGCGGCGCCGTGCCTAGATCGTCACGATCCCGAAGTACTTCTTCAACATCACCGGCGTGACCGAGATCTTCGCGGCGACGAAGCTGGCAGTGAAGCACACCTCGCCCGGCTTGCCGGGGTTGACCAGCAGCGTGATGTAGAGCCAGTCGGCGCCGGGCTTGCGCCAGAGGACGATGGCCTGCGGGACCAGGCCGCTTTGCGCGAACGCCGGGTAGCGCCCGAGCAGGGCCTCGCCCACGGTCTCGGTGTCGATGGCGTCGAGGATCGCGCGGCGCTCGTCCTTGCCGAAGCGCAGCGTCGTGCTGTCGACGCAGCTCTCGATCGCATCGCCGATCGCCGCGGCGAAGGGCCGTGGCTCGTCGCGGGCCCCGGAAGCGCCGCACGCGGCAACGGCGAAGACGGCGATCGCGAACATCACTGGATTGCTGCGGCGCCGGCCCATGGGAAGGTTGTGCCCCGTTGCCGTGACGGCGTCAAGACTGGCGATCCCGCGCTCAGCCCGTATTGCGCAGTCCGGCAGCCAGCCCGTTGATCGAGATGTGGATCCCGCGCCGCACCCGCTCGATCGACGGGTCGTCGTCGCGGCGCTGCCGGTAGCGCCGCATCAGCTCGACCTGCAGGTGGTTGAGCGGGTCGAGGTAGGGAAAGCGGTGCTCGATCGAGCGCGCGAGCGCCGGGTTCGAGGCGAGCCGGTTCTTCTCGCCCGTGATGAGAGAGAGCGCGTCGTTGGTGCGCTGCCACTCGGCCTCGATCCGGGCGAAGATGCGGCGGCCGAGCTTCCGGTCCTCCACCAGATCGACGTAGCGCGCGGCGATCGCCATGTCGCTCTTGGCGATCACCATGTCCAGGTTGGAGACCAGGGTGGCGAAGAACGGCCACTCCCTGGCCATGCGCTTCAGGAGCGCCACGCGCGCGGCATGCTGCCCCGGCTCGGCGAGGAAGGCCTCGACCGCCGAGCCGAAGCCGTACCAGCCGGGCAGCGCCACCCGGCACTGGCCCCAGCTGAAGCTCCACGGAATCGCGCGCAGGTCCTCGATGGCGCGGGTCGCCTTGCGCGAGGCGGGGCGCGAGCCGATGTTGAGCTCGGCGATCTCGCGGATCGGCGTGGCGCTGAAGAAGTAGTCGGTGAAGCCCGGCGTCTCGTACACCAGGCCGCGGTAGGCGGCCATGCTCGCGGCGCTCAGGCGCCGGGCGGCGTCGATGAAGCTCTTCGGCACGCTCTGCGTCGGCTGCAGCAATGTCGCCTCGAGCGTCGCCGCGACCAGCGTTTCGAGGTTGCGCCGGCCGATCTCCGGCTGCGCGTATTTCGAGGCGATCACCTCGCCTTGCTCGGTGAGGCGGATCTGGCCGTTCACCGTGCCCGGCGGCTGCGCCAGGATCGCCTCGTAGCTCGGGCCGCCGCCGCGCCCGACCGTGCCGCCGCGGCCATGGAAGAGACGCAGGGTGATGCCGTGCGATTCGCGCAGCGCCGCGAACACCTCGACCAGCGCGATCTCGGCGCAATACAGCTCCCAGCTGCTGGTGAACGCGCCGCCGTCCTTGTTGCTGTCGCTGTAGCCGATCATCACGTCCTGCTCGGCGCCGGAGCGCTGCATCATCGCGGCGACGCCGGGCAGCGCGTAGTACTCGCGCATGATGGTCGCGGCGCGCTGCAGGTCGCCGATGGTCTCGAACAGCGGCGAGACGATGAGCGAGGTGGTCGCCTCCTTGCCTTGCAGCGGCCCGCGCACCAGCCCCGCCTCCTTCAGCAGCACCAGCACCTCGAGCAGGTCGCTCACCGTCTCGGTGTGGGAAATGATGTAGTGGCGGATCGCGTCCTTGCCGTAGCGCATGCGCATCGCCGCGGCCGCCTCGAAGATCGCCAGCTCGCCGAGCGTTGCCTCGCTGTACGCCGCGCGGCGCTCGCTCTCGACCACGCGCAGCGGCCGCGCGTCGTCGAGCAGCTTCAGCAGGCAGGCGCGGCGCCCGGCCTCGTCGAGCGCCGAGTAGTCGGCCTCGATCCGCGCCACCGCGAGCAGCTCGGCGACCACCGCCTCGTGCTTGTCGGAGCTCTGCCGCAGGTCGACGGTGGCGAGATGGAAGCCGAACACCTGCACCGCGCGGATCAGCGGCGCCAGCCGCGGCGCGATCAGCGCTCCGGCGTGATGGCGGCGCAGCGACTCCTCGACGATGCGCAGGTCGGCGAGCAGGGCCTCGGCATGGGGGTAGGGCAGGCTGGGCGCCACCGCGTGGCGCAGCGCCTCGGTGCCGGTGAGCTCGTGCAGCGTCGCCGCCAGCCGGGCGTAGACGCCGATCAGCGCGCGCCGGTAGGGCTCGTCCTCGCGGTGCGGGCTGGCGTCGCCGGAGGCATCGGCAAGCGCCTGCAGCGCCGGCGACACCGACGACAGCGTGGCCGAGTTCGAGAGCTCGGCGCCGAGCTCGTGCGCCTGCGTCAGGTAGTGGCGCAGGGCCGTCTCGCTCTGCCGCGCCAGCGCGGTCGCGAGGGTGGCGGCGCTGACGAAGGGATTGCCGTCGCGGTCGCCGCCGATCCAGTTGCCCATGCGGAAGAACGGCGCGATCTCGAAGCCGGGCAGGGCTTCCTCGACCTCGCGGTAGAGCTCGGGGATCTGCGCCAGGAAGGTCGCGCGGTAGTAGCTGAGCGCGTTCTCGATCTCGTCGTCGACGGTGAGCTTGGCGTTGCGCAGCATCCGCGTCTGCCAGAGCTGGGTGACGCGGGCGCGGATCAGCGACTCGTTGCGCGCCGCGTCGCGCTCGCTCGTCTCGGGCGTGCGCGCGGCCAGCAGCTCGGCGATCGCCCGCTCGGCGTCGAGGATGCTCTTCCTCTGCACCTCGGTCGGATGCGCGGTCAGCACCGGCGAGATCCAGGCGTGCTCGAGCGTGCGCGCGATGCGCTCGGCGCCGATGCCGCGCCGCGCCAGCCGCTCGAACGCGCCCTGCAGCGAGCCGCGCTGCAGGTGGCCCTGGCGCTCGTGCACCGCGCGCCGGCGCAGGTGGTGCCGGTCCTCGGCGATGTTGGCGAGGTGCGAGAAGTAGCTGAAGGCGCGGATCACGCTCACCGTGCG
>JANMCC010000389.1:0-5916 GCA_031360885.1 Burkholderiales bacterium | reverse complement strand
CACGCACTCCAGCGTCTGGTCGGCGCTGGCGTTGATCTCCTGGTGCGGCACGTACGGCGGGATGTAGATGAAGTCGCCCGGTCCGGCCTCGGCGGTGAACTCGAGCGCGTTGCCCCAGCGCATGCGCGCCCGGCCCTTGACGACGTAGATCACGCTCTCGAGGTGGCCGTGGTGATGCGCGCCGGTCTTCGCGTCGGGGTGGATGTGGACCGTGCCGGCCCAGAGCTTCTGCGCGCCGACGCGCGCGAAATTGATCGCCGCCGCCCGGTTCATGCCGGGCGTCTGCGCGGTGTTCGGATCGAGCTGATTGGCGGGAACGACGCGCACTCCGTCGTGCTTCCAGGCAACGCCCTGATCAGGGCCATGCGTGTGTTCGTCGGTCATTTGCTCATCCTCGTGTACATTAGCGGCACAGTTATACGCAAGACAGTGGTTGTTCGTGATTCTCGTTCTACCCTCGCGGTTCTCGCGGCGGCGTCTGAAATCCCCCTGATCGGTTCTTGAGTGTCGCTGCATGCGCCGCATGTGCTGCGCATTCATTCCCCATAGATAGGATTTTTCCAATGACGACCCCCACCCAGACCGGCACCGTGAAGTGGTTCAACGAAAGCAAGGGCTTCGGCTTCATCGCGCAAGACGCGGGCGGCGCTGACCTGTTCGCCCACTTCCGCGACATCGCCGGCTCGGGCTTCAAGACCCTGGCTGAAAACCAGCGCGTCGAATTCGAGGTGAAGCAAGGCCAGAAGGGCCTGCAAGCCGCGAACATTCGCGTCCTGGCCTGAGCGAAGACAGATCGGGCCTCGCGCCCGATTCGAGAAAGCCGCGGTTCGCCGCGGCTTTTTTTCGCCTGCGCGCGCCGTCTCCGACGCGACGCCAACTCCGGGTCGGGCGACCTAAGATTGCCGGTGAAGGAGACAAGACCATGAGCACCGTTCAAGCCACCACCAATCGCCAGTACCGCCTCGCCCGCCGCCCGAACGGCCTGCCCGTGCGCGAAGACTGGAGCTTCACCACCGAGCCGGTCGCCGAGCCCGAGGAAGGCGGCGTGCTCGTCAAGACGCTCGCCCTGTCGCTCGACCCGGCCATGCGCGGCTGGATGAACGAAGGCAAGAGCTACATCGCCCCGGTCGGCATCGGCGAGGTGATGCGCGCCGGCGGCGTCGGCAAGGTCGTCGCCTCGAAGTCGCCTGCCTTCGCGGTCGGCGACGTGGTCTACGGCACGCTCGGCGTGCAGGAGTACGCGCGCCTCGATGCCGCCGCCGTCGCAAAGGGCGGGCTGAGCCGGATCGACTTGCGCGTCGGCACGATGACGCAGTGGCTGAACGTGCTCGGCATGCCCGGCATGACCGGCTACTTCGGCCTGCTCGACGTCGGCCAGCCGAAGCCGGGCGAAACCGTCGTCGTCTCGGGCGCCGCCGGCGCCGTCGGCCAGACCGTCGGCCAGCTCGCGAAGATCAAGGGCTGCCGCGCGGTCGGCATCGCCGGCGGGCCGGCGAAGTGCGAGTGGGTGGTCAAGGAGCTCGGCTTCGACGCCTGCATCGACTACAAGGCCGGCCCGGTCAAGGACGGACTGAAGGCGCACTGCCCGAAGGGCGTCGACGTCTACTTCGACAACGTCGGCGGCGAGATCCTCGACGCCGTGCTGACGCGCATCAACCGCAAGGCGCGGATCGTGATCTGCGGCGCGATCAGCCAGTACAACGCGACCGAAAAGCCGGTCGGCCCGGCGAACTACCTGTCGCTGCTGGTCAACCGGGCGCGGATGGAAGGCATCGTCGTCTTCGACAACGCCGACCGCTACGGCATCGCCATCGCCGAGCTCGCCGGGTACCTCAAGGACGGCAGGATGAAGAGCCGGGAAGACGTCGTTACCGGCCTCGAGACCTTCCCTGAGACGCTGCTCAAGCTGTTCCGGGGCGAGAACTTCGGCAAGCTCGTGCTGCAGGTCGCGGAAGGCTGAGTTCCGGGGCGCTCGCGGCGCCCCCCGGCCGCTAGACTTTGCGGCTGCCCATGAGCGACCGCGAACCCCTTGCCGGCCCCCTGACAGCCGACGTGCTGCAAGCGCTGGTCGAGCAGAGTCTCGAGCTGATCGCCATCACCGACGGCGCGGGCACCATCACCTGGGCCAATTCGCGCTTCAGCGCCGCGACCGGCGTGTCGGGCGGCGACGGGATCCGCCTGGCCGACTGCGCCGCCGAGGGCACGGCCGGCGACTCGACACGCGACAAGCTCGCCGCCGGCCTCGCCGCCGGAGCGCTGGAGACGACCGGGCTGCGCCTGCGCCCCGCCGGCGACTCGCCGCTCTGGGTCGACGCCCGCGCGCGCCGCTCCGCCGGCCTGCTGCTCTGGACCTTCACCGACGTCAGCTCCACGCGCTTCCTCGCCGCGCAGGCCCGCCGCCAGGGCGAGCTGCTCGACACCGCCCAGGAGTTCGGCCGCATCGGCCTCTGGGAGCGGCGCATTCCTTCGGGCGAGGGCCGCTGGGACCGGCACGTGTTCGGCTTCTGGGGGCTCGATCCCGCGACCGGGACCCCGTCGTTCGAGGCGGCGATCCAGCACATCCACCCCGACGACCGGGAGAAGATGACCTACGCCGAGTCGACTCGCACCGCCGGCCGCTACGCGCAGCGCTACCGCGTCATCCAGCCCGGCGGCAAGACGCGCCTGATCCACTCGCAGTGGGCGGTGAAGAACGGCCCGAACGGCGAGCCCGACCGCGCGGTCGGCATCATGATGGACGATACCGACGCGTACGAGTCGGCACGCGCCCTGGTCGACGTCAACGCCCAGCTCAAGCTTGCGGTCGATCTCGGCCAGATCGCGATCTGGCGCCACGACCTGCGCAGCCAGCGCATGCACTACAGCGACCGCGCCTTCCAGCTCCTGCAGCGGCCGCCGCGGCCCGAGGGCTTCTCGCTCGAGGAGGTGCGCTCCTTCATCCATCCCGACGACATCCCCCTGGTCGTGGCCTCGGCCGAGAAGGCGCTCGCTTCCGACCAGCCGACCGACATGGAAGCGCGCTACCGCCGCCTCGACGGCCAGTACCGCTACGTCATGACGCGCCGCGTCGTCGAGCGCGACGAGGCGGGCCAGCCGGTCGCCTTCGTCGGCGTCGCCCTGGACGTGACCGAGCGGGTCGAGCAGCGCCAGCAGGCCGAGGAGCTGGCGCGCCGCCTCGAGGCGGCATCGCGCGCCGCCGGCATCGGCCTGTGGACGACGGCGGTCGACCCCGACGAAAGCGACTGGAACGCGCAGACCTTCGCGATCTTCGACCGCTTCGACCCGCCGCGCGTGCCGAGCTACTCGGAGTGGCTGCGCGAATCGGTCCATCGCGACGACAGGGACCGCGTGGCGCGCGAGACCCACGCCTACCTGACGCAAAAGCCCCGGCGACACGAGATCGAGTTCCGCATCGTGCGCCGCGACGGCAGCGTGCGCTGGGTGGTGATGCGGGCCGACGCCGACATCGGGTCGGGAACGCGGCGGCGCGTGCTCGGCATCGTCATGGACGTGACCGAGCAGCACGACGCGCTCGACGCGCTGCGCGACGCCAGCGAACGCTCGGCGATCATCGCCCGCCACGCCGGCATCGGCATGTGGGAAGCCCGCCTCGACGGCTCGCCCGAGCGCTGGGACGAACAGATGTTCCACCTGCGCGGTCTGGTCCCGGGCGACCGGGTGCCGAGCCGGGAGGAGCGGATGGCCCTGGTCCATCCCGACGACCTGCCGCGGGTGCTCGACTCCCGCCCCGGCGCCGAGTTCGCCACCCTCCCCGCCTCCTACGAGTTCCGGGTCCGCCTGCCGGACGGCGGCTGGCGCTGGCTCGCCTCCCGCTCGGCGCTGGTGAGCGACGAGCGGGGCCGGCCGGTGCGCCGGGTCGGCGTGAACTGGGACGTGAGCGAGACCAAGCAGGCCGAGCTGGTGCGCCAGCAGGCGGTGCTGGCCGAGCGCGAGGTCCACGCCAAGTCGCAGTTCCTCTCGCGCATGAGCCACGAGCTGCGCACGCCGCTCAACGCGGTGCTCGGCTTCACCCAGCTGCTGCAGATCGAGGCGCGCCGCTCGGCCGACGAGGCGCAGCTCGCCAAGCTCGGCCACATCCGCGCGGCGGGCGGCCACCTGCTCTCGCTGATCAACGACGTGCTCGACCTCTCGAGCCTCGAATCGGGCGCGCTCAAGCTCGCGCTCGGCGCCGTCGACCTCGGCCTGCTGGTGCGCCAGTCGGTGCCGCTGGTGGAGTCGCTGGCGACGCAGCACGGCGTCGTCGTCGAGATCGCCGAGGCACGCGGCGCGGCGCGCGGCGACGCGACGCGGCTGCGTCAGGTGCTGATCAATCTTCTCTCGAACGCGATCAAGTACAACCGGCGCGGGGGCCGTGTCGTCGTGCACGCCGGCCCGGCCGGCGACCGGGCGCTGCTGCGCGTGCGCGACACCGGCCGCGGACTGACGCCGGTGCAGCTCGCGAGCCTGTTCGAGCCGTTCAACCGCTTCGGCGCCGAGAACGAAGGCATCGAGGGCACCGGCATCGGCCTGACCATCGTCAAGGCGTTGGTCGAGGGTATGGGCGGCACGCTGGCGGTGAGCAGCAAGCCGGGCGAGGGAACGCTGTTCGAGGTGTCGCTGGCCACGGCGACCGAGAGCCTCGGCGCGGCCGAGCCCGCAGATGCGGGCGATTCGGCGCAGGCGCCGTGGAGCGAGCCGCGGCACGAGCGCGCCGGCCAGATCCTCTACATCGAGGACAACCAGGTCAACGTGCTGCTGGTCGAGGAGCTGGTGAAGACCGTCTCCGGGCTGGCGATCACCTCCGAGCCGACCGGCCGCGCCGGCGTCGCGCGGGCCAAGGCGCTGCGGCCGGATCTCGTGCTGATCGATCTGCAGCTGCCCGACTTCGACGGCTTCGAGGTGCTGCGGCGGCTGCGTGCCGACCCGGACACCGCGGCGATTCCCTGCATCGCCCTCTCGGCCAACGCCATGCCCGAGGACATCGAGCGCGGCTTGGCCGCGGGCTTCGCCGACTACTGGACCAAGCCGATCGACTTCCCGGCCTTCCTCACGGCGCTGAAGAAGCGCTTCCCGACGGCGCCGGTGGGCGCCGCGGAGCGAACGCCCTAGACAGCGACTTCCTCGACCAGTCCGCGCTGCTTCAGCATCGGCTGCGGCGTCGCCGCGCGACCGCGGAAGGCGCGGTAGGCGGCGCCCGGCTCGATCGAGTTGCCCGAGGAGTAGATGAAGCGGAACAGCCGCTTGGCCACCGCCGCATCGAACGGGTTGCCGGCCTCGACGAAGGCCTCGAAGCCGTCGGCGTCGAGCACCTCGGCCCAGAGGTAGACGTAGTAGCCGGCGGCGTAGCCGGAGCCGGAGAACAGGTGCTGGAAGTGGGTCAGGCGATGGTTCAGGCCGACGCCTGCGGGCAGCCCGATCCGCTCGAGCTCGGCGCGCTCGAAGGCGACAACGTCGGCGACGGCAACGTCGGCGCGCGCGTGCGCGGCCATGTCGACGAGCGCCGAGGCGGTGTAGCGCACCGTCTCGTAGCCCTGGTTGAAGTGGCGTGCGGCGTGCAGCTTCTCGATCAGCGCATCGGGAATCGGCTCGCCGCTCAGGTGGTGGCGCGCATGGCGCTTCAGCACCTCCGGCTCCTCGAGCCAGTGCTCGAAGAGCTGCGACGGCAGCTCGACGAAATCGCGCAGCACGTTGGTGCCCGAGAGGCGCTCGTAGGTCACGTTCGAGAGCAGCCCGTGCAGGCCGTGGCCGAACTCGTGGAAGAGCGTGCGCGCATCGTCGAAGCTGAGCAGCGTCGGCTCGCCGGGCGCGCCCTTGGCGAAGTTGTTGTTGTTGACGATGATCGGCAGCACCGACGCGTCGCCGCGGCTGCCGCCGTTCTTCGACTGCACCCGGTACGAGCTCATCCAGGCGCCGCTG
>JANMCC010000341.1:0-9842 GCA_031360885.1 Burkholderiales bacterium | reverse complement strand
CTGGTCGCCCCAGAGCGTGAGCCAGGCGGTGACGTCGAAGAAGCCGGTGCCCGAGGAGGCCGGATTCGGCATCACGATCTGGCCCTTGTAGGCCGGCTTGGTGAGGTCCTTCCAGGTCTCGGGCTTGGGAATGCCCTTCTTCTGCGCCTCGACGGTGTTGAAGCAGACCGTCGCGCCCCAGACGTCCATGCCGAACCAGGCGGGCGGGTTCTTCTTGTCGCGGTAGGCGGACATGATCGCGTCGAGGTTGAGCGGCGCGTACGGGATCAGCATGCCCTGCGAATCGAGCAGGGCCAGGCTGGAGGCGGCCACGCCCATCACCACGTCGGCCTGCGGGTTCGCCTTCTCGGCGAGCAGCTTGGCGGTGATCACGCCGGTGGAGTCGCGAACCCACTTGATCTCGATGTTCGGGTTGACCTTGTTGAAGCCGGCCTCGTAGGCCTTGAGCTGGTCGGTCTCGAGCGCGGTGTAGACGGTGAGCGTGCTCTTCTGCGCCAGGGCGCCGAAGGAAGCAGCGAGCAGCACGGCGCCGAACAGCGCCTTGATAGAACCCGGTTTCATGCGGAACTCCCTGATGAGTATTGTGGGAACGTGCGATGCGCGCACGTGCAAAGCCTATGCCAGTTCGATGACAGTCCTGCGCGACTTCCGCGCCGCGGGCAGTCTAGGCGCGGCTCATCGAAAGCGTCAACTGTTTCTTGGAGATTGTTGACAATCGGCCATCGGCCGGGTCTACTCGCGCCATGCCCGCAGCCGCCGCCGTCCCGGCACCGCACCCGACCATCACGCTCCTGCAGACCAGCTCGCTCTCGAGCGTGGTGCAGAGCGAGCTCGAGCGGATGATCCTCTCGGGCGAGCTTCCGCCCGGAGAAAAGCTGACCGAGGTGGCCCTGGCGACGCGGCTCGGCGTCTCGCGCGGGCCCCTGCGCGAAGCCTTCCGCATGCTCGAGGAAGCCGGCCTGGTGCGCACCGAGAAGAACCGGGGCGTGTTCGTGCGCAGCCTGCCGGTCGCAGAAGCGATCGACATCTTCGACCTGCGCGCGACGATGGAGGAGTTCGTCGGCCGGCGGCTGGCCGAAACGATCGCTCCCGCGGCGCTGAAGGAGGTGCGCGCCCTGGTCGAGCAGATGGACCAGGCCGCCAAGGCCAAGGACGCGCACAGCTACCACCTGCTCAACCTGCGCTTCCACGACCGGGCGGTCGAGCTGGCGGGCAACGCCAAGCTGACGGCGATCTATCGCAAGCTGATCAAGGAGCTGAGCCTGTTCCGCCGCCTCAACCTCGCCGAGGCGACCCTGATGCCGATCTCGGCCAACGAGCACCGCCAGATCGTCAAGGCGATCGCCTCGGGCGACGCCGATCTGGCCGGCCGCGCCATGTTCGAGCACGTCATGGAGAGCAAGGCGCGCACGCTGAAGAACCACCCGCGGCCGGCGGCCGACGGCGCGGCCGAGGCCGCGCCCGTGAAGGCGGCGCGATGATCGAGGTCAACGGCCGCGGCTACCGGCTGGCGCGCCAGCCGACCGTCGTCGTCTGCGTGGACGGCTGCGAGCCGGAGTACATCGCCCAGGCGGTGTCGCACGGCCACACGCCGTGGATGAAGGGCGTGCTCGCGACCGGGACGGTGCTCACCGCCGACTGCGTGATCCCGAGCTTCACCAACCCGAACAACCTGTCGATCGTGACCGGCGTGCCGCCTTCCGTGCACGGCATCTGCGGCAACTACCTGTTCGACGTCGCCTCGGGCACCGAGGTGATGATGAACGACCCGAAGTGGCTGCGCGCGCCGACCATCCTGGCTGCGCTCGCCAACGCCGGCCAGTCGCTCGCCGTGATCACCGCCAAGGACAAGTTGCGCAAGCTCCTCGGCCACGGCATGAAGGGCATCTGCTTCTCGGCCGAGAAGGCCGACCAGGCGACCGAGGACGAGAACGGCATCCACGACGTCGTCGAGCGGGTCGGCATGCCGGTGCCTTCGGTCTACAGCGCCGAGCTGTCGGAGTTCGTGTTCGCCGCCGGCGTGGAGCTGATGGCGCACGAGCGCCGGCCCGACGTGATGTACCTCTCGACCACCGACTACGTGCAGCACAAGCACGCCCCCGGCACCGAGGGCGCCGACGCCTTCTACCGAATGATGGACGGCTACCTTGGCCGGCTCGACGCCATGGGCTGCGCGATCGCGCTCACCGCCGACCACGGCATGAACGCGAAGACGAAGATGGACGGCGCGCCCGACGTCCTCTATCTGCAGGACGTGCTCGACGAGTGGCTGGGCGCCGGCCGGGCGCGGGTGATCCTGCCGATCACCGACCCCTACGTCGTGCACCACGGCGCGCTCGGCTCGTTCGCCACCGTCTACCTGCCCGAAGACATCGACTCGCCGGCGCGAGCGGTGCGGATCGCGGCGCTGCGCGGGGTCGAGAGCGTGCGCTCGCGCGAGGAGGCTGCCGCCTTCTTCGAGCTGCCGGTCGACCGCATCGGCGACCTGATCGTCGTTTCCGAGCGCTCGAAGGTGATCGGCACCTCGATCGCCCGCCACGACCTCTCGGCCCTCGAAGTGCCGCTGCGCTCGCACGGCGGCGTGTCCGAGCAGCGCGTGCCGCTGATCTTCAACCGACGCCTGAAGGACATCGACCCCGACCGCCGCTGGCGCAACTTCGACGCCTTCGACCTGGTGCTCAACCACACTTGATCCACCTCCTCAACCTCCTCGCCGCGATCGCGCTCCTCGTCTGGGGAACGCACATCGTCCGCACCGGCATGTTGCGCGTGTTCGGGGAGAACCTGCGCCGCATCCTGGCCCTCAGCTTCGGCAACCGGTTCCGCTCGCTGATCGCCGGGCTCGGCGTCACCAGCCTGGTGCAGTCGAGCACCGCCACCTGCCTGATCGTCGCCTCCTTCGTCGGCAAGAACCTGGTCACGACCAGCGCCGCGCTCGCCGTCATGCTCGGCGCCGACGTCGGCACCAGCGTGATGGTGGTGGTGTTCTCGCTCGACCTCACCTGGCTCTCGCCGCTGCTGATCTTCGTCGGCGTGGTCGTCTTCATCTCGCGCCAGAACAGCGGCGTCGGCGCCGTCGGCCGGGTGTTGATCGGCCTCGGCCTGATCACGCTGGCGCTGCAGCTCATCGTCGGTGCGACCCGACCCCTCACCGAATCGCCGGAAGTCCGCGCCCTGATCGTCGCCCTGCCGAACGAGGTGCTGCTCGACGTCGTGGTCGGCGCCGTGCTGACGGTGCTCGCGTACTCGAGCCTGGCGGTGGTGCTGCTGATCGCCACGCTCGCCACCTCCGCGGTGCTGCCGGTGACGGTGGCGCTCGGCCTGGTGATCGGCGCCAACATCGGCAGCGGCGTGCTCGCCATGCTCGCCACCGCCAACGCGGCGCCGCAGGTGCGGCGGCTGCCGCTCGGCAACTTGATCTTCAAGCTGCTCGGCGCCCTGCTGTTCATCATCATCCTGCCGCAGGTGCACGTGTTGCTGCAGCAGCTCCTGCCCTCGGTGCACCAGCAGATCGTCGGCTTTCACCTGATCTTCAACCTCGTGCTCGCCGCGCTCTTCATCGGCTTCACCGGCCTGGTCGGCCGCACGGTCGACCGCTGGCTGGACGACCCGGGCCCCGGCGCCGGCAGCCTCAGGCCGCGCCACCTCGACCCGCTCGCGCTCACCATGCCCTCGCTCGCGATCTCGTGCGCGGCGCGCGAGGCGCTGCACCAGGCGGACATCGTCGAGACCATGCTGCGCGGCATCCTGCCGGTGCTGCGCAAGAACGACCTGAAGCTCTCCGAGGAGCTGAGGAAGCTCGACGACACCGTCGACGAGCTGTACTCGGCGATCAAGTTCTACCTGACGCAGATCTCGGGCGAGGCCCTGTCCAAGGAGGAGAGCCGGCGCTGGACCGACATCGTCTCCTTCACGATCAACATGGAGCAGATCGGCGACATCATCGAGCGCGTGCTCCAGGACATCGAGGACAAGCTGGTGAAGAAGTCGCGCAGCTTCTCCGAAGCCGGCATGTCCGAGATCATCCACCTGCACGAGCGGCTGCTCTCCAACCTGCGCCTGGCGATGAGCGTGTTCCTCGACGGCCACGTGCGCGACGCCAAGCGGCTGCTCGAGGAGAAGGCGCACTTCCGCGACCTCGAGCACGAGTACGCCGCCAACCACATCGCGCGGCTGCGCGACAACACGGCGCAGAGCATCGAGACCAGCTCGCTGCACCTCGACCTGATCAGCGACCTGAAGCGGATCAACTCGCACATCTGCGGCGTCGCCTATCCGATCCTCGAATCGGCCGGCGCGCTGACGGCGACGCGGATCCGCCAGTCGCAGTTCGCCGCGCTCGGCCCCGCCGAAGGCGCACGGGAGCCCTGACCATGCTGACACTCGAAGACATCGGCCTGCTGTTCGCCCGCCATGGCAACGCCCGGTACAGCGGCGAGCCGGTCACCCAGCTCGAACACGCGCTGCAGACCGCCTACCTCGCCGAGCAGAGCGACGCCGGCGACGAGCTGGTCACCGCCTGCCTGCTGCACGACCTCGGCCACCTCCTGTACTTTGCAGCCCCCACGCTCCCTTCGGTCGCTGCCCCCCGAGGGGGCGCCGACGCACTTGGGGCGGCCCGGCGCGCCCCGGTCGAGCAGGGCGAGACGCCGACCCTGCGCGGCATCGACGACACCCACCAGTACTTCGCGCTGCCGTTCCTGCGCGGCCTGTTCCCGGATGGCGTGCTCGACGCGATCAAGCTGCACGTCGACGCCAAGCGCTACCTGTGCCGGGCCAGCGACGGCTACTGGGCGAAGCTTTCCGACGACTCGAAGCGCAGCCTCGAGCTGCAGGGCGGCGTGTTCGAGCCGGCCGAGGCGGCCACCTTCCTGCTCCAGGCCGGCGCGCGCGACGCGGTGATGCTGCGCCAGTGGGACGACCTGGCCAAGCAGGCCGACTGGCAGACGCCCTCGCTCGCCCACTTCATGAGCCGCGTGGCGCGCTGCGCCGCCCGCACCGGGGCGTGACCTGGCCGATCGTCGGCGCGGTGCTGTTCGCGGCGCTGCTCCACGCCTCGTGGAACGCGCTGATCAAGGCGGGGCAGGACAAGGCGCTCGACACCGCCCTGATCCACATCCTCGGCTGCGGCGTCGGCGTGATCCTGGTCGCCCTCTTCGGCCTGCCCGGCCGCCAGGCCTGGCCCTGGCTGGCCGCGTCGATGGTGATCCACATCGGCTACTACATCACCCTGGTCGGCGCCTACCGCCACGGCGAACTCGGCTTCGCCTACCCGATCATGCGCGGCACCGCGCCGCTGCTGGTGGCGATGCTGAGCGGCCAGCTGGTCGGCGAGCACCTGCCGCTCGCCGCCTGGGTGGGCGTGGCCGGCATCAGCGGCGGCGTGCTGCTGATCGGCCTGACGCGCGCCAATGTCGAGAGCGGCTCGCGCCGCCATGCCCTCGGCTACGCGCTCGCCAACGCCGCCATCATCGCCGCCTACACCATCGTCGACGGCCTGGGCGTGCGCAGCTCGGGCAACGCGCTGCAGTACGTCGCGCTGCTGTTCATGCTCGACGGCCTGCCGTACTTCACGATCGTCATGTGGCAGCGGCGCAAGGCGTTCGCCGCCTCGGTCGCCTTCATGAAGCAGCGCTGGCCGGTCGCCCTCGTCGGCTCCTGCGCCTCGCTCGGCGCCTACGCGATCGCGCTGTGGGCGATGACGAAGGCACCGCTCGCCTCGGTCGCGGCCTTGCGCGAGACCTCGGTGCTGTTCGCCACGCTGATCGGCGTGCTGTTGCTGAAGGAGCGCTTCCGCTTCCAGCGTTTGCTCGGCACCGGCGCCGTGGTCGCCGGCGTGATGGCGCTGCGCCTGGCCTGAGCTGCGGCACGCGTCGCCGAGCGGTGCGCGCCGGCTCGATCCGGCTCTCGCTCGGCCAACGAGCACAGCGAACAACGCCCCCGCGTTAAGCTCCTCCGCCATGCCCGCCCTTCCGTCGCAAGCCCGCATCGTCATCGTCGGTGGCGGCATCGTCGGCTGCTCCACCGCCTACCACCTGGCCAAGCTCGGCGCGACCGACGTCCTCCTGCTCGAGCAGGGCGCCCTCACCTGCGGCACCACCTGGCACGCGGCCGGGCTCGTCGGCCAGATGCGGCCCAACCGCAACATGACGCGGATGAGCAAGTACGGGATCGAGCTCTACGCCTCGCTCGAGGCCGAGACCGGCCTGGCCACCGGCTGGAAGCAGTGCGGCAGCGTCAACGTCGCCGTCACGCCCGAGCGGATGAAGGTGCTGCGCCGCCAGCTCGCCCTGGCGCAGAGCTTCGGCGTCGAGTGCGAGGAGATCAGCCCGGCCCGCGCCGGCGAGCTGTTCCCGGTCATGCGCACCGACGACCTGGCCGGCGCGATCTGGATTCCCGGCGACGGCAAGGCCAATCCCGCCGACCTCTGCATGTCTCTCGCCAGGGGCGCGCGCCAGCGCGGCGTGAAGATCGTCGAAGGCGTCGAGGTGATCGGCGTCGCCGCCGAGACGAGCTTCGCGCGCCGCACCGCGGCCGGCGTGCGTGTTCGCCACGAGGGCGAGGAGCAAGACATCGCCTGCGAGGTCATCGTCAACTGCGCCGGCCAGTGGGCACGCCAGTTCGGCGCGCTCGCCGGGGTGAGCGTGCCGCTCTGGTCGGCCGAGCACTTCTACATCGTCACCGACCGGATCGAAGGCGTGCATCCGATGCTGCCGGTGATGCGCGATCCCGACGGCTTCATCTACTACAAGGAAGAGGTCGGCGGCCTGGTCATGGGCGGCTTCGAGCCCGTGGCCAAGCCGTGGACCGTGGACCCGATTCCCTCGACCTTCCGCTTCGAGCTGCTGGGCGAGGACTGGGACCAGTTCGAGCCGCTCATGACCGCGGCGATGCATCGCACGCCCTGCCTCGAGACGGCGAAGGTGAAGATGCTGCTCAACGGGCCGGAGAGCTTCACCCCCGACGGCAACTTCATCCTCGGCGAGGCGCCCGAGCTCGGCCGCTACTACGTCGCCGCCGGCTTCAATTCCGCGGGCATCGCCAACTCCGGCGGCGCCGGGCGGCTGCTCGCCGAGTGGATCGTCGCCGGCAGCCCGCAGAGCGACCTCTCCGACGTGGACATCCGCCGCTTCGGCGGGTTCATGGCCAACCGCAAGCTGCTGTCCGAGCGCACCGGGGAGACCCTCGGCCTGCACTACGCGATGCGCTGGCCGCGCCAGGAGCTGGAGACGGCGCGACCGCTGCGCACCTCGCCGCTCTACGACCTGCTCGCCGCCGAAGGCGCGGTGTTCGGCGCGAAGAACGGCTGGGAGCGCGCCAACTACTTCATTCCCGGCAACGCCGGCAAGGGGCCGAGCACGCGGCTCGTCCATCCGCACACCCTCGACCGGCCGCACTGGCTGGGCGACGTGATCGCCGAGCAGGTGGCGACGCGCGAGGCCGTGGCGCTCTACGACCAGACCTCGTTCGGCAAGCTGCTGCTGCAAGGCCGCGATGCCCTCGCCGTGCTCGAGCGGATCTGCGCCAACGCCGTCGACGTCGCGCCGGGGCGCATGGTCTACACCGCGATGCTCAACGAGCGCGGCGGCTTCGAGAGCGACCTGACGATCACCCGCCTCGGCGCCGAGAGCTTTCTTCTCGTCACCGGCTCGGCGCAGCCGACGCGCGACGCCGACTGGATCGCCCGGCACACTCGGGCCGACGAATCGGCAGCGCTCAGCGACGTCAGCGCGCTGACGGCGGTGCTCTCGGTGATGGGACCGAACGCGAAGGAGCTGCTCTGCCGCGTCGGCGCGCCCGACACCGCCGCCCGCCTCGCCCCCGAACGGCTGAAGTTCTCTTCGACGGCGGAGATCGACGTCGGCTTCGCGCGCGTGCGCGCGGCGCGCATGAGCTACGTCGGCGGGCCGGGCTTCGAGCTCTACGTGCCGATCGAGATGGCACGCCATGTCTGGCTGGCGCTGCACGCGGCCGGCTCCGACCTGGGCCTGCGCGACGCCGGCTACTACGCCCTCGACGCCCTGAGGATCGAGGCGGGCCGACGCGCCTGGGGAGCCGAGCTCGGGCCCGACGAGACACCGTTCGAGGCCGGCACCTTGTTCGCGGTGAAGCTCGACAAGGCCACCGACTTCATCGGCAGGGCCGCGCTGCACGCCCGCCGCGAGCAGGCGCCGGCCAAGCGCCTGGTCTCGCTGGTCCTGGATTCGGCCGACGCCTGGGCCTGGGGCGGCGAAGCGCTGCTGCTCCGGGGCGAGCCGGCCGGCGAGATCACCTCCGCCGGCTGGAGCCCGAAGCTCGGCGCCTGCGTCGCCCTCGGCTACCTGCGCGGCGCCGCGGCGACGGCCCGGCACGAAGGAACCCGGGTCGAGGTCGACGTCTGGGGCGAGCGCGTCGCCGCGTCCGCCTGGGACGACGCGGCCCGCGCGCAGCGTGCTGTGTGAGCGAGCCGCCGCCGTTCTCGCTGCGCTCGATCGCGGTGCCGGCGTTCGGGCCGTCGCTGCTGTTCGGCATCGGCGAGGGCGCGATCCTGCCGGTCGTGGCCCTCAGCGTGCGCAACCTCGGCGGCTCGGCCGCGCTGGCCGCGCTCGTCGTCACCCTGATCGGCATCGGCTCGCTGGTCTCGAACCTGCCTGCGTCGGTCCTCACCACCCGCTACGGCGAGCGCTGGGCGATCGTCGGCGCCAGCGTCTGGTGCGCGCTGGCGATGGCGATCTGCGGCTTCGTGCCGCACCTCGCCGCCTTCGCCATCGGCGTGTTCATGATCGGCATGGCCGCCGCCGTGTTCGGCCTGGCGCGGCAGAGCTACCTCACCGAGGCGGTGCCGTTCCACTACCGGGCGCGCGCGCTCTCCACGCTCGGCGGGGTGATGCGCATCGGCCTGTTCATCGGCCCGTTCCTCGGCGCGGCGGTGATCCCCTTCGCCGGCCTGGCCGGGGCCTACGCGGTCGGCGTCGTCGCCCTGGTGCTCTCGGCGCTGCTGGCGGTGAGCATGCCCGCGCTGCCCGGCGAGAAGCGCGCCGTCGCCCTGGCCACGGCTTCGGAGGCCGACGCGGCCGCGCCGCGCCCGCCGACGATCCGCACGATTTCCAGCAGCCACGCGAAGATCTTCCTCACCGTCGGCATCGGCGCCTTGCTCGTCAGCGCGGTGCGCGCCTCGCGCCAGGCGGTGGTGCCGCTCTGGGCCGATCACATCGGCCTCGACGCCGCCACCACCTCGCTGATCTACGGCCTCGCCGGCGGCATCGACATGCTCGTGTTCTATCCGGCCGGCAAGCTCATGGACCGCAAGGGCCGCACCTGGGTCGCGGTGCCGTCGATGCTGTGCATGGGTGTGGCGCTGCTGGCGATGCCGCTCACGCACGGCCCCGGCACGCTCCTGCTCGCGGCGCTGATGATCGGCTTCGGCAACGGCATCGGCTCGGGAATGATCATGACGCTGGGCGCCGACTATTCGCCCGCCGTGGGCCGCGCCCATTTCCTGGGCGTATGGCGCCTGATGGCCGACCTGGGATCGACCGGCGGGCCTGCCCTGCTCTCCGCAGCGACGGCGCTGTTCTCCCTCGCCGCGGGCATCTTCTGCACCGGCCTGATCGCGTTCGCCGCCGGCGCCGTGCTCTGGTACTGGGTGCCGCGCACGGCCAGGCATCCGGCCAGCTAGTGTGCTGTCCCGCCGATATCTGCCATATAGACGGGCCGCAACGGGGATGAGCCGTAGGCGCGCAGGCTGGGAGATACCGGTCGTTATCTCCCGGCCCGTGCAACGACCGGATCGCCCCGTTTCGGCCCGCCCCGCAGGGGTTCGATCAGATGGCGCCCTCGCCCGCCCGCCGGACAGGGCCCAT
>JANMCC010000286.1:0-2049 GCA_031360885.1 Burkholderiales bacterium | reverse complement strand
ATGGACACCGAGGAGATGGTGCGCGGCCAGCCGATGGACGCGGTGGTGCTGATCGGCGGCTGCGACAAGACCGTGCCGGCGCAGCTCATGGGCGCGGCCTCGGCCGGCCTGCCGGCGATCGCGCTGGTCACCGGCGCGATGCTCACCGGCAGCCATCGCGGCGAGCGGGTCGGCGCCTGCACCGACTGCCGGCGCTACTGGGCGCGCTTTCGCGCCGGCGAAATCGACGCCGAGGAAACCGCCGACGTCAACGACCAGCTCGTCGCCAGCGTCGGCACCTGCTCGGTGATGGGCACGGCCAGCACCATGGCCTGCATCGCCGAGGCGCTGGGCATGACCATGCCCGGCGGCGCCTCGCCACCGGCGGTGACCGCCGACCGCATCCGCATCGCCGAGCAGACCGGCGCGCAGGCGGTGCAGATGGCGAAGGACCGGCTCACCATCCACAAGGTGCTCACGCCCTCGGCGTTCGAGAACGCGATGCGCGTGCTGCTGGCGATCGGCGGCTCGACCAACGGCATCGTTCACCTCACCGCGATCGCCGGCCGCATGGGCCTCGAGATCGACCTCGACGCGCTCGACCGGATGGGCCGCGAGACGCCGGTGCTGCTCGACCTCAAGCCTTCGGGCCAGCACTACATGGAAGACTTCCACCGCGCCGGCGGCATGGCGACGCTGCTGCGCGAGCTGAAGCCGCTGCTCCGGCTCGACGCCCTGACCGTGACCGGCCGCACCCTCGGCGAGGAGCTCGAGCGCGCCCCGCCCGCCTTCGCCCAGGACGTGGTGCGGCCGTTCGCCGATCCGATCTATCCGCAGGGCGGCATCGCCGTGCTGCGCGGCAACCTGGCGCCGGGCGGCGCGATCATCAAGCAGTCGGCGGCGAACGCGGCGCTGATGGAGCACGAAGGCCGCGCCGTGGTGTTCGTGTCGCTCGAGGACCTGGCGACGCGGATCGACAGCGACGACCTCGACGTCACCGCCGACGACGTGCTGGTGCTGAAGAACATCGGCCCCAGGGGTGCGCCCGGCATGCCCGAGGCCGGCTACATCCCGATTCCGCGCAAGCTGGCGCGCGCCGGCGTGAAGGACATCGTGCGCATTTCCGACGGACGCATGAGCGGCACCGCGTTCGGCACCATCGTCCTGCACGTCACCCCCGAGTCGGCGATCGGCGGCCCGCTCGCCCATGTGCGAAACGGCGACCGCATCCGCCTCGGCATCGCGGCGCGCGAGATCGCGCTGCTCGTATCGGACGACGAGCTGGCGCGGCGTGCGAAGGAGGCGCCGGTGGTAGAACCCGTGGCCGATCGCGGCTACCGCAAGCTCTTCCTGCAGACCGTGACGCAGGCCGACCAGGGCGTCGACTTCGATTTCCTGCGTGCGGCGAAGATGGTCGGCAAGGTGCCGCGTTCAGTGGACTAGGCTGGAGACTCCAGAGATGACGACAAGGCTGCGCGGCGTGCTCGCGCCGGTGCTGACGCCCTTCGACGACACGCTTGCGGCCGACGCCGGCCGCTTCATCGCCCACTGCCGCTGGCTGGTCGACCAGGGCGCGGCGCTGGCGATCTTCGGCACCAATTCCGAAGCCGCGTCGCTCTCGGTCGCCGAGCGGCTGTCGCTCACCGACGCGCTGCTCGAAGCCGGTGTCCCGCCCGCGAAGCTGATGCCCGGCACCGGCGCGTCTGCGCTCACCGATGCGGTCGAGCTCACCCGGCACGCCAGCCGCATCGGCGCCGCCGGCGTGCTGATGCTGCCGCCCTTCTTCTACAAGGGCGTGTCCGACGACGGCGTGTTCGCGTACTACGCCGAGGTGATAGAGCGCGTCGGCAGCGGCTGCGCGCCGATCTACCTGTATCACATCCCCCAGGTGACGCAGGTGCCGATCACGCTTTCGCTGATCGAGCGGCTGCTGAAGCGCTATCCGGAGGTGATCGCGGGGGCCAAGGACTCGTCGGGCGACTGGGGCAACTCGAAGGCCATGATCGACGGCTACGCCGCCGGCGGCTTCGACGTGTTCCCGGCGAGCGAAGTGTTCCTCTCGCGCTCGCT
>JANMCC010000270.1:0-1585 GCA_031360885.1 Burkholderiales bacterium | reverse complement strand
TTCAAGCGCCTGCTCGACCTGCCGCTCGCGACACCGGCGATGCGGATGAGCCTGTTCGTGATCACCGGCTGCACGCTGATCGGCTTCTACGTCGCCGCACGCTGGCTCGTCGGCAGCAAGTTCGGCCGCGTGCTGCAGGCCATTCGCGACGCCGAGACGCGGGTCATGTTCACCGGCTACGACCCGCTGCGCTACAAGCTCGCGATCTGGGTCGTCTCGGCGGTGATGTGCGGCATCGCCGGCGCGCTCTACGTGCCGCAGGTCGGCATCATCAACCCCGGCGAGATGTCGACCGCGGCGAGCATCGAGATCGCGATCTGGGCCGCGGTCGGCGGCCGCGGCACGCTGATCGGCCCGATCGTCGGCGCGTTCTTCGTCAACGGCGCGAAGAGCTGGTTCACGCAGGCCTTTCCCGAGTTCTGGCTCTATGTGCTCGGCGCGCTCTTCATCGTCGTCACGTTGTTCCTGCCGCGCGGAATCATCGGTCTGGTGCGGCGCAAGCGGGAGGGCGCATGACCCCGGATCTGATGAAGGCCGGCGCGCAGACCCGTGTGGCGCACGAACGGC
Organism: Burkholderiales bacterium; assembly: GCA_031360885.1. GTDB lineage: Bacteria > Pseudomonadota > Gammaproteobacteria > Burkholderiales > Burkholderiaceae_C > Schlegelella_A. Next base: position 1,018 of record JANMCC010000270.1, on the reverse strand, counting down.
GGCTCGTCGAAGGCGCGACCGCCTCCGGCGGCCGCGGCGCGAGCTACGGCCGGCACGTCGAGCCTGGTGCGCTCGACGTCACCCACGGCGCGATCCTGTACCTGGACGACATCACCGTCAGCTTCGACGGCTTCAAGGCGCTGAACGCCCTGAGCCTGTCGATCAGCGCCGGCGAACTGCGCTGCATCATCGGCCCGAACGGCGCCGGCAAGACGACGATGATGGACGTGATCACCGGCAAGACCCGGCCCGACCTCGGCCGCGCGTTCTTCGGCTCGACGATCGACCTCCTGCGCCTGCGCGAGCACGAGATCGCCGAGGCCGGCATCGGCCGCAAGTTCCAGAAGCCGACGGTCTACGAGCAGTTGAGCGTGTTCGAGAACCTCGAACTCGCGTTGAAGGCCGACCGCGGCGTGCGCGCCTCGATGTTCTTCCGCCTGACCGGCGAACAGCTCGACCGCATCGGCGCGGTGCTCGCGCTGATCCACCTGAAGGACCACGCACAGCGCACGGCCGGGCTGCTCTCGCACGGCCAGAAGCAGTGGCTCGAGATCGGCATGCTGCTGATGCAGGACCCGAAGCTGCTGCTGCTCGACGAGCCCGTCGCCGGCATGACCGACGAGGAAACCGAGCGCACCGCGGAGCTGTTCCTGTCGCTCGAAGGCAGCCATTCGCTGGTCGTCGTCGAGCACGACATGAAGTTCATCGGCGCACTGACGCAGGGCGGTCGCGGCGGCAAGAAGGTGACGGTGCTGCACGAAGGCCGCGTGCTCGCCGAGGGCACGCTCGCCGACGTTCAGGCCAACGAGCAGGTCGTCGAGGTTTACCTGGGCCGGTGAGTTTTATTGCTCCTTTCCCCTTTGGGGGAAGGCCGGGATGGGGGCCTGCCGGAGGCTCCGCCCCCCACCCCGACCCTCCCCCACAAGGGGAGGGAGCAGTCAGGTGAGTACTCGTGCTGATAGTCGAAGATGTCTACCCGTACTACGGCGGCTCGCCCATCCGGCGTGGCGTCGGGTTC
>JANMCC010000247.1:0-2705 GCA_031360885.1 Burkholderiales bacterium | reverse complement strand
CTGGTCTCCAAAACCAGAGGTTGGGGGTTCGATGCCCTCCGCCCCTGCCAGCCGGCAGGTTTGAACAGAGCAAATGGCAAATCCGACATCACCTTCCGTCGAGACGATCTCGACCGGCGCCGACAAGGCGAAGCTCGCCCTCGCGGCGGCGCTCGTCGTGGGCGCGGTCGTGGCGTTCTACATGCTCGGCCAGAAGGACCTGTGGATGCGCGTCGCCGCGCTCATCGTCCTGATGGCGGCGGCCGTCGCCACGTTCTTCACCTCGGAGCCGGGCAAGCAGCTCATCGCCTACGGCCAGGACTCGATCCGCGAGGTGAAGAAGGTCGTCTGGCCGACGCGCAAGGAAGCGCTGCAGATGACCGGCTACGTGTTCGCGTTCGTCGTCGTCATGGCGATGTTCCTGTGGTTCACCGACAAGACGCTCGAGTGGTTGCTGTACGACCTCGTGCTCGGCTGGAAGCGCTAAGGAGACCATGCAAGTGACTGAAGCAAGCGCAGAAAGCACCGAAGCGACCGCGGGCCCGGAGTCGTTCGCGGCCCAGGGCAACAAGCGCTGGTACGTCGTCCATGCCTACTCGGGCATGGAGAAGGCGGTCGAGCGCAACCTGCGCGAGCGGATCGACCGCTCCGAGATGAAAGAGAAGTTCGGCCGCATCCTGGTGCCGATGGAAGAAGTGGTCGAGCTGAAGAACGGCAAGCGTTCGGTCAGCGAGCGGCGCTTCTTCCCGGGCTACGTGCTGGTCGAGATGGAGATGGGCGACGACACCTGGCACCTCGTGAAGCACACGGGCAAGGTCACGGGCTTCGTCGGCGGCGCCAAGACGCGGCCTTCGCCGATCTCCGAAGCCGAGGTGATGAAGATCGTCTCGCAGATGCAGGAAGGCGTGGAAAAGCCGCGTCCCAAGGTCCAGTGGGAAGTGGGCGAGACGGTCCGCATCAAGGAAGGCCCGTTCACCGACTTCAACGGCTCCGTGGAAGACGTCAACTACGACAAGTCCAAGGTCCGCGTCGCCGTGACGATCTTCGGCCGGGCGACCCCGGTCGAGCTCGATTTCGCGCAGGTCGAGAAAATCTGATTCATCGGCGGGAGACGGACGCCGCCCGGCGTCTCCCGCCCTTTCGCGTTTCCGGGCGGCAAGACGAGGAGCCGAGCAGGACTTTGGTCCTGCAAGGCGCTTGAACTCGAAACAAGGAGCCATTCATGGCAAAGAAAGTCGTCGGCTACATCAAGCTGCAAGTCCCGGCCGGGAAGGCGAACCCCTCGCCCCCGATCGGCCCGGCGCTCGGCCAGCGCGGACTCAACATCATGGAGTTCTGCAAGGCCTTCAACGCGCAGACGCAAGGCATGGAGCCGGGCCTGGTGCTGCCGGTGGTCATCACCGCGTATGCCGACAAGTCCTTCACCTTCATCCTCAAGACGCCGCCCGCCTCGGTGCTGATCAAGAAGGCGCTCAAGCTCGAGAAGGGCTCGTCGAAGCCGCACCTCGACAAGGTGGGCAAGCTCACCCGCGCCCAGATCGAAGACATCGCCAAGGCCAAGCAGCGCGACCTGACCGGCGCCGACCTCGAAGCGGCCGTCCGCACCGTCGCCGGCACCGCGCGCTCGATGGGCATCACCGTGGAAGGAGCCGTCTGATCATGGCCACCGACAACAAGACCCAGGGCAAGCTGACCAAGCGCCAGAAGGCCACCGCCGGCAAGGTCGACAGCACCAAGCTGTATCCGCTCGACAACGCGCTCGCCCTCGTCAAGGAGTGCGCCACCGCCAAGTTCGACGAGTCGATCGACGTCGCCGTACAGCTCGGCATCGACGCCAAGAAGTCCGACCAGGTTGTTCGCGGCGCGGTCGTCATGCCCAGCGGCACCGGCAAGACCAAGCGCGTGGCCGTGTTCGCTCAAGGAGCGAAGGCCGAGGAAGCCCGTGCCGCCGGCGCCGACATCGTCGGCATGGACGACCTCGCCGCCGAGATCAAGGCCGGCAAGATGGACTTCGACGTCGTCATCGCCTCGCCCGACACGATGCGCGTCGTCGGTACGCTCGGCCAGATCCTGGGCCCGCGCGGCCTGATGCCGAACCCGAAGGTCGGCACCGTGACGCCCGACGTCGCCCAGGCCGTGCGCAACGCCAAGGCCGGCCAGGTGCAGTTCCGGGTCGACAAGGCCGGCATCGTTCACGCGACGATCGGCCGCCGCTCGTTCGCCGACGACAAGCTGGTCGCGAACCTGCGCGCGCTGATCGAGGCGCTGAACAAGTCGAAGCCGGCCTCGAGCAAGGGAATCTATCTGCGCAAGGTCGCGCTGTCGTCGTCGATGGGCGTCGGCGCCCGGGTCGACCTGGCATCGATCAACGCCCAGCCGGCGCAGGCCGCCTGATTGGAGTTTTGGTCGCCGCGAAGGCGGCGACCTGAGAGATGGTGGGCCGAGGCACCCGGGAAACCGGGCGCCGCGGGCCATCGAAGACCGCTGGTGCAGTCCCTCCGGGCTGCTTAATCGCCAGCGCAGATGGCGTCCCGCCGAAACGGAATCGAAAGATCCAGTTCGGAAGGTCGCTGAACCGAAGCGCTCGAAGCCGAAATGCGGCCCGGGCGCATGTGGAAGGAGAGTGAACCTTGAGTCTCAATCGCAACGAGAAACAGGCGGTGGTGACGGATGTGGCGGCCCAGGTGGCCCGCTCGCAGACGCTCGCCCTGGCCGAGTACCGTGGC
>JANMCC010000221.1:0-22950 GCA_031360885.1 Burkholderiales bacterium | reverse complement strand
ATGGTCTGGCCGGCGCGGCTGCACGTGCACATCGTCAGCGAGCCGATGACCGGCGCGTCGTCGGTGTGGAACGCGATGCTCGGCGTCTGGAACGAGGTCAAGCTGCAGCCCGGCTGGGACCCGATGGCGGTCTCGCCGATGCTCGGCATCGGCGATTTCCCGATCAAGGTCGGCGAGATCGGCGGTGGTGCGGCGTTGGCGAGGACGACCGGGACCGTCGCGCCGGTCGCCGACGGTGTCACCGGCGCCGCTCCGCAGATCACGCGCGGCATTCTCGACGCGACCCGCGGCCGCCAGGCGCTGTCGAGCCTGCTCAAGCTCGACGGCCTGATCGGCTGCGCCCTGGTCGATGCCGCCACCGGCCTGGTGATGGCGCACGAGGCCCGCCCCGAGCAGACGATCGACATGGAGCTCGCCGCCGCGGCCGCCGCGCAGGTGCTGCGCGCTCAGCGCGATTCGGCGCGCAGCATGGGCCTTTCCGATCCGATCGACGAGCTGATCACCACCGCGGGCTCGCGCAACGTGTTGATCCGCGCCCTGCAGCGCCACGCCGAGCTGTTCATCGTCGCCCTGTTCGAGAAGCACCGGACCAACCTGGCGCTGGCCCGTTTCCAGCTTCTCGAGGTCGAGCGCAGCCTCTCCTGACGCCGAGGCGTCGTCGCCTCAGGCCGCGCTGCCCGCGCGCAGCGCCAGCGCCTTGTTCGCCAGCGCGTCGGCCTTCTCGTTGCAGCGATCGCCGTTGTGGCCCTTGACCCAGCGGACCGTGACCTTGCGCGCATCGGCAAGGGCGAACAGCCGCTTCCAGAGCGCGAGGTTGGCGACCGGCTCGCCCTTCGAGTTGCGCCAGCCCTTGCGCTCCCAGCCGGCGCGCCACTCGGTCAGGCCCTTGAGGACGTACTGGCTGTCGGACACGAGCTGCACGCTCGCGCCCACCGGAACTCGTGCCAGGCCCTCGATCGCCGCGGTCAGCTCGGCGATCTGGTTCGTGCCCGGGCCGATGAAGCCGAAGTGATCGCTTTCCGCGCCGTCGCCCGGCGCGATCAGCACCGCGCCCCAGCCGGAAGGACCCGGGTTGCTAGGGGCGCAGGCGCCGTCGGTGTATGCGGTCCACATCGTGTCGTCGGTCATCTTCTTTTCAGTTCGGGTCGCTGCTGGTTTCGAACTCGGCGCGACGCTGGGTGGCCGCGGCCGGGGCCGGCGCGGTCACGGCCTTGGGACGGACCTCGTCGCGCACCAGGCCGATGAGGCGCATGCCGCGGACCCGCTTGACCGCGACGATGTAATAGAGCGCGCCGAACGGCGGCCACCAGCGGTCGCCGGCCTTTTCCATCCAGCCGAAGCGGGCCAGCCACTGGGCCGAGGTCACCGGCGGGATGTAGCAGCCGAAGCGGCCCGACTCGACCTCGAAGCTGAGCAGGCGCAGCCAGTCGCGCAGCCGCCGGTAGCCGATGAACTCGCCGGCCCGCGGCAGGAACAGGTCGCGCTCGGTGCCGAGGCCGAGCCGGCGCCGCATCCGGCCGAGGCGCTGCCGCAGGCCCCACAGGCTCGCCGGGTTGAAGCCGAGAATCAGGACGCGGCCTTCGGGCACGAGCACGCGCTCGACCTCGCGCAGCGTCAGGTGCGGATCCCGGGCGAGCTCGAGCGAATGCGGCAGGACGACGAGATCGAGGCTCGCCGTGGCGAACGGCAAGGCGTCGAAGTGACAGTGCAGCGCGATCGCGGTGCGCGCCGGGGCGCCGGCAGGCTCGGCCGCCGCGGCCTCGGCCCGCGCATCGGCGCCGAGCGGCGGCGACTCGACCGCGAGCCAGCGGTGCGGCATGCGGTTGGCGGCCAGGGCCTCGAGCTCGGGCAGGCCGAGCTGCAGCGCGTGGAAGCCGAACACGTCGGCAACGGCCTGGTCGAGATGACGCTGTTCCCAGGCGAGGAGGTACTCTCCCGCAGGGGTCTTCAGCCATTGGGGCAACTGTATGATCGCGCCTTCCGTCATGAACCTGACATGCAGCACCCGCCCTCGGCACGCAGCACTCGATGCCCAGGCGTTGCGCTGGAGGGCATTCTAGTGACCCGCCTTCACGCCGATCGCCTGGGCGCCTGGAACAGCAAGTTCCGATGACGATCCTCCGAGCCCGGCCGCCGGCCTTCGCGTGGATCGCGGGGCCGCTTCTCCTTCTCGCCGGCTGCGTCTCGGCTCCGCTCTCCCCTCCCTCCCCGCCGGTCGCCGCAGCGCCGTCGGCCGCCGCCGCCGCCGCCGCCGCCTCCGCGCCCGAGCTCGGCACGCCGAGGGCGATGGACGAGGCGGCTGCGCAAAGCGTCGCCGCCGCGGCCTCGATACCCGAAGCGCCGGTCGCCGCGCCGGTACCGGTGGATCCGTTGCGCCCCGGGGTCCGCCTCGACCTCGATTCGCGCGCCGCCCGGGTCGACCTCTGGGACCGGGTGCGCCGCGGCTTCGCCATTCCCGACCTCGACAACGACCTGGTGCGCGAACGCGAGCGCTGGTACGCGACCCGCCCCGACTACGTGGCGCGCATGACCGAGCGCGGCAGCCGCTACCTGTTCCACATCGTCGAGGAGCTCGACAAGCGCGGCATGCCGACCGAGCTGGCGCTGCTGCCGTTCATCGAGAGCGCGTACAACCCGCAGGCGATGTCGGTGGCGCGGGCCTCGGGCATGTGGCAGTTCATCCCCTCGACCGGGCGCGATTTCGAGCTGAAGCAGAACGTCTTCCGCGACGACCGGCGCGATGTGCTTGCCTCGACCCGGGCCGCGCTCGACTACCTGCAGAAGCTCTACGGCATGTTCGGCGACTGGCAGCTCGCGCTGGCCGCCTACAACTGGGGCGAAGGCAGCGTGCAGCGCGCGATCGCGAAGAACCAGCGCGCCGGCCTGCCGACCCGGTACGAGAGCCTGCGCATGCCGGCCGAGACGCAGCTCTACATCCCCAAGCTGCAGGCGGTGAAGAACATCGTCGCCCGGCCCGGCGATTTCGGCCTCGCCCTGCCGGAGCTGATGAACCATCCCTACTTCCTGAGCGTGCCGATCGAGCGAGACATGGACGTGGCGATCGCGATCAAGCTCGCCGGCATGCCGCTCGACGAGTTCCAGTTCCTCAATCCGCAGATGAACCGGCCCGTGATCCTGGCCGCCGGCACGCCGCAGGTGCTGCTGCCCTACGACAACGCCAACCGCTTCGTGCGCGAGCTGCCGCGGCATCGCGGCCCGCTCGCGACCTGGACGGCGTGGAGCGCGCCGAAGACGATGAAGACCGCCGAGGCGGCCAAGGCGGTGGGCATGAGCGAGGAGCGGCTGCGCGAGGTCAACCACATCCCGGCGCGGATGCTCATCAAGGGCGGCTCGACACTGCTCGTGCCGCGCGGCAATGCCCTGCTCGCCGACGTCTCGAGCCAGGTCGCCGACACGGCGACGCTGGCGCTGGCGCCCGAGCCGCCGCCGTTGCGCAAGACCTCGCTGAAGGCGGGGCGCAAGGACACCGTCGCTTCGGTGGCGAAGCGCTACCACGTCAGTCCGGCGCAGGTGGCCGAGTGGAACCAGGTGGGCGCGGGCGCGAGCTTCGCGCCGGGCCAGACGATCGTCGTCTACACCGCCGCCGCGGGCCGCAAGACGACGGCGGCGAAGACCACCCACACCGCACGCAGCAAGACCGTGCCCGGCGGGCCGCGCTCGGCCTCGGGCAAGCCGGTCACCGCCACCCGCAGCGCGAGCTCGGGCAAGGCGACGGGCGTTCGCCAGACGCCGGTCGCCAAGCGCTGAAGCGGCGCCTCAGCGCCGGTCGACGAAGGCGTGGGCGATCGTGCCCAGGTCGACGTATTCGAGCTCGCTGCCGATCGGCACCCCGCGCGCCAGCCGGGTGACGCGCACGCCGCGCGACTGCAGCGCTTCGTTCAGCACGTGCGCGGTCGCCTCGCCCTCGGCGGTGAAGTTGGTGGCGAGGATCACCTCCTCGACGACGCCGTCGCCGGCCCGGTCGAGCAGCTCCTGGGCGGCGATCTCCGAGGGACCGATGCCGTCGAGCGGGCTGAGCCGGCCCATCAGCACGAAGTAGAGGCCGCGAAAGCTGCCGGTGCGCTCGAGCGCCGCCTGGTCGGCGGGCGTCTCCACCACGGCGAGCTGGCGCCGGTCGCGCGAGGCGTCGAGGCAGATGCTGCAGACCGGCTGCTCGGTGAAGGTGTGGCAGCGCTCGCAGTGGCGGACGCGCGCCACCGCCTGCTGCAGCGACTCGGCGATCCGGCGCGCGCCGTCCCGGTCGTGCTGCAGCAGGTGCCAGGCCATGCGCTGCGCCGACTTCACGCCGACGCCGGGCAGGCGGCGCAGCGCCTCGACCAGGCTTTCGAGCGAGGCTTCAGTGGCCAAGCTGATCGGCCGGGCGCCGGGCCGCTCCCAAGGCCGGCCGCGCCCCCTCGGGGGGCAGCGAACGCAGTGAGCGGGGGGGCATCAGAACGGCAATTTCATGCCGGGCGGCAGGCCGGGCATGCCGGCAGTGAGCTTGCCCATCTTCTCGCTGCTCACCGCCTCGGCCCGGCGCACGCCGTCGTTGAACGCGGCGGCGACCAGGTCCTCGAGCATGTCCTTGTCCTCGCCGACGAGGGTGGCGTCGATGGCGACGCGCTTGACGTCGTGCTTGCAGGTCATGGTCACCTTCACCAGCCCGGCGCCCGATTCGCCCACGACCTCGATCGTCGCCAGCTCGTCCTGCGCCTTCTTCAGGTTGTCCTGCATCGCCTGGGCCTGCTTCATCAGACCCGCGAGTTGACCCTTCATCATGGCTTGTGCTCCTCGGAATTCACAACGGTTTGACCGAGCCCGGAACGATCCGCGCGGTCTTGTACTGGGACAGCAGGGCCTTGACGAGCGGATCGTCGTGGATCTCCTGCTCGGCCTCGGCCTGGCGGCGGCGGCGTTCCTCGGCGGCGCGCTCGGCCGGCGTGTCGACCGCCGCGCCAGCTTCGAGCTCGAGCCGGACCGGCGCGCGCAAGGCCTCGGCCATCGCCGCCTGCAGGCGTTCGCGCAGCGCCGGCGTGCGCAGGTTCTCGCGTTCCACGCGCAGCCGCCAGACCGGCTCGCCCGCGCCTTCGACCACGGCGACGCCCTCGGCCTGCATCGCCAGCTCGCGCACCATGGCGGCGATGCTGCCGGCCTCGGCCATGCGCCGCACCAGCTCGATCCAGCGCGCCGCCGCGGCGGCGTCGCGCGGGGTCGCCGCGGCTGGTGGGTCGGCCGCCATGGACTGAACCGGCGCAGCAGCCTGCACCGGCCGGGCGGGCGCCACCGCCACGGCCTGCGCGTGCGCGCGCGCCGGCGCTTCGGTCCGCTTCGCCCCGGGCGCAGGCGCGCTCCGCGGGACCGCGTCGGCCGGCGCGAACGCCAGCATGCGCAGCAGGATCATCACCAGGCCGCTGTATTCGTCGGGCGCGAGCGGCAGCTCGGCGCGGCCGTGCAGGACGATGCTGTAGAGGAGCTGGGTTTCGTCGGCGGGCAGCAGCGCCGCGAGGCGCACCGCGCTGGCGATATCCGGGTCGTCGCCGTCGTCGGCGCCCGGCACGGCCTGCAGCACCGCCATCTCCTGCAGCAGCGCGGCCAGCTCCTCGAGCGTGCCCGCCGCCGAGTGGCCGAGCTCGCGCAGGCCGTCGACCGCGCCGATCAGCGCCTTGCCGTCGTGGGCGGCGATCGCCTCGACCAGCCGCACCGCATGACCGCGATCGACCGCGCCGAGCATGCGCCGCACCGGCTCCTCCTCGACCGCGCCGCTGCCGTAGGCGATGGCCTGGTCGGTGATCGAGAGCGCGTCGCGCATCGAGCCGCGCGCCGCCCGAGCGATCAGCTTCAGCGCCGCGGGGTCGGCGGCGAGGCCTTCGTCGCCGAGCACCGTGCCCAGATGCTCGACGATGGTCTGCGGCGCCATCGGCCTGAGGTTGAACTGCAGGCAGCGCGAGAGCACCGTCGCCGGCACCTTCTGCGGATCGGTCGTCGCCAGCACGAACTTCAGGTACTCGGGCGGCTCCTCGAGCGTCTTCAGCATCGCGTTGAAGGCGGTCGGCGTGAGCATGTGCACTTCGTCGATCATGTAGACCTTGAAGCGGCCGATCACCGGCTTGTAGACCGCCTGGTCGAGCAGCTGCGTGATCTCGTCGACGCCGCGGTTCGAGGCGGCGTCGAGCTCCACGTAGTCGAGAAAGCGGCCGGCGTCGATCGCGGTGCAGGCTTCGCACACGCCGCAGGGCTCGGCGGTGATGTCGCCCTTGCCGTCGGGCCCGGTGCAGTTGAGCGATTTGGCGAGGATGCGCGAGACCGTGGTCTTGCCGACGCCGCGCGTTCCGGTGAAGAGCCAGGCGTGGTGCAGGCGCTTTTGCGTGAGGGCGTTGACGAGGGCCTGGACGACGTGCGTCTGCCCGACCAGGCCTGAGAAATTGCGTGGCCGATATTTGCGCGCCAGCACCGTGGTCGACATGCGAACGATTCTACGGGCCGCCCCTGCCGGCATCGGCCCGTGCGGGATAATTCCGCGCACCGACAGCCAGCGATGCCGACCGACCCGACCGACCTCTTGCCCCTGAGCTACGGCAGCTCCGGGGTCGACTACAACGTCATCGATCCCTTCAAGGTCGCCGCGCAGCGCGCCGCCGCCTCGACCGGCAGCCACCTCGACGGCCACGGCTTCTCCGAAGTGGAGTCGTCGCGCGGCGAATCGGCCTACGTGGTCGACGTCGGCCCGTTCTACCTGGCGAGCATCGTCGAGTGCCTCGGCTCGAAGGCGATGGTCGCCGATTCGATGCAGGCGCTGACGGGAAAGAGCTTCTTCTCGGCGATCGCCCAGGACACGATCGCGATGGCGGTCAACGACCTGATCACCGTCGGCGCGACGCCGCTCGTGGTCCAGGCCTACTGGGCCGCCGGCGGCTCCGAATGGTTCGCCGATGCCGGCCGCAGGCAGGCGCTGATCGAGGGCTGGAAGCGCGCCTGCGACCTCTGCAAGGTGTCGTGGGGCGGCGGCGAGACGCCGGCGCTGGCCGGCATCGTCGAGGCCGGGCGGATCGACCTCGCGGCTTCGTGCACCGGCATCGTCAGCCCGAAGGACCGGCTCTCGCTCGGCGCCCACCTCGGCCCCGGCGACGCGATCGTGCTGCTCGCCTCGAGCGGCATCCACGCCAACGGCGTCAGCCTGGCGCGCGACCTCGCCGCGCGGCTGCCGCAGGGCTACCTGACCCCCCTCACCGCAAGCGCGGTGCCGATCGGCTTCGGCGAGGCGCTGCTGGAGCCGACGGTTCTCTATTCGCCGATCACCGAAGCGCTGTTCAAGGCCGGCGTGCGCCCGCACTACGCTGCCAACATCACCGGCCACGGCTGGAGGAAGCTCATGCGCCATCGAAGCGCCTTCACCTACCGGATCGGCGCCGTGCCCGACGTGCCGCCGGTGCTGAAGTTCATCCAGGCCGAGGCGCTGCTCTCGGACCGCGACGCCTACGGCACCTTCAACATGGGCGCGGGCTTCGCCCTCTTCGTCGCCGCCGAAGACGCGGCGCAGACCGTCGCGGTCGCCAACAAGGCGGGCCTCGACGCCTGGATCGCGGGAACGGTGGAAGCGGGGCCCAAGCGCCTGCTGATCGAGCCGCTCGGGCTCGAATACGACGGCAGCGATCTCGGACTTCGCGCCTAGGGCTTCTTTGCGCTGGGCTCGAGAGGGCGGCCCGTAGAATAGGCCGCGACGGGCCTCCCCGCATGGAAGCGCGGCCAACCGGGTCAGGTCGGGAACGAAGCAGCCCTAACCGTTGCGACCAGTGCCGGGGTCAGGCTCGTCACCTTTTCTTCATGCTCCCTCCCGCCCTCGGAGGGAGCCCGGACGGCGCGTCGTCCTACCGCGCGGCAATGCGGGCGTGCGTACCTTCAGGGTCGCCACTCCGGACCTCGCCCCGTGTCGCTCGTTGCCGCCTTCGTGCTCGTCCTCCTGATCCTGATCGGTGCGGTTCTCTGGGCCCTGTTCGGCAAGAGGAAGTGACCTAGGTCTCCGGCGGCGGCCCTGGCATCTGGCGGAACAGCCAGGCGGTGCCGAAGACGATCCAGAAAACCACCAGCGCCACACCGCTCCAGTAGAACCACCGGGTCGGCAGGCCGAAGTACAGCCCGGCCAGAACGAGCGCACCCCAGACCGCGACCGACGCGGCAAAGATCTTCATGTCGCCGAGTCCTCAAGACGCGAAAGCCAGTCCCGGGGCGAACCGATCGCGTTCCCGGGCGGGGCTATCTGCTCGTCGACGACCCGGATTTCAAGAGGCCGGGGCGATATGCAAGAGTCCCTACGGTGCGGGAGGGAGCTCGGCCGCGGCGGGCGCGGAGTCGCCGGGCGGCCCTTGCGCCGCCGCTTCGGCCTCCTCGCCCTTGCCGGCGCTGCGCCGGGCCGGCGTGGCGCCGCCCTTGCGCAGCACGTCCTTGGCCTCCTGCAGGGCGTCGACGATGGCGCGGGTGTTGATGCGCAGCACCCTGGAGTAGCGCTGCGCGACGTGGGTGAACGCGGCCGACATCTTCTTCGCCGGCACGTGGCTGGCGATGTCGACGATCTCGTTGGCGGCGCTGGCGACGATGCGCAGAAGCTCGGCGTCGCCGTCGGGCTTGCGCACCGGCGCGTCGACCGGCAGGCGCCGGATCATGTGCAGGATCTCCTCGCCCAGGCCCCAGTGGCGGGCGACGGCGAAGCCGAAGGCCTCGACGTCGACGCCGAGCACCGCGTAGCTCGCGCCGGCCTCGTCGAGCCCGGGCTGCTCGGGCCCGCCGCCGCTGGCCGGCGCCGGCTGCATGAGCTGCAGGATCTGCTCGGCTTCCTCGGCGAAGTGATAGCGCAGCATCAGCCGGCCGAGGCTTTGCAGGGCCGCGATCAGGTACACGACCTCGCCGTCGTAGCCCGCCGGGCGCAAGGCCTGCGCGGTGTGGCCGGCGAGGCGGACGCGGTCGATCGCGGCAAGCAGCGCCTTGGCGCCGGTCTCGTCGAGCGGGCCTGGCCAGTCGCGCAGGCTGTTCGCCGCCAGGCGCACGCCGTTCACGCCGATCAGCGCGACCACGCGGCGCAGGGTCAGCACCGGGCCGTTGCCGGAGATCTGGGTGCCTTGCACCTGGGCGGTGTTGATCGTGCGCAGCAGCTCGAACGAGAGCGCGAGATCGGGCAGCAGGCAGGCGGCGATCTCGTCGGTGCGCTGGCTCTCGATCGCCGTGACCCGCTGCACCCGCGCGCCCAGCCCCGGCAGCGAAGGCAGGTGGCCGACCGTGCGCAGGCGGTCGAGCAGCAGCGCGACCGGGCCGCCGTCGTCGTCGGAGACGGCTTCGCGCCAGCCGTTGAGGGCGCCGAGGAAGGTGCGGGCGTTGCGATAGCGCAGCCGCACCTGCCCGGCGGTGCTGCGATTGACGATCGCGCGCAAGGCCTCGGGAATCGGTTGCGGCGTGGTCCACGGCAGGCGCACGAACTCGCGGCCCAGCGGCGCCAGGCGCTCGATCACCTCGCCCGTGTCGGCAACGCCGAGCGCCGGCTCGCCGGCGAGCAGGCGGTGCAGCAGCAGGCCGCAGGCGAGCACGTCGCGTTCGGCGGCGCTGCGCTGCGCCCGCAGCACCCCGGGGTCGAGCGGCATCGCCCGGTCGTTGTCGCGGACGGTCGCGGCGGCGGCGGGCGCGCCTTCGTGCGCGACCGAGAGCGCCATCACGCTGAGCTGCCCGCGCTCGTTGACCAGCAGGGTGTGGAACTGCGGGTCGAGGTGGGCGACGCCGGCGTCGTGGGCGAAAGCCAGTGCCCGCAGCAAGTCCTCCATCCAGACGGCGGCCTCTTCGATCGCCGGCCGCGGATGCTCGGCCAGCCACTCGTCGAGGGTGACGCCGGCGCGGCGATCGACGACGACGAAGGGCCACTGCTCGTGGGCGTTGCATTCGAGCACCCGGGCCAGGCCCGGATGGTCGAGCCGCGCCGCCCGGCGCGCGGTGGCCAGCCAGGAGGCGACCGCGCCGGCGCCGGCGGGCGCGACCCGCGGCAAGGTCAGCATCACCTCGTGCCCGGCCTGTGCGTCGTCGGCCAGCCAGCTCATCGTCGCCTCGCTCTTGCCGAGCAGGCGGCGCAGCTGATAGCGGCCGAACGCGCGCGCCGGCGTCGGCGACGCGGCAGCGGTGGCGTGGGCAGCAGCGGTCAGCATCGTGGACAAGACGAGGGAACCCGATTGGAACGCGCCCGGCCCGCGGCGGATGCGCCGATCAGTGCCGGCTTCGTGCGCTATCTCTCGCGGGCGGGTCGTGGCTACGGCGGAACCGGCCGCTACGTGATTTCGACCACGCGGCCGTCGCCGGCGATGAAGGCGCAGCGCACCGCCTGCGCCGGTTGCGCCGCGCGCACCGCCTGGCGATAGCGGAGCAGCTGCTGCCGATACGGCTCCAGCGCTTCCGGGGCGTGGCGGAGCTTGTAGTCGAGCACCCACCAGACCGGCGCGGCGCCTTCGTCCTCGAGCTGCACCAGCCGGTCGATGCGCAGCACCTCGCCGGACTCGCTCACCGGCACCTCGTTGCCGCTCCAGCGGATCTGCGGGCCGCGGAAGAACCGGGCGGTGTCGGCATGGGCGAGGATCGCGGCGGCGTGGCGCCGCACCTCGCCGGGATCGGCGCCGAATTCGCGCGCGGCGGCGACCGCGAGCACGGGCAGGCCGGTCGCCGCCGCGGGTCCGGCGGCCCATTCGAGCGTGCGGTGCACGGCGCGGCCCAGCGTGGCCGATCGGGCGTCGTCGGCGAGGACGGTCGAGTGCGAAGACGCGTGACCGGTGCTACCGACGCGAGCCGGACGCCACGACGGCAGCCGACGCAGCTCGGCCGGCGGCAGCGGCACACGCGCTCCGCCGCCGGCCATCGTCGACGCGTCCGGCAACGGCAGCTCGTCCGTCACCGCCTGCTCGAGCCGCTGCCACCAGGTGGTGCCGGTGCCCGCGGCGTAAGCCTCGGTCGCGCTGAACGCCAGCCTGCGGCGGGCCCGCGTCATCGCGACGTAGAGCACGTTCAGCGATTCGCGCCGGCGCGCCGCCTCCTCCCTCGCGTACAGCTCCTGCAGCGACAGCGGGATCTGCGATTCGTTGTAGACGAAGGCGCAGCGCAGCGGCGCCGCCGCTTCGACCGGCCAGTCGATCAGCAGCGAGCAGAGCTCGTTGCCGGGCTTTTCCGGATCGGCGTCGAGCAGCAGCACCGTGTCGGCTTCGAGGCCCTTGGCGCCGTGCACAGTCAGCAGGCGCACTGCTCCGGTCGGCACCGGCAGGGCCGCCTTCACGGTGCGCTGGCGCAGCGCCCGCACGAAGGCATAGGGCGTCGAGTAGCGGCCGCTGTCGAGCAGCAGCGCCTGCGCCAGCACGGCGTCGATGGCGTCGAGGCCGGCCTGCCGCTCGCCGGGCGGCAAGACCGCGGCCGGGCGCGCATGGAGGTCGCCCTCTTGGACGATGCGGCCGAGCAGGTCGTGCGGCGGCAGTTCGCCGGCCGCCTCGGCCCAGCCGCGCAGAAGCGTGCGGGCCCGGGCCAGCGCGGGCGACGGCTCGGCCAGCGACTGCAGCGCATCCCACCAGCCCGCCGGCTCGCGGCTGGCCGTCGCGAGGGCAACGAGGTCGGCGTCGCTGGCGCCCATCAGCGGGCTCTTCAGCACCCGCGCGAGCGAGAGGCCGTGCTGCGGCGAGGCCAGCAGGTCGAGGAGCGCGACCAGGTCCTGCGCGCCGGCCGCATCCATCAAGGTGGCCTCGGACACCGGCCCGTGCGGCACCGCACGGGTCCGCAAGGCGTCGGCGACGAGATGCAGCGATTCGCGCTTGCGGGCCAGCAGCATCGTCTCCGTCGCCGTCGCATCCCCGGCATCGAGCCACCGGCGCAGCAGGTCGGCCGCGCGTGCCGCCTCCTGCTCGCGCAGGACCTCGTCGGGCACGAGCCGGGGCGTGAGGAGCGTATCGCGCCAGGCCTGCGTGGAATCGGGGCGCTTGCCTTCGCGGTTCTTCTCCGGCCGGGCAACTCGAGGCAGCCGCCAGACGCCGTCGCCGGGCCGCTCCGGCTGCGCCGTGCTGTGCGCACGGAAGCCCTCGAACTCGCCCTCGTCCGCGGCGGCCCCGAAGACCCTGTTGATCGCTTCGATCACGCGCGGCGCGCTGCGCCAGGTGTGGTCGCAGGCGAGGAGATGGCCGCCGAAGGCATCGACCGTGAAATCGGCCGCGGCCTCGAACACACGCGGCTCGGCGCCGCGAAAGCGGTAAAGGCTCTGCTTCGGGTCGCCGACGATGAACAAGCTCGGCGGCTGCTGCCCGCTCGCGCCGCCACCGGCCCCCGCATACGACGACAGCCACGCATGCAGCGCGTGCCATTGCAGCGGGCTGGTGTCCTGGAACTCGTCGATCAGCAGGTGGCGCACGCGCAGGTCGAGCTTCTCCTGCATCCAGCCGGCGAGGTCGCCGTCGCGCAGCGCGGCCAGCGCCAGCCGTTCGAGATCGGCCATGTCGGCGAAGCCATGGCGCCGCTTGTGCTCGGCATGCGCGGCGAGCAGCGCTCGCGCGAGCCGGACCATGCGCTGGTGCTCGAGCTGGGCATCGTGCTGGGCCGCCTGCTCGTGCAGGCGCGAAAGGAACTCGCCGGCCTCGGCCAGCGCAGGCGACTCGGGCAGGTTCTTGCGCACCGTGCCTCCCTGGGTGAGCAGGGCCGAGTCGATCGCCGCGAAACGCGCGCGCGAGGTCGGTAGCGCATAGGCCGCGGCAATCTCGGCCGCGGCGTCGCGTGGCGTCTTGTTCTTGTGCCGCCGCCAGGCCTCGGCGAGCGCGAGCAGCCGCTCGCGCCATGCGGCGTCGTCGACCTGCTGCGCCGGGTGGGCCATGCCCTCGAGCTCGGCCCACCACTCCGAGGCGGGCTCGACGCTGCCCTCCAGCGTGCCGGCCGCATCCGCCTGGGCGATCTCCATCCGCCGTTGCCAGGCGCGGCCGAGCCATTGTTCGAGCATGTGCCGGCCGCGCGTCGCGACCATCGCGCCGTAGTCGGCGCGCAACGCGGGGTCGCGGAGCACCGCGGCATGGAAGGCGCGGAAGACCGGCACGCGCAGGTCGACGTCGTCCTCGATCAGCGACATGTCGGGCTGCAGGCCGAGCGACTCCAGCATCTCCAGCGGCGCGAGCCGCAGCAACTGGAGGAACCAAGCGTGGAAGGTGAGCACCGCGACCGGCCGCCCGCTGTCGAGCAGCCGCCCATGGAGCGCGCGCAGGGCCGGCTCGAGCCGGACCGCGTCGTCCACGCCGATGCCCCGCATCCGGAGCTCGCGGATGCGTGCCTCGACACCCGACTGCATCGACCACTCGGCGAGCCAGCCGGCCAGCCGGTCGCGCATCTCGCCGGCCGCGGCGCGGGTGAAGGTGATGGCGAGGATGTGGTGCGGCTCGACGCCGGCGAGCAGCAGCCGGACGATGCGCGACACCAGCATCCAGGTCTTGCCCGAGCCGGCGCAGGCTTCGACCACCACGCTCTTCTCCGGGTCGCAGGCGGTGGCGTAGAAGCGATCCGGCGAGACCCGCTCGCCGTCGATCCGCAGGGCCGGGCCTTCGCTCATCGCCCGCCTTCGCCGGTACCGTCGGCGAGACCTTGCACCTCGGCCTGCCAGTCGTCGCGGCGGCAAAGGCCGCGCACGTCGCACCACTCGCACACCGAGCCCTCGCCCAGCGCGCGCAGCGCCGCGCCGCCGCGCAATCGCGTGATGTCGATGGTCACACCCTCGATCAGCACGCGTCCGCTCGCCTCCACTTCCTTGTGCCGTTCGATGCCGAGGGCCTCGCGCGCCTCGAGCGGCAGATAGCCCGCCCGCACCGGCTTCCCGGTCGCCGCGCCGACGAGTGCCGCGTAGAAGGCGAGCTGCGTGTCTTCGAAGCCGAGCTTGGCCTGCTCCTTCCAGCGGGTCTGGCTGCCGGCCTTGTAGTCGATCAACTCGAGCACCGGCTCGCCGTCGTCGTCGACCTCGTCGATGCGGTCGACGATGCCGTACAGCTCCACCTCGGCTTCGGGCAGAGGCAGCGTGAACGACTGCTCGCCGAGCTGCCAGCGCGCCCCCTCCTGGTCGCGCCGGCGCATGAACGCGAGGTAGCGCGGCACGAAGGCGTCGAAGCTGGCCTGCCAGGGCAGGAAGTCGGCAGCATCGAGGCCCTGCTCGTCGAGGACGACTCGCGCGGCCGCGTGCAAGGCGGCGGCATCGTCGGCCGGATCGGGGTCGGGCGCGCGGCCTTCGTGGAAGCGATGCAGCACCTCGTGCAGCCAGTTGCCCCAGTCGCGCTTGTCGAGCCCGGCCTCGATCTCGTCGGCCGCGTTCAGGCGCAGCATCGCGTGCGCGAAGAAGCGGTAGGGGCAGCCCCTCAGGGTCTCGAGCGCCGTCGCCGAGAGACGGTCGGGAACGAGTCCGGGCGCGATCGCCTCGGCGCGGCGCACCGGCGCCGGCGGCACCAGGGTCGTGGTCCGCGGATCGGTCCAGGCGCGAAACGCGAGCCCCTGGGTCGAGAGCGTGAGGCGAAGCTGCTCGACAAGGCGGCTCGGCGCCAGCGACTCGGCACCGTCGCGTGCCCGGCGCAGCAAGGTCAGCGGCGCGACGCGCAGCAGCTGGGCGAAGGCGAGCCGCTCCCGCCGCTGCCGCTCCTCCGGCGAGGCGATGCCGGCGAGCGCCGCGGCCTCGCGCGGCAGCAAGCTTTCGGCCGGGGACCAGGCGCCGAGGCGCGCGTCGCAGCCGGGCAGCACCACGGCGGCGAAGGGGCGCAGCATCGCTCGCGCGAGCGGCGTGACGTGGACGTCGGCGCCGTCGTCCGCCGCATCCGCCGCGAGGCCCGGCTCGGGGCGGAAGGTGGCCTGCTCGAGGACCTCGTCGCACCAGCGCGTGAACTCGGCCAGGCTCAGCGGAAGATCGGTCAGCGCCGCCAGGCGCTCCGCGCGCTCGCCGGTCTCGAGATCGAGCAGCAACGCCTGCAGCAGGACCGTGCCTGCCGCATCGTCGGCCAGCAGCGACAGGCCGCCGCTGGCGCGAAGGGCCTCGAGCGTCGCCGCGAGCCACGCGGCCAGCGGCGCCGACCCGAGGCCGTGCAAGGGCAGCAGCACGGCGACCGCGTCGTCGCGCAGGCGCTCGGCGGCGGCGTCGCGCAGCGACACGGTCGCCAGGCCCGCGACCCGCGAGACGCCAGCGCGGCGGACACGGGCTTCGAGCACGGCGATGGCGTTCCGGTCGTGCCGACCCCAGCGGGTACCGCTCTTCAGCCAATCGAGCAGCGTGTCGTTGCCGGCATCGTGCCGGGCGCTGTGCAGCAAGGCCATGAAGCCGGCCGCTGCGCGCGTGGTCGACCGCCGCCAGCCGGTCTCGTCGACCACCTGCGCGCGGCTGCGCACCAGCAGCTCGTGGACCCGGCGCACCAGCAGCCGGTCGTGGGCCACGAGCGCCACCGGCCGAAGGCCGGCCGACAAGTCGGTCAGCACCTGGGCCGCGGCCGACTGCGCTTCGTCCTCGAAGCCGGGGCAGGCACCCAGGGCCGGCAAGGGCCGCGACGCCGGCCAGGCGAACAGCGCGCCTTCGGGCGGATCGAGGACGAGGGTGAGGCTCGGCGTGGAGGCTTGCGCGAGCAGCGATCCGACCAGCGCGTCGGCGCCGCCCGCCTCGATGGCGATCCACGCCGAGGGGCCAAGCGCGAACAGCGCATCGGTGCGCGGCGGCGGCGCCAGCGCGGCCCAGCGGACGGCGATGGCGGCGAGGTCGCGCTCCCGGCGTCCGCCGGGCGGCAGGGCGCGCTCGAGCTCCGCCCATGCCGCGGCCCGGCCGGCCGGCGCCTTCGTTGCCATCGCCTGAAGCAGCTCGTGCACCGTGGCGACCAGGCGGCCGATGGACTGGTCGAAGCCGAGGCCGTCGCGGCGGGACCATTCGGCGCCCCAGCGCTGGCCGAGGATCAGCTTGCGCGCGATCAGCCGGTCGATCGGCGGCGAGAGCGTCGGCGCACCGTCGGCCGCGTCGGTCGCGGGGCCCAGGCTTTCGGCCAGCGTCCGGGCCGTCTCGACGCGTGGTATCCAGCCACCGCCAGCCGCCAGGGCCCGGCGCAGCGGATCGATGAGCTGGACGAAGGGCACGAGAACGACGACATCGCGCCGGTCGACGCCGCGCTCGTCTAGCCAGCCGCGGATCGCGATGGCGGTCGCGCGCCACGCCGACGCGACGTCCGTTCCCGCCTCGATCTCGCGCCGCTCGCCCAGGGCGGCGGGGCGCGGCTCGTCCGCCGCCATCTCGTCGGCGAACAGGTCGAGCGTCTTGCCGCGGGGCAGATCCTTCATAGCGGGCATGGATCGCGACCATAGCGCGGCGCCGCCTTGCGCGGCGCCGCCTCCGCCAACATTTAAGGTCACCTATGCCAGAATGCCCCGACCCGAGGACGACACCCATGAGCAGCGATCTGATCACCCACACCTCCGACGCGTCCTTCAACGCCGATGTCATCGAGGCCGGCACGCCGGTCCTGGTCGACTACTGGGCCGAGTGGTGCGGGCCGTGCAAGATGATCGCGCCGATCCTGGACGAAGTCTCCAAGACCTACGACGGCAAGCTGCGCGTCGCCAAAATGAACGTCGACGAGAACCGCGACGTGCCGGCAAAGTACGGCATTCGCGGCATCCCGACCCTGATGCTGTTCAAGAACGGCGAGCTCGCCGCCACCAAGGTCGGCGCCCTTTCCAAGGCCCAGTTGACGGCCTTCATCGACAGTCACCTATAATCGCCGCATAGACGGGCTGCCCGCGATGGGCGGCCTGGCGAGACTGCTAGCCGGCGCGCACCGGAACCGATCGCACCCGATCGCTCCGTGTCAGTGGCCCGGAATACCGCAAAGCGCTATCCGCTTCGCTTCCTGACCGTCCTCGTTCTTCCCGGTCGCGATAACTTCGCGGCTCCTTTCCACCGGCCCTCCTGCGCCGGTGCGTTGCCTCAAGCCACGCGACCCGCGTCGCCCACTCCATGCACCTCTCCGAACTGAAAGCCCTCCACGTCTCCGAGCTCATCAAGATGGGCGAAGCGCTGGAGATCGAGAACGTCGCCCGCATGCGCAAGCAGGAGCTGATGTTCGCGATCATGAAGAAGCGCGCCAAGAACGGCGAGCAGGTCTTCGGCGACGGCGTCCTCGAGGTCCTGCCCGACGGGTTCGGCTTCCTGCGCTCGCCCGAGGCGAGCTACATGGCCTCGACCGACGACATCTACCTCTCGCCCAGCCAGGTGCGCCGCTTCAACCTGCACACCGGCGACATGGTCGAAGGCGAAGTGCGGGTGCCCAAGGACGGCGAGCGCTACTTCGCGCTGGTGAAGGTCGACAAGATCAACGACCTCTCGCCCGAGGAGAGCAAGCACAAGATCATGTTCGAGAACCTGACGCCGCTCTTCCCGAAGGAGCAGTTCAAGCTCGAGCGCGACATCAAGAACGAAGAGAACATCACCAGCCGGATCGTCGACCTGATCGCGCCGATCGGCAAAGGGCAGCGCGCCCTCCTCGTCTCGGCGCCCAAGAGCGGCAAGACGGTGATGATGCAGAACCTGGCGCATGCCCTGATCGCCAACTACCCCGAGGTCTACCTGATCGTCCTCCTGGTCGACGAGCGGCCCGAGGAAGTGACCGAGATGCAGCGGACCGTGCGCGGCGAGGTCATCAGCTCCACCTTCGACGAGCCGGCCGCCCGCCACGTGCAGGTCGCCGAGATGGTGATCGAGCGCGCCAAGCGCCTGGTCGAGATGAAGAAGGACGTGGTGATCCTGCTCGACTCGATCACCCGCCTGGCGCGGGCCTACAACAACGTGCTGCCGTCCTCGGGCAAGGTGCTCACCGGCGGCGTCGACGCCAATGCCCTGCAGCGGCCCAAGCGCTTCTTCGGCGCCGCCCGCAACATCGAGGAAGGCGGCTCGCTCACCATCATCGGCACCGCCCTGGTCGAGACCGGCAGCCGCATGGACGAGGTGATCTACGAGGAATTCAAGGGCACCGGCAATTGCGAGATCCATCTCGACCGCCGGATGTCGGAAAAGCGCGTCTACCCGTCGATCCTGCTCAACAAGAGCGGCACCCGGCGCGAGGAGCTGCTGCTCAAGCCCGAGATCCTGCAGAAGAGCTGGATCCTGCGAAAGCTCCTCTACTCGATGGACGAGATCGAGGCGATGGAGTTCATCCTCGAGAAGATGAAGGCGACCAAGAACAACCTCGACTTCTTCGACATGATGCGTCGGGGCGGGTGAGCTAGAATCTTGGGTTTTTCGGAAAGTGCGCCGCTGGAATCGTCCGGCGAGGCGTGGCTCCCGGCTCCATGCAAAGGTTTCCCATGAAAGAAGGCATTCACCCCGAATATCGCGAAGTCTGCTTCGTCGATCTTTCGAACGGCTGGAAGTTCGTGACCCGCTCGTGCGCCCAGACGCGCGAGAAGATCACAATGGAAGACGGCCGCGAGTTGCCGCTGTACAAGCTCGAGTCGACCAGCGAGTCGCACCCGTTCTACACCGGCACGCAGAAGAGCGTCGATTCGCTCGGCGGCCGGGTCGAGAAGTTCCGCAACAAGTTCGCGCACCTGAAAACCAAGAAGTAAGCGGCTTGCGGCGTCCGGAAAAGGCAGCTTCGGCTGCCTTTTTTGCGCCTGCCGCCGGCGCACCGAGAGCCTTGGCTTCTGTTGCATCATTCGGCGTGCTCCGACCGCCGCCCGCGTGAACTCCCCCAACCCGGCCCTCGTCAGCCAGCGCGAAGCCGAGCCGCTGCCGCGGCTCCTTCTCCTTCTCTTCTGCGCCGCCTACGTGCTGCCCGGCGTGTTCGGCCGCGATCCGTGGAAGAGCGCCGACATCACCGCCTTCGGCTACATCGTCAACATCGCCCAGGGCAAGACCTCGTGGTTCGCGCCCACCGTCGGCGGCCTGCCGACGGCCGACGGCGCCCTGCTGCCCTACTGGATCGGCGCGATCTTCGTCAAGGCGATGCCCTGGCTCGATCCGACCCTGGCGGCCCGCATCCCCTTCGCCCTGCTGCTCGCGCTGACCCTCGCCCTGGCGTGGTACGCCGCCTACCATCTCGCGCGCAGCGACTCGGCGCAGCCGCTTCCGTTCGCCTTCGGCGGCGAGGCCACGCCGGCCGACTATGCCCGCGCGATCGCCGATGGCGCCCTGCTCGCCGTCATCGCCTCGCTCGGCCTGCTGCAGCTTGGCCACGAGACCACCCCCGACCTCGCGCAGCTCGCCGCGGTGGCCCTCTATCTCTACGGCCTGGCCGCGGCGGTCCGACTGCCGATCAAGGGCGGCCTCGCCGCGGGGCTCGCGTTGCCGATGCTCGCGGCGAGCGGCGCGCCGAGCATCGCGCTGCTGCTCGGCGCCGTCGGCCTGGCCGTGACGCTGATCTCGCCCCGGCCGGGCCGGGCCCTCCAGGTCGCCTTCATCGTCGTCGGCGTGCTGCTCGCCGTGACCGCGGCCTCGCTGCTCGGCGCCTGGGCCAATCGCCTCGGCAACTATCGGCACCACAGCCAGGTCGTCCCGCTCGTTCGCGAGTTCGCCTGGTTCACCTGGCCGGCCTGGCCGCTGGCGCTCTTCACCCTCTGGAAGTGGCGCCGCCGCCTGCTCGACGAGCACCTCGCCCTGCCCCTCGGCTGCACACTGGCGCTGCTCGGCGTGTGGATCGGCATGGGCGGCTCGAGCCGGGCGCTGATGCTCGCCCTCCCGTCGCTGGCGCTGCTGGCCGCGTTCGCGCTGCCGACGCTGCAGCGTAGCGCCGCGGCGGCCATCGACTGGTTCTCGGTCTTCTTCTTCACCATCGCCGCGGCCACCGGCTGGGCGTTCTACGTCGCGATCCAGACCGGCACCCCGGCCAAGCTCGCCGCCAACGTCGACAGGCTGTCGCCCGGATTCCAGAACACCTTCTCCCCGGTCGCCCTGGCCTTCGCCGTCGCCGCGACGGTGGCCTGGGCGTGGCTGGTGAAATGGCGCACCGGCCGCCACCGCCATCCGATGTGGAAGAGCATGGTGCTGCCGGCCGGGGGCGTGACCCTGAGCCTGCTGCTGGTGATGACCGTACTGCTGCCGCCGTTCGACAACGCGCGCAGCTACCGCTCGATGGTGCACCGGGTGGCGCGGCAGATTCCGCCGCCGACCTGCATCTCGACGCCGGGCATGTCGCGGGCGCAGATCGTCGCCCTCGAGTACCAGGGCGGCTGGCGCGTCGACGCGGTCACGCCGCCGGGCCAGTCGGCCTGCGAGATCCTGATGCTGCCGAGCAACCGCAATCCGCCCGACGGATCGTGGCTGTTCGTTGCCCGCGAGCGGCGCGTGCGCAGCGAGGACGAGATGATCGACATTTACCAGCGCAGCGCCGCGGCGGCGCGCTGACCGCTCGCCTCAGCGGCCGACGCCCGCGACCTCGGCGGCCACGTCGGTATCGCTCGCCGGCCCCGCAGGCTCGTCGCGAACCCGCGCCGCGGGAAAGAGGAGGCGGAAGGTCGAGCCCTTGCCGAGCTCGCTCGCCAGGTCGAGCTCGCCGCCGTGCCGCTGCGCGACGTGCTTGACGATCGCCAGGCCGAGCCCGGTGCCGCCCGATTCGCGCGAGCGGCTGCTGTCGACCCGGTAGAAGCGCTCGGTCAGCCGCGACAGGTGCTCGCGCGCGATGCCACGCCCGGTATCGGCGACGACGACCTCGCCCATGCCGTTGTCGATCCGCTTCCAGGCGATGTCGATCCGGCCGCCGTCGGGCGTGTAGCGCACCGCGTTGTTGACCAGGTTGCCGATCGCGCTCTGCAGCTCCGATTCGTTGCCCGCGATCCGCGCCTCGCCGGGCTCGGCGAAGACGATCGTGTGCCGACCGGCCGAAAGCGCCCGCGACTCGGCCTCGACCTGGGCGAAGAGGCCCGCGACCCGCACCCACTTGTCGCCGGTCGGACGCGGGCTGCCTTCAAGCTGGGCCAGGGTCAGCAGGTCGCCGACCAGGTTGCCCATGCGTTCGGCCTGCTGCGTCATGAGGGTGAGAACGCGCTTCTGCTCGACTTCGGTGAGCGGCAGGTTGCGCATCGTCTCGAGAAAGCCGGAGAGCACGGTGAGCGGCGTGCGGATCTCGTGCGACACGTTGGCGACGAAATCGCGGCGCATCGCATCCGAGCGTTCGCGCTCGGTCAGGTCCTGCGAGATCA
Organism: Burkholderiales bacterium; assembly: GCA_031360885.1. GTDB lineage: Bacteria > Pseudomonadota > Gammaproteobacteria > Burkholderiales > Burkholderiaceae_C > Schlegelella_A. The sequence continues at coordinate 1,773 of JANMCC010000221.1, read as the reverse complement.
CCAGCTTGGAGCCCACGCCATAGCGGCGGATCAGCACCTGCAGCGACCCCTGCGCGCGCGGATCGCGCAGGGCGATCGGCTCGTCGAAGTTGCCGGCCTGCAGGTAGTCGACAAACGCCGGCGAGCGGATCAGGTTGGTCACGCGCTGGCGCCGGTCGCGTTCGGGGTCGAGGCCGAAATGGTCGGCGGCGCGCGCGTTGCACCACTCGATCTGGTCGTTCGCATCGAGCAGCAGAACACCGTTCGGCGACGCCTGCATCGCGGCGACGAACTGGGTCAGGTGCATGCGCTCGACCTCGGCCTCGCGTTCGAGGCCGCGCAGGCGCCGCTCGATCCGGTAGGCGAGCTCGCCCCAGAAGCCGGTGTCGCGTGGCGCCGTGTCCTCGAGCGATCCGCGCAGCCAGCGCATCAGGCGCCAGCCGCGCATCGAGTCGGCGAGCACGACCGCGAAAAATCCGAGCAGGCCGCCGAGCGCGCCGCCGAGCATGGCTCCCCGTTCGCCGCCGGCCAGCAGGCCGATCACGCTGCCGAAAGCGATCGCCAGTGCGCCGGCGAGCAGGCGGGGCAGCAATCCGGTCATCGGCGCCGCCGGCGAGTGCCCCAGGGTCAGGCCGCCGCGGCCTGCGGGTGGGTGAGCCGGTAGCCGGCGCCGCGCACCGTCTCGATCATGTGCTGGCAGGAGACGCCGGCGAGCGATTCGCGCAGCCGCTTGATGTGGACGTCGACGGTGCGCTCCTCGATGAAGACGTGGTCGCCCCAGACCCGGTCGAGGAGCTGGGCGCGGCTGTGCACGCGCTCGGGATGCGTCATGAGGAAGTGGAGCAGCCGGAACTCGGTGGCGCCGATCTTCACCTCGCGCCCCTGGCTGGTGACCCGTCGCGTCGCCGGGTTGATGGTCAGCGCGCCCACCTCGACCGCGCTGTCGAGCGCGTCGGGAGCGCGGCGGCGCAACACCGCGCGGATCCGCGCCAGCAGCTCGTTGGCCGAGAACGGCTTGGTCAGGTAGTCGTCGGCGCCGGCATCGAGGCCGGAAACCCGGTCGGCTTCCTCGGCGCGCGCGGTGAGCATGATGATCGGCAGCTCGCGCGTGCGCGCCTGGGCGCGCCAGGCTCGCGCCAGCGCGTGACCGCTCGTGCCGGGCAGCATCCAGTCGAGCACGACCAGGCTCGGCAGGACGCCGTCGACCGCCACCTGGGCCTGTTCGGCGTCGCCGGCGATCGTCACTTCATAGCCGGCATGGCGCAGGTTGATCGAGATCAGCTCGGCGATCGCGGGTTCGTCTTCGACGACGAGGATTCGGCTCATCTTGCTTCCTTGTGCCCTTCAGCGGACCAGGTTCTCGACCGTGCCGATCGAATTGTGGCGAACGTCCATGCCCTTGACGATGTAGATGATCTGCTCGGCCAGGTTCTTGGCGTGGTCGCCCACCCGCTCGATCGCCTTGGCGACGAAGACCAGGTCGATGCTCGAGGAGATCGTCCGCGGGTCCTCCATCATGAAGGTGATCAGCTTGCGCAGCAGGCCCTCGAACTCCTGGTCGATGAGATCGTCCTTCTTCAGCACCTCGACCGCGCGCTCGACGTCGAGCCGGGCGAACGCGTCGAGCGCCTTGCGCAACTGCGAGACCGCGAGCTCGGATTCGTAGGCGAGATCGTTGACCGGCAGGCGCAGCCGGGTCGAGACGCCGGAATTGACCAGGCGCTGGACGGTGCGCGCGATCCGCGCCGCCTCGTCGCCGACGCGCTCGAGATTGGCGATCGTCTTCGAGATCGC
>JANMCC010000217.1:0-9624 GCA_031360885.1 Burkholderiales bacterium | reverse complement strand
GGCCGTACCCGATCTTCAAGAACTTCTTCGGCGGCGGCCTGGGCACGGTGCGCGGCTTCGACCAGGGCTCGCTCGGCCAGGTCGACGTCATCGGCGCCTACATCGGCGGCAACCGGCGCTTCAACATCAACAACGAGCTCTATCTCCCGGTGCCGGGCGCCAACGCCGACCGCACCCTGCGGATCTTCCTCTACGCCGACGCCGGCAACGTGTGGGGCGAGGACGAGAAGGTCACGCTCGCGAGCATCCGCGCCTCGGTCGGCCTTGGCGTGAGCTGGATCTCGCCGGTCGGCCCGCTCAAGCTCAGCTACGGCACGCCGGTGCGCAAACAGCCGAACGATAGAATCCAGCGCCTTCAGTTTCAGATCGGGACCGCTTTCTGATGATGAACATCCGCATTCTGAAAACGCTCGTCGCTGCCGCCTTGCTCGCCGGCATGGCAGCAGGAGACGCCGCGCAGGAGCTGAAGATCGGCTACGTCAACAGCGATCGGGTGCTGCGCGACGCGGTTCCGGCCAAGGCGGCGCAGGCCAAGCTCGAGGCCGAGTTCTCCAAGCGCGAGAAGGACCTCACCGACCTGGCGAACCGCCTGAAGGCGGCCGGCGAGCGGCTCGACAAGGACGCGCCCACCCTGTCCGAGTCCGAGCGGGTTAGACGCCAGCGCGAGCTCGTCGACCAGGACCGGGAACTGCAGCGCAAGCGCCGCGAGTTCCAGGAAGACCTGAGCCAGCGCAAGAACGAGGAGCTCGGCGCCGTCGTCGAGCGCACCAACCGCGTCATCAAGCAGATCTTCGAGACCGAGAAGTACGACCTCATCCTCCAGGAGGCGGTGTTCTGGAGCCCGAAGGTCGACATCACCGACAAGGTGATCAAGGCGCTCAACGCCCAGGGCGGCAAGTGACCGGATGCTCGCGAGTGTCACGCTCGGCGAGATCGCGGCAAGGCTTGGCGGCGAACTGATCGGCGACGGCACGACGCGCATCGACGCGGTCGGGCCGCTCGAATCGGCGACGTCCTCGACGATCGCCTTCCTCGCCAACCCGCTCTACGAAAAGCAGCTCGCCGGCTCGAACGCCGGCTGCGTCATCGTCGCCCCGGCGTTCAGGGACGCGGCGCTGGCCCGGGGTGCGGCGATCGTCACCCCCGACCCCTATCTCTACTTCGCGAAGCTCACGCAATGGTGGGCGGCGCGAACCCGGCCGGCGCCCCCGCCCGGCGTGCATCCGAGCGCCTTCGTCGATGCCGCGGCGCGGGTGGCTGCCGACGCCTCGATCGGCGCCTTCGTCGTGGTCGAGGCGGGGGCGTCGATCGGCGCCGGCGTCGTCGTCGGCGCGCACGGCTTCGTCGGCCGCGACTGCTCGCTCGGCGCCGGCACGCGGCTCGCCCCGCGCGTGACGCTGATGTTCGAGACCACGCTCGGCGAGCGCTGCTTCGTGCAGTCGGGCGCGGTGCTCGGCGGCGACGGCTTCGGCTTCGCGCCGACCGCCGGCCGCTGGGAGAAGATCGAGCAGCTGGGCCGGGTGCGGATCGGCGACGACGTCGAGATCGGCGCCAACAGCTGCATCGACCGCGGCGCCGCCGGCGACACGCTGATAGGCGACGGCGTCAAGATCGACAACCTCGTGCAGATCGGCCACAACGTGCGGATCGGCGCGCACACCGCGATCGCCGGCTGCGTCGGCATCGCCGGCAGCGCCACGATCGGCGCGCACTGCATGATCGGCGGCGGCGTCGGCATCAACGGCCACGTCAGCATCGCCGACCGCGTGGTCATCACCGGCGCGACCCAGGTCACGCGCTCGATCGCCAAGGCCGGCGTCTACAGCGGCCTGTTCCCGTTCGACGACAATGCCTCATGGGAGAAGAACGCAGCCACGCTGCGCAATCTGCACGCCTTGCGCGAACGGGTGCGGGCGCTGGAGAAGAGGCAGTCATGAAGCTGGACATCCACCAGATCCTCAAGCAGCTGCCGCACCGCTATCCGTTCCTCATGGTGGACCGGGTGCTCGAGCTCGCGCACGGCAAGCGGATCAAGGCGGTGAAGAACGTCTCGGCGAACGAGCCGTATTTCCTCGGTCACTTCCCGAAGCGCCCGGTGATGCCCGGCGTGATGATGATCGAGGCGCTGGCGCAGGCGGCGGCGCTGCTCTCGTTCGACGCCGTCGGCGCCTCGCCCGAGGAGAACCAGATCTACTACTTCGCCGGCATCGACGGCGCGCGCTTCAAGCGCCCGGTCGAGCCCGGCGACCAGCTGATCCTCGACGTCACCCTCGATCGCATGAAGTCGGGGGTGTTCAAGTTCACCGCCCGGGCGACGGTCGACGGCGAGCTCGCGGTGGAGGCGCAGCTGACCTGCACCGTGCGCCGGATCGACTGAGCGAAACGCGATGGCGACGATCCACCCGACGGCCATCGTCGAGGCCGGCGCCGAGCTCGACGACACCGTCTCGGTCGACGCATACAGCATCGTCCGCAAGAACGTTCGCATCGGCTCGGGCACGACCGTCGGCCCGCACACGCTGATCGAGGGGCACACCACGATCGGCCGCGACAACCGCATCCACCAGTCGTGCTCCATCGGCACGCCGCCGCAGGACAAGAAGTACGCCGGCGAGCCGACCGAGCTCGAGATCGGCGACCGCAACACGATCCGGGAGTTCTGCTCGATCCACCTGGGCACGGTCCAGGACGCGGGCAAGACAGTGATCGGCGACGACAACTGGATCATGGCCTACGTGCATATCGCGCACGACTGCCGGATCGGCAACCAGACCATCATCGCCAGCTTCGCCGGGCTCGCCGGCCACGTGCACCTGGGCGATTGGGCGATCGTCGGCGGGCAGAGCGGCCTGCACCAGTTCGTCAAGTTCGGCGCGCATGCGATGTGCGCCTTCGCCAGCCACGTGTCGAAGGACGTGCCGCCGTACATGATGGTCGACGGCAATCCGCTGGCGGTGCGCGGCTTCAACGTCGAGGGCCTGCGCCGGCGCGGCTTCAGCGCCGAGCGCATCGCCGCGGTCAAGCAGATGCACCGCCTGCTCTACCGCGAGGGCCTCGCCTTCGACGAGGCGCGCGCCCGCATCGCCGCCCTGGCCGGGAGCCAGCCCGAGGCCGCCGCCGAGGTGCAGCTCATGACGGCGTTCCTCGCCGACGCGACGCGGGGCATCGCGCGCTGACTTTCCCGCTCCCGCCAATGAATCCTGAATCTCCGCGCTTCGCGATGGTCGCGGGCGAGGCCTCGGGCGACGTGCTCGCCGGGCTGCTGCTCGACGGCTTGCGCGCCCGCTGGCCGGCGCTCACGGCCGAAGGCATCGGCGGGCCGAAGATGGCCGAGCGCGGCTTTGCCGCCTGGTGGCCGCACGACAAGCTCGCGGTCCGCGGCTACGTCGAGGTGCTCGGCCACTTCCGCGAGATCGTCGGCATCCGCAACCAGCTCACCGAGCGGCTGATGAAGGACAAGCCCGACGCCTTCATCGGCGTCGACGCGCCCGATTTCAACCTCGACCTCGAGGTCAAGCTGCGCGCCGCGGGGGTGAAGACGGTGCACTTCATCAGCCCCTCGATCTGGGCCTGGCGCGGCAAGCGCGTCGAGAAGATCAAGAAGGCGGCCGACCTGGTGCTCTGCATCTTCCCGTTCGAGCCCGAAATCTACGAGAAGCACGGCGTCAACGCGGTCTACGTCGGCCACCCGATCGCCAGCGAGATCCCGCTCGAGCCGCCGCGGGCCGCGGCGCGCGCCGGGCTCGGCGTGAGCGATGAGGAGACGCTGATCGCGGTGCTGCCCGGCAGCCGGCGCTCCGAGATCCAGTACGTGGCGCCGCGCCTGTTCGGCGCCGCCCGCGAGATCTTCAAGGCGCGGCCGGGAACGCGCTTCGTCGTCCCGGTCGTCACCGGGCTGCGCCACGTGATCGAGCCGATCCGCCGCCAGTACGCGCCCGAGGTGCCGATCGAGCTGCTCGACGGCCGCTCGCACGAGGCGCTCGCCGCCTGCGACGTGGCGCTGGTCGCCAGCGGCACGGCCACGCTCGAGGCGGCGCTCTTCAAGCGGCCGCTGGTCGTCGTCTATGCGATGCACGCGATCTCCTGGCAGATGGGCAAGCGCATGCACTATCAGCCGTGGATCTCGCTGCCGAACATTCTGCTGCGCGATTTCGCCGTGCCGGAGCTGCTGCAGCGCGATGCGAGCCCGGAGAAGATCGCCGCCGCGGCGTTCAGGTGGCTCGACGACCCGGCCGCCTGCGAGGCCCTCCGGGTGCGCTTCGAAGCGGTGCACCGCGAGCTGCGCCGCGACACGGCGCGCCTGGCCACTGACGCGATCGAAGCCGTTCTCAAGGGATGATGGCGCGATGCACGCCAGGACCTTCTTTCGCGCCGACAAGCTGCGCCTGATCGTCGACGTCAGCGGGCCGATGGCCGGTGTCGACGAGGTCGGCCGCGGTCCGCTCGCCGGGCCGGTGGTGGCGGCGGCAGTGATCCTGTCCGAGCGGGGGACGATCCGCGGCCTCAACGACTCGAAGCTGCTGCGGCCCGAGGAGCGCGAGCGGCTCGACCGCGAGATCCGCCGCCGCGCGGTCTGCTGCAGCGTCGCCGAGGCCAGCGTCGAGGAGATCGACCGCTTCAACATCCTGCGCGCTGCGTTGCTGGCCATGCGCCGCGCGGTCGAAGGCCTGGGCCAGCAGCCGAGCATCGTCCTGGTCGACGGCAACCAGCGGCCCGAACTCGGCATGCCGGTTCGCACCGTCGTCGGCGGCGACGCGCGGGTGCGGGCGATCTCGGCCGCCTCGATCATCGCCAAGGTTCATCGCGACCGCCTGCTCGTCGCGCTGCACGACGAGCATCCCGAATACGGCTTCGACGGCCACAAGGGCTACTCCACGCCCGGGCACCTCGCCGCCTTGCGCGAGCACGGCGCCTGCAAGCATCACCGGCGCAGCTTCGCGCCGGTGCGCGAAGTCATGGACCGGTTGTTCTGAAGTGCCTGGCAACAAGCTCACCTACGTCACCTCGCGCGACAACCCGCTGCTGGTACGGCTGCGAAAGCTCGCTCGCCACCCGGGCGAGTACCGCAAGCTCGGCCAGCTCCTGCTCGAAGGCGAGCATCTCTGCCAGGCCTGGGTCGCGCGCGGCGGCGCACCGGCGCCGCACGCCTTGCTGTCGGAAAGCGCCTGGCAGCAGGGCGCCCACGTCGCCCTGGCGGAGGCCGCCGCGTCGACCGTGGTCGTCGCCGATGCGGCGCTGGCCGAGCTGAGCGGCCTGGAGACGCCGCCGCCGGTCGTCTACGTCGTGCCGCTTCCGGCCCCGCCTGCGATTCGCGCCGATGCGCCCACCATCGTCCTCGACCGGGTGCAGGACGCCGGCAACGTCGGCTCGATCCTGCGCAGCGCCGCCGCGTTCGGCTTCGTCCAGGTGATCGCCCTCGAAGGCACGGCGTCGCTCTGGTCGCCGAAGGTGCTGCGCGCCGGGATGGGCGCGCACTTCGGCCTCGGCCTGATCGAGAACCGCCACGACAGCGACCTGGAGAGGCTGGCGATTCCGCTCGTCGGCACCAGCTCGCACGCCGGGCAGAGCGTGGCCGAGGCGGCGCTCGCCTGGCCGTGCGCCTGGGTGTTCGGCAACGAGGGCGCCGGCGCCGGCGCCGCGGTGCAGGCGCGCTGCGCTTCGGTCGTGCGCATTCCCCAGCCCGGCGGCGAGGAGTCGCTCAATGTCGCCGCCGCAGCGGCGATCTGCCTTTACGAATCGGTGCGCCAGCGGCGCTAGGGGAAACGACCCGACTGCGGCGGCTCGCTCACTCGAGCTTGCCGATCTTGCGCACCGCCTGGGTCATCACCGCGGCGTCGGCGTCCCAGTAGGTCTGGAACTCGGGCGCGTCGAGGTACTCGATCGGGCTGCCGGCCTTGTTCACCACCTGGCGCACCGTCGGGTCGGCGGCGGCGCGCGCCGCGGCGGCGCGCAGCTTCTGGATGACGTCGTCGGGCGTCCTGCTCGGCACGAAGAGGGCCGACCATTGCGCGAAGCGCACCGGGTAGCCGCTCTGCGCGAGGCTGGGCACGCCGGGCAGGGCGGCGAGCGGATGCTCGCCCCAGTGCGCCAGCGCGCGGAGCTTGCCCGCCTGGATCTGCTGCACCACGGTCGAGGGGCCGCTGGCGATCGCGTCGATCTGCCCGGCGAGGAGGGCAACGATGGCCGGCCCGGCGCCGGTGTACGGGATGTGCGTCATGCGAAACCCGGCCGAGGACTTGAGCATCTCCATCGGCACGTGCATGGTCCCGTAGTTGCCCGAGCTGCCGTAGTTGTAGCGCGCCGGCTGGCGCTTCATGTCGGCAACGAACTCCTGCAGCGTTCGCCATGGCGCATCGGCGCGCACCACCAGCACCGTCGGGTCGGCGGTGAAACGGGCGATCGGCTTGAACTGGTCCAGCGTGTACGCGGGCTTGCGGTTCAGGATCGCGTCGGCCTCGGGCAGGATCGAGATCGACGAGAGGCTGAGCAGCACGGTGTAGCCGTCGGCCGGGGCGCGCGCCGCCACGCCGATGCCGAGGGCGCCGCCGGCGCCCGCCTTGTTCTCGACGATCACCGATTGCTTCAGCTCGCGGCCCAGCGCCTCGGCCAGCGGCCGCGCCACCGTGTCGGCCACGCCACCGGGCGGGAAGGGCACGATCATCGTGATCGGCCGCTCGGGCCAGGCGGTTTGCGCGGCGGCGCCGGAGCAGGCGGCGAGCAGGGCGGCGAGGATCGCCACGAACGAGAAGAGGCGCAGGGTCATGGTCGGTGGTCTTTGCGTTGCGGGACCTTGGCGGCCCCGGCCGCCGGGCGGACGACGGGCTCGGCCCGGCCGACGGCGCCGAGCAACGCACCCGCGAACGCGGCCGGGTCCTCGATGTGCGGAATGTGGCCCAGGTCGGGCAGCTCGACCAGTATCGTTTCCGGCATCCAGCGCAGGAGAGCGCGTGCCTGGGCGACCGGCGTGACGGTGTCGGCCGCGCCCCAGAGCAGGATGACGGGCGGGCCGCCGCGCGACCAGGTGGCGAGCCTCAGCGGATCGAGGCTCGCCGCCGGCTCGCAACCCGCGCCCGCGAACGCGTAGGCCCAGTCGCCCAGGTCGGCGCCGTAGGAGAACCGGCGCATCGGCACCTGGTAGGCGGCGACGCGTTCGGGCGTGACCGCGTCCTTGCGATGGACGAGACTGCCGATCAGGGGCGCGGTGAAGTCGGGATAGGTCGCGCTGCCGGAAATCAATGCCGCGCGGACATCGCGGCGGCCGAACAGCCACGACGCCCAGGTCGGCAGCGGGCTGCAGCTCGGCGCCTCGCCCGCGGGGCCGAGGCCGAGCGCGGCATCGACCAGCACCAGCCGGCGCAGGTGCGAGGAATCGCGCACCGCGGCCTCGAGCGCCGGGCCGGCGCCGAACGAATGGCCGACCAGGGTGACTTCTCCCGGCCCGCCCACCGACTCGATCAGGCGCAGCAGCCGCGTCGCCTGCGCGGGCCGCGAGTAGTCGAGCTCGCCGCCGCGGCTGCTCCAGACGCTGAAGCCGAACGGCGGCAGGTCGACGGCGACGACGCGCCAGCCGGCGGCGGCCAACGTCTCCGGCAGCTCGAACCAGGTGCCGCTCCAGGCCCCGGTGCCGTGCGTCAGCAGCAGCACGGGGCCGTCCCGCGGGCCCCATTCCTGGACGAACAGGCGGCTGTCGCCGACCTCGACCCAACGGCCCGTGGCCGGGGCCAGCGATTCGGCCGTCATGCGCTCGCGCTGGCTCCGCTTCATGCTGGCATAGCCCAGCCAGCCGACGAGCCCGAGCGCCAGCAGCAGCATCAGGGCGAGCGCCGCGACCAGCAGGCGGGCGAGCGCGCGGCGCATCAGAAGTCGTAGATGTGCTCGACGAGCACGCCGCCGCGCTTCTCGCCCCACGAGCGGAGCAGCGCCGCGAGCTGGTTGACGCGCACCGCGAGCACGGCGCGCTTCTGCCCCGGGCGGGTGACGATGGGCTGCTCGAACAGGGTCCGGCCCGGACCCGAGCTCATCCATGCGGTGGGCACGAGCACGCTCACGAGCACCTCGCCGTCGTTGCCCGCGATCTCGCGGAAGTCGATGCCCTGGCCGGCCAGCCAGCGGCTGTAGGCGGTGAACGCCTCGTAGCGGGGGATCGTCGCGAGGACCTCGGGGCCCTCGGCGTTGCGGGCGTTGTAGTCGGGATACGTCGCCGCGTCGGGCTCGGGCGCCTTGCTCAGCACTACCGCGGTGACAGGCCTGGGCGCGTCGTACACCGACTGCGTGCCGAGCTTGATGAGGCGCGCATAGCCTTCCTTGACGAGCAGCTCGGTGGTGAGCGCGAAGCGGCGTTCCCAGCGGCGGATCAGGTTCGGCCCGGAAAGCGGCAGGTCCGACCAGAGCTCGGCCAGCGGCGCGACGAAGTCGAACTTGTACCAGGGCTCGATGCGGATGAAGTCGACGTAGGCCTGCGCGTAGGCGGCATACAGGCGCTCCTCGGCGACCGGCGCGCTGCCGCCGACGGTCGCTTCGGCGAGCCGGCCGATCGTGTGCTCGTAGATGCCCTTGAGCGCGTACTCGACCGTCGTGCTGGTGCCTATCACCATCACCATCAGGTGGTAGCCGGCGTTGAAGGGGTAGCGGGCGACCTCGCGGTTGACCGCGTGGTAGCCCTGCCAGAACTGGCCGATGTGCGCGAACAGCGGAAAGGCGCTCGGCGGCTCGCTGCGCGCGAGAAAGCGCGCGTACTCGGCCGGGCTGTGCACCAGGTACCACTCGGGAAAGGTGAGGAAGGTCTGGTCGGGCGTGCGCCGGTCCTCCGGCGCGGTCAGGACGGTCGCCAGGTGACCGACGACCGGTGCGACGAACGGCGCATCGTCGGCGGCGCGCGCCACCCCGGCGGCGACGGCGAGGGCCGCAGCCAGCCCGCAGGCGAAGCGCCGGATCCGGCGACGGCTCATGCAGACACGGCGGGGTCGCGGCTCGCGGCGGCGGCGTTGACCGTGTCGCGCTTCTCGAAGCAGAACAGCGCGTTCTGCGTCGGGTCGTTGTCCTGCAGCAGGCGGTGGCCGCGGTCGTCGAAGCCGGCCTCGTGCAGGCGGCGCACCCAGGTCTCGCCCGGCTCGAAGAAGCGCAGCTCGGCCTGGTTGGTCTCCCAGGTCTCGCCGAGCCCGGCGTTGAACACGGTGTGCGCCAGCGAGACGATCGCGCGCAGCTCTTCCGAGGTGACGTCGTGATCGCGGACGATGAAGGCGCCGCCCGGCCGGAGTACGCGCGCCACCGAGTCGAGGAACGGCTTCAGGCGCTCGGCGGTCATGTGGTGCAGGCCGACGTAGCAGGTCACGAGGTCGACGCTGGCGTCGGCGATCGCCGCGGCCGCGATAGGCTCGTAGTCCTGCAGCGGCACGTGCACTCCCTGCTTGGCGATACCGCCGCGCTCAAGGATGTCGGCGGCGGAAAAGCCGGGCGCGCGCTCGTCGACGAAGTAGCACGGGCCTTCGAGGTCGAGCTTCTTCGCCAGGCTCGCGAAGTACCTCGCCTTCGAGCCGATCTCCACATAGCCGTCGAAGCGCCGGCGCGAGCCGAGCACGGCCAAAGTCTGCGCCACCATCTCCTGCTTTTGCTTGAACAGCGAAG
>JANMCC010000212.1:0-5755 GCA_031360885.1 Burkholderiales bacterium | reverse complement strand
CGAAGCGGGCGAGGGTGGAGGCGCCGGGGGCGGGAGCGGGGGAGACGGCAACCGGCCGCGCCGTGCGCCGATGCTGCCGCTGCCGCCGAATTTCGAAGGTCCGCTGCCGCTGCACCTGCAGCCGGTCGTGCCGCCCGAGGCTGACGAGGTCTTTGCCAAGGTGCTGGCGGGCGAATTCGACGTCGATGCCGAGGCGCCGGTCGAGACCGAGGAGGCCGCCAGCAAGCGCGTCCTCGCCGCCGAGCCCGATGCGCCCAAGCTGCACAAGGTGCTGGCGCAGGCCGGCATCGGCTCGCGCCGCGACATGGAAGACCTGATCGTCGAAGGGCGGATCACGGTCAACGGCGAGCCGGCGCACACCGGCCAGCGCATCTCCTTCGGCGACCGGATCGAGGTCGACGGCAAGCCCGTGCGGGTGCGCATCGTGCCGCCGCCGGCGCGCATCCTCGCGTACCACAAGCCGGCCGGCGAGATCGTCACCAACGACGATCCCGAGCACCGGCCGACCGTGTTCCGGCGCCTGCCGCGGCTGCACCAGGGCAAGTGGCAGTCGGTCGGCCGGCTCGACATCAACACCGAAGGGCTGCTGCTCTTCACCAACTCCGGCGGCCTGGCCAACCAGCTCATGCATCCGCGCTTCGGCGTCGAGCGCGAGTACGCGGTGCGGGTGATGGGCACGCTTGGCGACGCCGAGCGGGCGCAGCTGCTGGAAGGCGTCGAGGTCGAGGGCCAGCGGGCGGCGTTCAAGTCGATCGCCAACGGTGGCGGCGAGGGCCTCAACACCTGGTACCGCGTGGTCATCACCGAAGGCCGCAACCGCGAGGTGAGGAAGCTGTTCGAGGCGGTGGGCCTCACCGTCAGCCGGCTGATCCGAATCCGCTACGGCACGGTGGTGCTGCCGCTCGGACTGAAGCGGGGCGTCTGGGTCGACCTCGACGAGGCCGACGTCAAGGCGATCCGCCGCCTGGCCAATCCGCAGGGCGAGGGTCAGCAGCGCAACGATGCGCGGCCCGAAGGCGGCGGCGCACGCCGCGACGAGCGCGGCCCGCGCGGCACCAACAACAACAACAGCAACCGCCAGGGCAACGACCGTAATCGCCAGCAGCAGGGTCCGCGCCGGCCCGACGAGGCGCGCTTCGAAGCGCCGCCCAGCGCTCCGGTGGAACAGGAGCCGAGGCCGGTGGGCGACGACGACATCGACGACGATTTCGATCCGAGCCGGATTCCCAATCCGCTGCAGCAGACCTTCGACCACCGCTTCGTCCAGGGCCGCAGGATCGGCCCGAACAGCGGCTTCGGCGCGGGCGGCAGCGCGCCGCGGCCGGCGAGCGGGCCCAAGGGCGACCCGAAGCAGCCCGATCCGCTGCAGACCTCGATGGGCTATATCGGCGCCGACGCCGTGCATCGCAAGAACCGCGGCGGCAATCGTGGCGGCGGCTTCGGCGGTGGCGGCGGCGGCCGCAGCGGCGGAGGGGGTGGCGGCTACGGCGGGGGGGGTGGCGGTGGTGGTGGCGGCGGTCGGCGTGGCCGCTGACCCGCGCAGGCCATCGGAGACCGCGCCGCCCCTACAATCGAAGGCTTTGCCCAAGTAGCCGGAGAAAGATCCCATGGCCGTCGAACGCACCCTTTCGATCATCAAGCCGGATGCCGTCGCCAAGAACGTCATCGGCCAGATCTACTCGCGCTTCGATGGCGCGGGCCTGAAGATCCTCGCCGCGCGCATGGCGCACCTGTCGCGTGCCGAGGCCGAGGCTTTCTACGCCGTGCACAAGGCGCGTCCGTTCTTCAACGACCTGGTCTCGTTCATGATGTCAGGCCCGGTGATGATCCAGGTCCTCGAAGGCGAGGACGCGATCGCGAAGAATCGCCAGCTGATGGGCGCGACCGATCCGAAGAAGGCCGACAAGGGCACGATCCGGGCCGATTTCGCCGCCAGCATCGACGCCAATGCGGTCCATGGGTCCGACGCCGCCGAGACCGCCGCGGTCGAGATCGCGTTCTTCTTCGCCGGCATGAACGTTCACGCCCGCTGAGGCCTCGCGAACGACCTTCGGCATGGTCAACCTGCTCCAGTTCGACCGCGCCGGACTCGGCGACTTCTGCGAGCAGATCGGCGAGAAGCGCTTTCGCGCGACCCAGCTGTTCCGCTGGATCCACCAGCGCGGCGAGCGCGATCCGGCGGCGATGACCGACCTGGCCAAGTCGCTGCGCGACAAGCTGGCGACGAGCGCAGTGATCGAAGCGCTGCCGGTGGCGAGCGAGCAGGTCGCCGCCGATGGCACGATCAAGTGGCTGTTCGACGTCGGCGCCGGCGACGCCATCGAGACCGTCTTCATTCCCGAGCCGGGCCGAGGCACGCTTTGCATCTCGTCGCAGGCCGGCTGTGCCGTCAACTGCCGCTTCTGCGCCACCGGCCACCAGGGCTTCAGCCGCAACCTGAACAGCGCCGAGATCGTCGCCCAGCTCTGGCACGCCGAGTTCGACCTGCGCCGCCGCCTCGGGCTCGCCCCGGGCGAGCGCGCGATCACCAACGTCGTCATGATGGGCATGGGCGAGCCGCTGCAGAACTACGCGGCCCTCGTGCCCGCCCTGCGCACCATGCTCGACGACCACGGCTACGGCCTGTCGCGCCGGCGGGTGACGGTCTCGACCTCGGGCGTGGTGCCGATGATCGAGCGCCTGCGCGACGACTGCCCGGTCGCGCTCGCGGTCTCGCTGCATGCGCCCGACGACGCCTTGCGCGACGAGCTCGTGCCGCTGAACCGCAAGTACCCGATCGCCGAGCTGTTCGCCGCCTGCCGCAGCTACCTCGAGCGCGCGCCGCGCGACTTCATCACCCTCGAGTACTGCATGCTCGACGGCGTCAACGACTCGCCGGAGCAGGCGAGTGCGCTGCTCGCGCTGGTTCGCGGCGACGGCAGAGCCGGCTCGGGGCTCGCCTGCAAGATCAACCTGATCCCGTTCAATCCCTTCCCGGCGTCGGGGCTGCACCGCTCGTCGCCGGGGCGTGTCGCCGCTTTCGCTGCCGTGCTCCAGGAGGGCGGGATCGTCACCACGGTGCGCAAGACCCGCGGCGACGACATCGCCGCCGCCTGCGGCCAGCTCGCCGGCGAGGTGCAGGACCGCACCCGCGTCGCCGAGCGCAGCGTGCGGGCGGTGCCGGTGCGCATCCAGCGTCGTTCCGGTGCGTCCCCCGCCGGGGCGCGGAGCGCGCAGTGAGGCCGGGCGCCTTGCTCCATCGTGTCGCGCTGCTGGCCGGCGTTGCCTTCGCGCTCGCCGGCTGCATCGCCGCCGGCCCGGCGCCAGGCACGGGCCCGCGCGCCACCACCGCACCGGCCAACGAAACCAAGGACCGGATCACCGCGTCCGACGAGCCGGAGGCGCAAAAGCGTGCCCGGGCGCGGATGGAGCTGGCGTCGGCCTACTTCGGCCAGAAGCAGATGACGACCGCGCTCGACCAGGTGAAGCTGGCGATCGCCGCCGACCCGAACTATGGCGAGGCCTTCAACCTGCGCGGCCTCATCTACGCCAATCTCGGCGACCACGTGCTCGCCGAAGAGAGCTTCAAGCGCGCCCTGCAGCTCAATCCGCGCGACGCCGACGCGATGCACAACTACGGCTACTACCTCTGCCAGCAGAAGCGCTATCCCGAGTCGAACGCGATGTTCGCGCAGGCGCTGGCAGTGCCGCAGTACGCCGGCGCCGCCCGGACTCAGCTCACCCAGGGCGTCTGCCTGGCCTATGCCGGTCAGCTTGCCGAGTCGGAGACCGCGCTGGTGCGCGCCTACGAGCTCGATCCGAGCAATCCCTTCACCGTCACCAACCTGGCCGAGGTGCTCTATCGCCGCGGCGACTACGAGCGCGCGCGTTTCTACATCCGTCGCGTCAACGCCCTGGCCGGCGTCTCGAACGCGCAGACCCTGTGGCTGGCCGCCCGGATCGAGCACAAGCTCGGCAACTGGGCGGGGACCACCGAGTTCGGCAGGCAGCTGACCAACCGCTTCCCCGAATCGCGCGAAGCCGCGGCCTTCACGCGCGGCGCCTTCGATGAGTGATGGGGCGGGCGCCACGGCGCCGGCCGGCGAGGTGACGGCCGGGCGGCTGCTGCGCGAAGCGCGAGAGAAGCAGGGCCTGCACATCGCCGCGCTCGCGGCGGCGATCAAGGTCTCGCCGAAGAAGCTCGAGATGCTCGAGTCCGACCGCTTCGACGCCTTGCCCGACGCCACCTTCACCCGGGCGCTG
Source organism: Burkholderiales bacterium (assembly GCA_031360885.1). GTDB lineage: Bacteria > Pseudomonadota > Gammaproteobacteria > Burkholderiales > Burkholderiaceae_C > Schlegelella_A. The sequence continues at coordinate 1,513 of JANMCC010000212.1, read as the reverse complement.
GCGCAGACCGTCTGCCGGGCGCTGAAGACCGATCCGGCGCCGGTGATGCGGCTGCTGCCGCCGCCGCCCGGGCATGGCCTGGAGAACGTGGGCGAAGGCCTGAACACGCCGTTCCGCGAGCGCCCGGGCGTGCTCGTGCAGAGCAACTGGCCGGCGGCGCTGGCCAATCCGGCCTATGGGCTGGCACTGCTGCTGCTGATCGCCGCCGTGGTGGTGTTGCTGCTGCCCGCCGGCTTCATCGGCGCCTCCGTCGGGTCGTCGCGGCCGGCGTCGGCCGCCGCGGCGCAGGCGAAGGTGGAGCCCGGCATGCCGCCGGAATTCGTGGGCGACGCCGGAATCAGGGCGGGCAGCGATGCGACACCGGCCGCCTCGACGGCGGCGCCATCGGCGACCGCGGCCAGCTCGTCGCCCCCGGCGGCAACGCCCGCGGCGACCGAACCGGCCTCCGCCGGGGCGCCGGCGGTGGTCGTCGCCGCGGTGTCGCCAGCCCCGGCGGCTTCGGCGGCGACTGCCGATGCCTTGCCGGCCGGCATGCTTCAATTGCGGACGACGGCGCCGTCGTGGATCGAGGTCACCGACGGCCGCGGCCAGCCGCTCGTCTCGCGCCTGCTGAAGCCGGGCGAGGCGGTCGGCGTCGACGGCGCGCCGCCGCTGCGCGTGCGGATCGGCAACGCGGCGGGAACGGAACTCGTCTTTCGGGGTCAGCCGACCGATCTTCGCGCCTTCACGCGCGACAACGTGGCCCGTCTCGAACTCAGGTAGCTAGCATGCGCGACGACCGATCTCCCCTCGATGCCTTCGTCGAACCGGCGCGGCCCGCGCCGCGCCGCTCGCGCCAGGCCAGCGTGCGCTGGGGCGCGCGCATCGTCACCGTCGGCGGCGATGCGCCGGTGCGGGTGCAGGCGATGACCAACACCGACACGGTCGACGCGATCGGCACCGCGATCCAGGTCAAGGAGCTGGCGATCGCCGGCTCGGAGATGGTGCGCATCACCGTCAACACGCCCGAGGCCGCCGCCGCCGTGCCGCACATCCGCGAGCAGCTCGACCGCATGGGCATCGACGTGCCGCTGATCGGCGACTTCCACTACAACGGCCATCGCCTGCTCGCCGACTTTCCGGCCTGCGCCGAGGCCCTCTCCAAGTACCGCATCAACCCCGGCAACGTCGGCAAGGGCGACAAGCACGACCGCCAGTTCGCGCAGATGGTCGAGGTGGCGGCGAAGTTCGCCAAGCCGGTGCGGATCGGCGTCAACTGGGGCAGCCTCGACCAGGAGCTGCTAACCGAGCTGATGGACGAGAACGCGAAGCTTGCCGACCCGCACGAGCCGCGGCAGATCATGTACCGGGCGATCATCCTCTCGGCGCTGTCTTCGGCGCGGCGTGCCGAGGAGATCGGCCTGGCGCCGGAGCAGATCATCCTCAGTTGCAAGATGTCGGGCGTGCAGGACCTGATCAGCGTCTACCGGGCCCTGGCGCGGCAGTGCGACTATCCGCTGCACCTCGGCCTGAC
>JANMCC010000203.1:0-4650 GCA_031360885.1 Burkholderiales bacterium | reverse complement strand
ACCAGCGTCGACTTGCCCTGGCCGTTGGCGCCGAGGATGCCGATGCGCTGGCCGGCGAGGACCGAGCGGTCGATGTCGTCGACGACTCGCTTCTCGCCGTGCTCGGCGGAGAGGTAGCCGCAGGCGACGTCGGCGAAGGCGAGCATCGGGTTCGGCAGGCTGAGCGGCTCGCGGAACTCGAACTGGAAGTCGGCGCTGGTCAGCACCGGGCCGATCTTTTCCATCCGCGCCAGCGCCTTGACCCGGCTCTGCGCCTGCTTCGCCTTGCTCGCCTTGGCCTTGAAGCGGTCGATGAACTTCTGCAGGTGCGCCATGCGCTCTTTCTGCTTCTCGTAGCTCGCCTGCGCCTGGCTGAGGCGGATCGCGCGCATTTCCTCGAACGCGCTGTAGTTGCCGGTGTAGCGGACGAGCTTGGTCTCGTCGAGATGCAGCGTGACCTTGGTGATGGCGTCGAGGAACTCGCGATCGTGGCTGATGACGATCATCGTGCCGGCGTAGCGCTGCAGCCAGGCCTCGAGCCAGACCAGGGCGTCGAGGTCGAGGTGGTTGGTCGGCTCGTCGAGCAGCATCAGGTCGGCCGGGCACATCAGCGCCCGGGCGAGCTGCAGCCTCATCCGCCAGCCGCCGGAAAAGCTGTTCACCGGCAGGTCGAGCTCGGCGTTCTTGAAGCCCAGGCCCATCAGCATCGCCTGCGCGCGCGGCCGGGCGTCGAACCCGCCGGCCTCGCTGATCGCGTGGTGGGCGTCGGCGATGTCGTGGCCGTCGCCACTGGCTTCGGCGCGTGCCAGCCAGGCGTTCGCCTCGGCCAGCACGGTGTCGCCTTCGAGGACGAAGTCGGTCGCGCCTTCGGCGGTTTCCGGCATGTCCTGCGCCACCTCGGCGATCCGCCAGCGCGGCGGCAGGGAGAGATCGCCGGCGTCGGCCGAGAGCCTGCCCGCGAGCAGCGAGAACAGCGAGGACTTGCCGGCGCCGTTGCGGCCGACCAGGCCGACCTTCTCGCCGGGGTTGATGGTGACGCTGGCCCGGTCGAGGACGAGCTTGACGCCGCGGCGGAGGGAAAGCTGGGAGAGGACGAGCATCGGGCGATTTTCACCGCTGCCGCCGATGCGCGCTCGCGGGCGCGCGGCCGGCCCGGACCGGGCCTTAACCCAGGAGGGCGCGACGCTCGATCAGCACCACCGCGTCTTCGCCGGCGCTCGTTTCCAGCCAGGCGCATTCGAGGCGCGGGAACGCGGCCTCGAATCCGGCGCGCTCGTGGCCGACTTCGAGCACCAGCACCGCGTCGTCGGTCATGTGCGCCGGCGCCTCGGCGACGATGCGCCGGATCAGGTCCATGCCGTCGGCGCCGCCGGCGAGCGCGAGCGCCGGCTCGGCCCGGTACTCGGCGGGCAGGGCCGTCATGCTCGCATCGGTGACATAAGGCGGGTTGCAGAGGATCAGGTCGTAGCGTCCCGGCAGCGCGGCGCAGAGGTCCGACTCGAGCACCCGGATTCGCGCGCCGAGGCCGTGCCGGGCCACATTGATGCGGGCGATCTCGAGCGCTTCGGCGCTGATGTCGGCGGCGTCGACCTCGATCTCGGGATAGGCCATCGCCGCGATCACCGCGAGGCTGCCGTTGCCGGTGCACAGGTCGAGGACGCGTCGGGTGCGGTCGGAGAGCCAGGCGTCGAGGGTGCCGGTCTCCTCGCCGTCGACGAGCAACTCGGCGATGTACGAGCGCGGGACGATCGAACGCGCATCGATCGTGAACGGCACGTTCTGCAGCCAGGCCTCGCCGGTCAGGTAGGCGGCGGGCTGGCGGCTCTCGATGCGGCGGGCGATCAGCGCCTCGGCCCTGGCGACGTCGGCCGGCGCGATCTCGCGCTGGCCGCGTGTCTCGAGCGCGTCGAGCGGCTGGCCGATCGCCCAGGTGACCAGCCAGGCGGCCTCGTCGAAGGCGTTGCCGGTGCCATGGCCGAAAGACACGCCGGCCTGCTTCAGTCGCTCGCTCTGGGCGACGACCAGCTCCACCAGCGTCATGCCACCAGCCTCTGCAGCGCGCCGAGGTAGACGTTCTTCAGCACCTCCAGGCTCGCGACTTCGACGAATTCGTCGACCTTGTGGATGCTCTCGTTGACCGGGCCGAACTCGATCAGCTCGGTGCAGATCTTCTTGATGAATCGGCCGTCGGACGTGCCGCCCGAGGTCGAGAGCTCGCAGGCGAGGCCGGCGTGCTCGCGGATCGCCGCCGCAAGGGCTTCGCTCAGGACGCCGGGCGACGTGAGGAAGGGCTCGCCGCCGAGCGTCCAGGCGATCTCGAAGCGGAGGTCGTGCCTTCTCAGCAGCAGATCCACGCGCGCCTTCAGCGATTCCGGCGTCGACTGGGTGCTGAAGCGGAAGTTGAAGTCGATCACCACCTCGCCGGGGATGACGTTGCCCGCGCCGGTGCCGGCATGGATGTTCGAGATCTGCCAAGAGGTCGGCTGGAAGTGCGCGCTGCCGCGGTCCCAGTCGATGCCGACCAGTTCGGCCAGAGCCGGCGCGACGAGGTGGATCGGGTTCTTCGCCAGGTGCGGATAGGCGATGTGGCCCTGCACGCCGAAGACGCGCAGCTTGCCGCTGAGCGTGCCGCGCCTGCCGTTCTTGATCGTGTCGCCGATCCGTTCGACGGACGTGGGCTCCCCGACGATGCAGTAGTCGAGTTGCATGCCGCGCTCGACCAGCCAGTCGCAGACGCGCGCGGTTCCGTCGATCGAGGGACCTTCCTCGTCGCTGGTGATCAGGAGGGCCACGCCGCCGCCATGGGCGGGTCGGGCGGCGACGAACTCCTCGGCGGCGACCACCATCGCCGCGATCGAGCTCTTCATGTCGGCGGCGCCGCGGCCGTACAGCCTGCCGTCGCGATGGGTCGGCACGAACGGGTCGCTGGTCCAGGCGGAAAGCGGGCCGGTGGGCACGACGTCGGTATGGCCGGCGAAGACGAGGAGCTTGCCGCCGCGGTCGCTGCCGGGCCGGTGTGCCCACAGGTTGCTGACGCGCTTGCCCTCGGGGCCGAACGGCAGGGCGGTGCAGTCGAATCCGAGCGGACCCAGCCGCTCTGCGATCAACCTCTGGCAGCCGCCGTCTTCCGGCGTGACCGATGGCAGCGCAATCAGCTGCTCGACGAGGCGCAGCGTCGCCGACATGGGGCGGCCGGCCTCAGAAGCGGCGCAGGTTCGGCGAGAGGCCGGCGACTTCCTCCGGACGCACGTCGATCGTGATCTCGGTGAAGCTCGGCTGGTCGTCGTTATCTTCCTTCTTCGGCACGATCCGCGAGACCGGAGTCATGTCGTTCTGCATCCGCCACATCAGGTTGGTCGGCGAATCGGCGTAGGCGAGGCCTTCGTCGCGGGTGATCAGGTTCGAGTTGATCATGCGCGCCAGGTCCTGCTCGAAGCTCTGCGAGCCTTCGGCCATCGACTTTTCCATCGCCTCCTTGACGCCGCTGAAGTCGCCGCGCTCGATCAGCTCCTGGATCAGCTTGGTGTTGAGCAGCACCTCGACCGCCGGCATCCGCCCGCCGGCGACGCCGCGGATCAGGCGCTGCGAGACGATCGCGCGCAGGCCCGCGGCCAGGTCGGCGAGCAGCGCCGGCCGCGCTTCCGGCGTGTAGAACGAAAGGATCCGGCCGAGCGCGTGGTAGCTGTTGTTCGCGTGCAGCGTCGAGAGCACGAGGTGGCCGGAAAGCGCGTAGGAGATCGCCGCGGTCATGGTCTCGCGGTCGCGGATTTCGCCGATCATGATCAGGTCGGGCGCCTGGCGCAGGGCGGTCTTCAGGCCGATCTGCAGGCTCTGCGTATCGCGGCCGACCTCGCGCTGGTTGACCACCGACTTCTTGTTGTTGAACAGGAACTCGATCGGGTCCTCGATCGTCAGGATGTGGCCGGCCATGACCTGGTTGCGCTGCTCGATCATCGACGCCAGGGTCGTGCTCTTGCCCGCGCCGGTGGCGCCCACCATCAGGATCAGGCCGCGCTTCTCGAGCACGAGCTGGTTCAGGATCGAGGGGACGTTCAGGCTCTCGAGCGAAGGAATCTCGAACGGGATGCAGCGGAACACGGCGGCGATCGTGCCGCGCTGCTTGAAGCCGGAAAGACGGAAGCTGCCGACGCCGGAGAGGCCGACGCCGACGTTGAGCTCGCCGGTGTCCTCGAGCTCCTCGAGCTGGCTGGGGGTCAGCAGCTCGGCAAGGAGCTGGCGCGGCTGGGTGTGGGTGAGGGGCTGGTCGGAGAGCTGCAGGAGCTGGCCGTTGATCTTGATCAGGATCGGCGAGCTGGCCGAGAGGTACACGTCGGATGCGCCCTTTTCGGACATCAGGCGCAGCACGCGCTCCATGTTGCCGCTACTCATTGACGTTCCTTCGAGGAGTGATTCATGGCCGACGCGCGATCAGCTGCGCAGCAGCTCATTGATGCTCGTCTTGGCACGGGTCTGCGCGTCGACGCGCTTGACGATCACCGCGCAATACAGGCTGTGGCTGCCGTCGGCCGCGGGCAGGTTGCCGCTCACGACCACCGAGCCGGCGGGAACGCGCCCGTAGCTGACGGTGCCTGTGGCGCGATCGTAGATCTTCGTGCTCTGGCTGATGTAGACGCCCATCGAGAGGACCGAGTTCTCCTCGACGATCACGCC
>JANMCC010000194.1:0-27494 GCA_031360885.1 Burkholderiales bacterium | reverse complement strand
GGTCATCGCCCCGGCGATCATGCCGGTGAGGTAGGCCGGCTCCTGGATGTAGTTGTCGAAGACGCTGAAGTTCGGCGCCTGCGGCTTGCCCGAGGAGCCGAGCAGGAACATCGTCTTCGGGAAGTCCTTGGCGACCTTGCGCGCCGCGCTCTCCACGGCGAACGCCTCGCCGACGATGAGCTGGTTGCCGGCGGTGGCGTACTCGCGCATCACCCGCTCGTAGTCGGCGTTGGCGACGTTCTCGCTCGCCTTGTATTCGATCTCGCCGCGCGCCTCGGCGGCCTTGAGCGCCTTGTGCAGGCGGCCGACCCACTGCTGCTCGAACGGCACGGTGTAGACGGCGGCGACCTTCAGCTTGGCCTGGGCGAAGGCAAGGCCGGGCGCGGCCAGGGCGAGTGCGGCAGCGGCGAGCGCCAGGCGGCGGGCAGTGGAACGGATGGTCATGGCGGGGTTCTCCTCTCTTGTGGGTAACGGGACTCTCACTTGGTGCCGAAGATGCGGTCGCCCGCATCGCCGAGACCGGGCAGGATATAGGCGTGCTCGTCGAGCTGGCGGTCGATCGCGGCGGTGTAGATCGGCACGTCGGGGTGGGCCTCGCTCATCGCCTTCACGCCTTCGGGGCAGGTGAGCAGGCAGACGAACTTGATCGAGCGCGGCCGCACTTCCTTCAGCCGGTCGACCGCGGCGACGGCGGAGTTGCCGGTGGCCAGCATCGGGTCGACGATGATCACGTCGCGCTCGTGCATGTCCGACGGCATCTTGAAGTAATACTCCACCGCGGTGAGCGTCTTCGGGTCGCGGTACAGGCCGATGTGGCCGACGCGCGCGCCCGGCACGACCGACAGCATGCCGTCGAGGATGCCGGTGCCGGCGCGCAGGATCGAGACGAACACCAGCTTCTTGCCGTCGATGACCCGGCCGGTGGTCGTCTCGAGCGGCGTCTCGATGTCGATGGTCTGCATCGGCATGTCGCGCGTGACCTCGTAGGTCATCAGCGTCGCCAGCTCGTTGAGCAGGCGGCGGAAGCTCGCGGTGGAGGCGTCCTTGCGCCGCATCAGCGTGAGCTTGTGCTGGACGAGCGGGTGTTCGATGACGTGGACGTTGTTCATGGCGGCCTCGTGGGTGAAAGGGGTGGCGTCGGGCGTCGCGCTCAGAAGACGGTGCCGTCACTGGCCACGGCGACCGGCGGCAGCCCACCGCGCAAGCGCTGTGCCAGCGCCCGCCCGGCCGCCCAGGTGCCGCCTTCGAGCACGCAGGCGAGCGGCATCCGTTCGGGCGCCAGGCCGAGGACGCGGCGCACGCGCGGCGCCAGCTCGTCGAGCAGGGCGACGGTGAGGGCGCGCCATTCGACGACGAAGGCGTCGCCGACGGCGTGCGTGCGGGCGCCGAAGCCGGCGTCGCGCGGTTGCAGCACGCCGCTATCGATCAGCAGGCCGCCGTTGCGGTATTCGGGCAGGCCGGTCAGCGCGTCGAGTCCCGCGACCGGAATGCCGGCCCATTCGAAGGGCTCGAGCAACGAATAGCAGAGCCACTGCGAGAGCTTGTGGAACGGCACCCAGCCGGCGCTCGCGCCAGGGCCCGGCACGGCCTCGTGGCGCCAGCAGTCGCCCAGCGGCGTGCCGGCGATCGCGTTGCCGGTGGGCCAGATCGGCGCCAGGGTGTCGAGCAGGATGACGAGCAGGTCGTGCGCCCGGAGGGTGCTGCCGGCGGCGGCAGGCGAGTCCGCGCCGCCGTCGGCCGCCGAGCCGGGGCCGCCGTCGGCCGGCCGCCGCGGCGCGTGATCGAACAGGCCGCCGGGCCGGCCTTCCTCGCCATAGACCGAGGGCGCCGCCGCGAGCGCGTCGCCGAGCCGCCGCAGCAGCGCCGCGCGGCCCTCGAGGCCGACCAGCGGGTTGCCGCCATCCACCTGGAAAGCGCGGGCCAGCGCGGCGCCGTCGAGGCGGCGCAGGCCGGCGGCGTCGGCCTGCCGCGGGCGCGACGGGTCGCCGGAGAACAGGCCGGCGGCGAAGGCGTGGAAGCTGGCGACGCCCAGGCCTTCGGAGCGGCTCAGCGTCAGGCCGGTGCCGGGCTCGCGGTAGCGCCAGTCGGGGCCGGCGCCGGCGTCGAGAAGCACGCTCACCAGGGCGAGGTCGATCTGGGCGCGGGCCCGCTCGGCCGCGTCGGCGTCGCCGAGGGCGCGGTCGAGCAGGGCGCGGCGGTCGACACCGCCGGCCTCGAAGTGGCGCCAGCGGCTGTGGTACGGGATCTCGAGCGAGGGATAGCGGGCGCGGGTCACGGCGGCCACCTCGTCGGCGGCGCCGTCGAGCCGGCCGGGATCGACGGCGAACTCGGCCGAGCCGCCTTCGAGCGCCCGCGCCAGCAGCACGCCCGCGCGCTCGCGCACGGCGGCGGTGCTGCGCAGCAGGGCGACCGCGTCTTTCAAGCCGTCACCGCGGTTCGAAGCCGCGGCCCTTGGCCTTGGCCAGCTCGGCGGCATCGGGCACGACGCCGGGGGTGAAGTAGCCGGCGGCCATCTTCGCGTCCATCTCGACCCGGGCGTCGGCCGGGATCAGCGCGTCGGGAATGTTGACCCGCATGCCGACTTCGATGCCCGAGCCGGTGATGGCGTCGTACTTCATGTTGCTCATCGAGACCAGGCGGTGGAACTTCTTCACGCCGAGCCAGTGCAGCACGTCGGGCATGAGCTCCTGGAAGCGCATGTCCTGCACGCCGGCGACGCATTCGGTGCGCGCGAAGTAGCGGGCCGCGGTGTCGCCGCCTTCCTGGCGCTTGCGCGCGTTGTAGACCAGGAACTTGGTCACCTCGCCGAGCGCGCGGCCTTCCTTGCGCGAATAGGAGATCAGGCCGACGCCGCCGCGCTGCGCGCCCTGGATGCCTTCCTCGATGGCATGGGTGAGGTAGGGCCGGCAGGTGCAGATGTCGGAGCCGAACACGTCGGAGCCGTTGCACTCGTCGTGGACCCGCGCGGTGAGCTCCACCGACGGGTCGGCCAGGTCCTGCGGCCGGCCGAAGATGTAGACCGTCTGCCCGCCGATCGGCGGCAGGAACACCTCGAGGTCGGAGCGCGTCACGAGCTCCGGGTACATGCCGCCGGTTTCCTCGAACAGCACCCGGCGCAGGTCGGTCTCCGAGCAGCCGAAGCGGGCGGCGATGCCGGGCAGGTACCAGACCGGCTCGACCGCGACCTTGGTGACCATCGCCGCGCCGCCGGCGGTGAGGACGCGGCCGTCGGCGACCAGTCGGCCGCATTGCAGGGCCTCGATCACCTCGGGCAGGATCACGTGCGCCTTGGTGACGGCGATGGTCGGCCGGATGTCGTAGCCGGCCGCCATCTCGGCGGCGTAGGCCTCGGCGACGACTGCCCCCCACGGGTCGATGCTGACGATCCGGTTCGGCTCGCTCCACGAGGGATGCGGGCCGATGACGTCGGTCGGCGCGGTGTCGGTCAGGTCGGCCTTGTGCGCCGCCTTGAGCGCGCCGGCGGCCACGGCCAGGGCCCGATAGACGCTGTACGAGCCGGAGTGCGTGCCGATCACGTTGCGGTGGGCGCGGGTGGTGGTCGTGGCCACGATCGGCCCCCGCTCCACCGCGCTCGGCGCGCCCCAGGCGATGGGCAGCGCGCCGAACCCGCCGCTGTGCGAGGTGAGCCGGATGTGGCGGCGTGCGCCGCCGCTGCTGCTCGGTGCGGCCGGCGCAGGCGAGACGGCGTCGGGACGATCTGGACTCATGCGCAGGCGGCTCGGAAGGGTCGGTGCGCCGGATTGGACCATGCCCCGCCGCGACGCCGCCTGCCGCCCAGCCGGTCAGCGCGAGCCGAACATCATCTGCCGGGCGATCGCCGATTTCACCGGGCCGAGCGCCTGCAGGGCGGCGATGCCGAGGCCGCGCGCGGCGGCGGCGCCGGGCAGGGTCCAGGTGAAGCTGCGGGCGAGGAAGTCGGTCGCGGCGATCATCGCCCAGCGGTCGGGGGCGCGCTGCCACTCGAGCTTGCGCAGCACCGCGTCGACATCGCGCTCTCGGGCGAGCCGGCGCACCAGCTCGAAGGCGTCGCGCATGCCGAGGTTGAGGCCCTGGCCGGCCACCGGATGCAGGGTCTGGGCGGCGTTGCCGATGCGCACCGTGCGCCCGTCGGTCAGGGTCCGCTCGGCGATCAGGCCGAGGGGGAAGGCCTTGAGCGGCGAGATCGCGGCGAGGCGCGGCGTGCGTGGATGGAAGATCGTGTTGAGCACGGCGACGCGTTGCGCGTCGTTCAGCTCGCGCACCGGATCGTCGGCGCTGTCCACGCACCACACCAGCCCGGCGCGGCCGTCCTTCAGCGGCAGCAGCGCGGCCGGGCCGTGACGGGTGAAGCGCTCGTAGGCGACATCGTTCGCCGCGGCGGGCGCGGCGGCGAACGTGGCGACGCCGACCCAGGCGGTCTGGCCGTAGTCGTGGCGCAGCGCCGGGCTGCGCCGGCCGTCGACGAGCTCCTGCCTGGCCGCCGCCGCGAACACGCCGCCCTCGGCGACGACGGCGAGGTCGAAGCGCTCGGCGATGCCGGCGTCGACCTCGACGCCCGCCGGCGCGCTCACGTTCTTCAGCCCCGCGACGCTCGCGCCGAAGCGGCTGAACAGGCGCCCGGGCTCGCGCGCCACCGCCGCCAGCCACACCTCCTGCAGCGGCGCGACGACCCTGCCATAGCTCAGCACCGCCCCGAGCAGGGGCACGCCTTCGTCGCTGGCGCGGATCGTCAGCGCCGGCTCGCCGAAGCGCGAGGTGAACGCCGCCGCCAGGGAAGGCGCCTGCTGCGAGACGTGCACCTCGGCGATCGGCTGTGCCGTGTCGGCCCGCCAGGCGCCCAGGCGCTCGAGCAGTTGCACGCTGCCGAGCGAGAGCGCGAGCGTGCGCGGGTCGCCGGCCACGTCCTTGTCGGCCGGGCGCGCGTCGAACAGCGTGATCTCGGCCTCCGGCAGGGCGTTCGCAGCGTGCAAGGCGAGGGCCAGGCCGACCGGTCCGGCGCCGACGACGGCGAGCTGGAGGGGTGTCGATTCGTTCATGTGCGCGCACGCGTCCAGGGGATTGCTTTTGCGGTGCGCGGCGTATTATTCCCCGCACCTGAATGTTCGGGTTTCCTGTCGGAGAGACGCTGCCATGGCGCTGATGGATTTCATCAAGAAGCAGTTCATCGACATCATCGAGTGGACCGAGGATGGCGATGGCGTTCTGGCCTGGCGGTTCCCCATGGAAGACCGGGAAATCCAGAACGGCGGATCGCTCACGGGACGCGAATCGCAGATGGCCGTGTTCGTCAACGAAGGCAAGGTCGCCGTCGTCTTCGGCCCCGGCCGCTACACGCTCACCACGGCGACGCTGCCGGTGCTCACCTACCTGCAGAACTGGGACAAGCTGTTCAAGAGCCCGTTCAAGAGCGATGTCTACTTCTTCAGCACCCGCCAGCAGATCGACCAGCGCTGGGGCACGACCCAGCCGGTGACGATCCGCGACAAGGACTTCGGCGCGGTGCGCCTGCGCGCCTTCGGCAACTACGCCTACCGCATCGCCGATCCGCGCCTGTTCTACACCGAGATCTCGGGCACGCGCGAGCAGTACACCGTCGCGGAGCTCGACGGCCAGCTCCGCGGCCTGATGCTGCAGCACATCTCGGACGCGGTCGGCGCCAGCGGCACGCCCTTCCTCGACCTCGCCGCCAACCAGGTCGAGTTCGCGAAGGCGCTGAACGAAGCGACCGCGCCGGCGTTCGCCAAGCTCGGCCTGAAGCTCGAGATGGTGACGATGCAGAACGTGTCGCTGCCCGAGGAGCTGCAGAAGATCCTCGACCAGAAGATCGGCATGGGCATGATCGGCGACACCGGCAAGTTCATGCAGTACCAGACCGCGCAGTCGATCCCGGCGCTGGCCGCGGGCGCCGGCGGCGGCGAGGGCGGTGGCGGCATCGTCGGCAGCGCGGTCGGCCTCGGCGCCGGCGTGGCGCTCGGCCAGACCTTCGCCAACCAGCTCAGCCAGGGGCTGAACGCCGCCGCGCCCGGTGCGCCGGCGGCGGCGGCAGGTGCTGCCGCGGCCGGCGTGCGGCCCGACGAAGTGATGGCAACGCTCGAGCGCCTCGCCGACTTCAAGGCCAAGGGCATCCTGACGCAGGAAGAGTTCGACGCGAAGAAGGCCGAGCTGCTGAAGAAGCTGGCCTGAGCCGATGGCGCTGACCTAGAGGGCGGGGTTGGCCACCTCGCCCACGCCCCAGCGCGTCTACCGCGCCGCCTGTCCGAACTGCGGCGCGCCGGTCGAGTTCCGCTCGGCGGCAGCGCCGTTCGCGGTCTGCAGCTTCTGCCGCTCGACGGTGGTGCGCGCCGGCGACCAGCTGCGAAAGATCGGCGAGAGCGCCGAGGTCTTCGACGACCACACGCCCCTGCAGATCGGCTCTGCCGGCAAGTACCAGGGCGCCAACTTCACGATCGTCGGGCGGCTGCAGTACCGCTACGGCGACGGCACCTGGAACGAGTGGCACGCCCTGTTCGAGAGCGGTCCGGAGCTGCAGAAGTCGGGCTGGCTCTCGGACGACAACGGCCGGTACGTCGTCGCTTTCGATGCCCCGCTGCAGACGCCGGTGCCGCCGGCGGAGAACCTGCAGCCGGGTGCGCCGCTCACGGTCAACGGCGAGAGCTGGTCGGTCGCCTCGGTCGTCGCCGCCAAGCTGATCGCCGCCCAGGGCGAGCTGCCGCGCCGGCCCAACCTGGAGAAGGGCTTCGTCGTCGCCGACCTGCGCAGCCCGCGCGGCGACGTCGGCACGCTCGACTACACCGAGCCTGCCCGGCCGATGTGGTCGGTGGGCCGCTCGGTCGCCCTCGCCGATCTGGCGATGACCGGCCTGAGCGAAGCCGGCGAGAAGACCCTGTCCGGCCGCACGCTCCAGTGCCCGAGCTGCGGCGCCGCGCTCCAGGTCAAGCTGGAGACGACGCAGTCGATCGTCTGCCACCAGTGCAAGGCGGTGGTCGACGTTTCCCAGGGCGTCGGCGGCGACCTCGCGCACTACGCCCAGGACAACGGCCAGGAGCCGCAGATCCCGCTCGGCACCGTCGGCACGATCGCGCTCGGCGGCAAGGCAGCGCTGCCGTGGCAGGTGGTCGGCTACGTCGAGCGCTGCGAGATCCCGGAGAGCAGCGAGGACGAGCAGACCTTCTGGCGCGAGTACCTGCTCTACCACCGCATCGAGGGCTTCGCCTTCATCGTCGACGCCGAGGACGGCTGGAGCTGGGCGATCACTCTCACCGGCGCGCCGCAGGCCTTCGGCGACAGCGTCAAGCACGAAGGCGTGCTCTACAAGAAGCTCTACGACTACACCGGCCAGGTCACCTATGTGCTCGGCGAGTTCTACTGGCGGCTGACGCGCGACCAGCGCACCGCCAACACCGACTACGCCGGCACCGGCTCGGCCGCGGCGAAGCGGCTCAACCGCGAGCGCACCGAGAGCGAAGGCACGCAGGAGATCGTCTGGTCGGCCGGCGAGGCGCTCCCGGCCGACGCGATCCAGGCAGCGTTTCGCCTCGGCGACGACAAGCGCGCCGGCCTGCAGCGCGACGCCCTGCCGACCAGCCTGGGCAGCGTGTCGAAGATCGCCAAGATCATTTTCTGGGGCTTCCTGTTCTTCATCGTGCTGATCCTGTTCCGCTGCGGCGGCGACCACGGCAAGAGCGACTGCAACGAGGCGATGAACACCTTCGGCGAAGCCTCGCAGGAGTACCAGAGCTGCCTCAACAACCAGCGCAGCGGCAGCGGCTACCGAAGCGGCGGCGGCGCGTTCGGCGGCTTTTCCAGCGGCGGCGGCCACAAGTAGCGGCCGCGCCTTCATCATCCGGTTTGTTCTCGTACAGGAGGTAGTCCCATGATCGGTCTCGAATGGTTGAAGCCGGCGGTCGTCTTCGGATCGATCCTCTACGCGCTGATCGGCGTCGTCATCTTCTGGATCTGCTTCGTCCTCGTCGACAAGCTCACGCCCTACAAGCTGTGGGAAGAGATCGTCGACAAGAAGAATGTCGCGCTGGCGATCGTCGTCGGCTCGACGGCGATCGCCATCGGCATGATCGTCTCGGCGGCGGTGCATGGGTGAGTGAGCCCGCGCGCGTCGAGGCGCCCGCCGCCCCGATCCGCCCGGCCGAGGTCGCGCTCCTCGCCTCGGTCTTCGTCGTCGCCGCCTGCGGTCTCATCTACGAGCTCGCCGCCGGCACGCTCGCCAGCTACCTGCTCGGCGATTCGATCCTCCAGTTCTCGACCGTCATCGGCGCCTACCTGTTCGCGATGGGCGTGGGCTCCTGGCTCTCGCGCTACCTCGAACGCCAGCTCGTCGCCCACTTCCTGCGCATCGAGCTCCTGGTCGGCCTGATCGGCGGCCTGATGCCGACGGCGCTGTTCGCGCTGCAGACCGCCGGCACCGGCTCGTTCCGCTTCGCGCTGTATGCGCTGGTGCTGGTCGTCGGCATCCTGGTCGGGCTGGAGATTCCGCTGGTGATGCGCATCCTCAAGCGCCATGCCGGCGCCGGCTCGGGCGGGCTGAAGACCCTGGTCTCGCAGGTGCTGACCTTCGACTACCTCGGCGCGCTCGCGGTCTCGATCGCCTTTCCGCTGCTGTTCGTGCCGCAGCTCGGCTTGATCCGCACCGGCGCGTTCTTCGGCCTGCTCAATGCCGGCGTCGCGGTCTGGGCGCTCTGGCTCTTTCGCGGCGAGGTCCGCCGGGTCGGGGCGCAGGCGCTGGCCTGCGCGCTGACGATCGCCGCGCTGGCCACCGCCTTCGCCGCCGCCGACCGGGTGACGAGCTGGGCCGAGGACCGCTTCTACGCCGACCCCGTGCTCTACAGCGAGACCAGCGCCTACCAGCGCGTCGTCGTCACCGGCGGCCACGCCGGCGTGCGCCTCTTCCTCAACGGCAACCTGCAGTTCCACTCGCGCGACGAGTACCGCTATCACGAGGCGCTGGTCCACCCTGCGCTCTCGGCGGCCGGGCAGCCGCGCCGCGTGCTCGTGGTCGGCGGCGGCGACGGCATGGCAACCCGCGAGATCCTGAAGTACCCGAGCGTCGAGCAGGTGACGCTGGTCGAGCTCGATCCGCACATGACGACCCTGTTCTCGAGCATGCCGCTGCTGCGCGGCCTGAACGGCGACGCGCTGCGCTCGCCGCGCGTCAGGGTCGTCAACGCCGACGCCTTCGCCTGGCTCGAGCAGCACGACGAGATGTTCGACGCGATCGTCGTCGACTTTCCCGACCCGACCAACTTCGCGATCGGCAAGCTCTACACCAAGACCTTCTACGAGCTGATCGACCGGCATCTCTCGGCCAGCGGCTACGCGGTCATCCAGACCACCTCGCCGCTGATCGCCCGCAAGAGCTTCTGGACCGTCGCCACCACCGTCGAGGCGGCGGGCCTCACCGCCACGCCCTACCACGCGCACGTGCCGAGCTTCGGCGAGTGGGGCTTCATCATCGCCGGCCGGCGGCCCTTCCGCATGCCCGCGAGCTTGCCGCCGGGACTGCGCTTCCTCGATGTCGCCGCGCTGCCCGCGCTGTTCGAGTTTCCGCCCGACATGGCGCGCGTGCCGGCCGAGGTCAATCGCCTCTCGAACCAGGTGCTGGTGCAGACCTTCGAGGACGAGTGGGGCAAGGTGCAGCGATGAGCGCTCCCGCACGGCCGCTCCGAAGGGAGCGCTCCTCCCGCTCGGCGGGACCGGCCGCTGGCCGGAGGGTGCACCAATGAGTCCGGGGCGACGCGGGCCGACCCGGCGCAGCGTCCTCGCCGCCGGCTCAGCCGCGGCGCTCGCGGTGCTCTCCGGCTGTGAGCGGCGCACCGAGGGCTACGAAGGCGGCTGGATCGGCGCTTCGGTCGAGCGCGGCCACCTGCTGCGCGGCGATACGACCGGCGCGGCATCGGCGGCATCGACGCCGGCGAGCATGCGGCGGGCCGGCGCGATCGTCGTCGGCGCCGGCATCGCCGGGCTCGCCGCGGCCCGCGCGCTGATGCGCGCCGGCGTCGACGACGTGCGCGTGCTCGAGCTCGAAGACGCCGCCGGCGGCAACAGCCGCGGCCACGCGCTCGGCGGCATGCGCTGCCCGCTCGGCGCCCACTACCTGCCGACCCCCGGCGCGAGCGCGGTCGAGGTGATCGAGCTGCTCGAGCAGCTCGGCGTGAGGAAGACCGTGCACGGCCGCGCCGAGTACGACGAGCGCATGCTCTGCCACAGCCCGCAGGAGAGGCTCTTCATCGAGGGCGCCTGGCGCGAAGGCCTGCTGCCCCCGGTCGAGGCGCTGGTGGCGGCAGAGCGCGTCGCCACCCTCGCCGCCTACCGCTCGTTCGGCGCCGCGGTAGCCGAGCTCGGCCGGGCCGAGGCGTTCGAGATTCCCACGGCGCGCTCGCGCTGGAGCCCGGCGCTCGCCGCGCTCGACGCGACCCCCTTCGCCGCCTGGCTCGACGCCCGCGGCCTGCGGGCGCCGGCCCTGCGCTGGTATCTCGACTACTGCTGTCGCGACGACTACGGCGCCGGCGCCGCGCAGGTCTCCGCCTGGGCCGGGCTGCACTACTTCGCCAGCCGGCACGGCTTTCACGCGCCCGGAAGCGACGAAGGCCAGCCCGCCGACGGCGGCGACGGGGTGCTGACCTGGCCCGAGGGCAATGCCTGGCTCGCCGAGCGCCTGGTCGCGCCGCTCGGCGAGCGCCTGCTCGCCGGCCGGGTGGTGCTGCGCGTGCGCGAAGGCCGCGGCGAGGTCGACGTCGACGCCTGGAACGTCGCCACGCGCGCGCTCGAGCGCTGGACCGCGGCGCGCGTGGTCGTCGCCACGCCGCTGTTCGTCGCCGCGCGGCTGCTCGAAAACCCGCCGCCGGCGCTGCGCGCGGCCGCCGCGGCGATGCGCCAGGCCCCCTGGCTCGTTGCCAACCTGCAGCTCGCCGAAGCGCTCGACGACCGCCCCGGCGCGCCGCCCTCGTGGGACAACGTGCCCTACGGCAGCCCCGGTCTCGGCTATGTCGACGCCATGCACCAGAGCACGCGGCCATTCGCCGGGCCGACCGTGCTCACCGCCTACTGGGCGCTCGGCGGCAACAGCGCCGCCGAGCTCGAGGCCGGGCGCGCGCGCCTGCTGCACGAGGACTGGCGGCTCTGGGCAGGGCGGATCGTCGCCGACCTGTCCGTCATGCATCCCGACCTGGCCGGCAAGCTGCGCCGCGCCGACCTGATGCGCTACGGCCACGCGATGAGCATTCCCGTGCCTGGGGCGCGTTCCAGCGACGCGCTGGCGGCCCTCGCCGCGCCGCAGCCGCGCGTGCAGTTCGCGCACGCCGATCTCTCGTCGTACTCGGTGTTCGAGGAGGCCTTCTTCCACGGAACCCGGGCCGGCCGGGCCGCGGCCGCCGCGTGACCGCGAGCGCTACGATGCGCCCTCCGCAACCTTGCTCGAGCCGCGCTCGGCCCGCATGAAAAGCAGTCCCGAACCGGCCGCCCCGCGCACGCTCGAGCGGAATTTCTTCCTCATCCTGCTGGCGGTCCTGACCGTCGCTTTCGCGGCGGTGATCTGGCCGTTCTACGGCGCCGTGTTCTGGGGCGGCGTGCTCGCCCTCCTGTTCCAGCCGATGTACCGCTGGTTCCTCGCCCGCACGCGCCGCCGGCCGACGCTGGCCGCGCTCGCCACGCTGGCGGTCATCCTTCTGATCGTCATCCTGCCGCTGGCGCTGGTGACGGTCTCGCTGGTGCAGGAAGCGGCCGGCCTGTACACCCGGGTGAAGTCGGGCGAGGTCAACTTCGGCCGCTACTTCGAGCAGATCGTCGCCGCGATGCCGGGCTGGGTGACCGGGCTCATGGACCGCTTCGGCCTGATCGACTGGCCGGCCCTGCAGGCCAAGCTCGTGGCCGGCCTGACGCAGCGCAGCGAGGCCTTCGCCGGCCGCGCCGTCGACCTCGGCAGCGACGCGCTCGATCTCGTCGTCGGCTTCTTCATCGCCATGTACCTGCTGTTCTTCCTGCTGCGCGACGGCGTCGGCGTGGTCCGCTACGTCCGTGCCGCGATCCCGCTCGCGCCCGAGCCGAAGGAACTGCTGCTCGAGCGCTTCACGACCGTGATCCGCGCCACCGTCAAGGGCAACATCCTGGTCGCCGCGGTGCAGGGCACACTCGGCGGCCTCGCCTTCTGGGTGCTCGGCGTGCACGCGCCGATGCTCTGGGGCGTGGTCATGGCCTTTCTCTCGCTGCTGCCTGCCGTCGGCGCGGCGCTGATCTGGGTGCCGGTCGCGCTCTACCTGCTCGCCACCGGGCAGGCCTGGCAGGGCTTCGGCCTGATCGCCTTCGGCGTGTTCGTGATCGGCCTGATCGACAACGTGCTGCGGCCGATCCTCGTCGGCAAGGACACGGCGATGCCCGACTACATGGTGCTGATCGCCACCGTCGGCGGCCTGTCGCTGTTCGGCCTCAACGGCTTCGTGATCGGGCCGGTGATCGTCGCCATGTTCGTCGCCGCATGGCAGTTGCTCGCCGCCGAGCGGCTCAAGTCGGCGGCGCGGGACGAAACCTGAAGATCAGCTCGGTCGTGCCGGCGCGGCGGTAGAAGGCGATCAAGACGGTCCACTCTGCGCCGCCGTCGCGCGCATAGACGCTGTAGCTGCCCGAGCCCTTTTCCTCGGGCGGCTGCTGCCCGGCGGGCAGGTCCGTTTCCGCGCCCTCCGGAAACCGGCCCGAGCGGCCGCCGGAGTAGGGGAGCTTCAGCCGGTCGAGCACCGGTTCGTAGTGCCGGTCCCAGATCTGCGTGACCGGCAGCGGCGTGCGGACGTTGAGCACCCAGGTCTGCCGCTCGCCGTCGTGCAGGCGCAGGCAATTGCCGATCGGCACGTCGGGCAGCGAGAACCACTCCGGGAAGAGCTTCTTCACGGCGTCGCAGTCGACGCGCTCCATCCGGTAGGGGCCGAGGTCGTCGTGGCTGAGCAGGACTTCGCCGCGGCCGCTCGCGTCGTCGACGCGAACCGGCAGGCCGTCGGCGGTGGCGACGGTCCATCCCGGGTTCGTCCGCTGCAGCCGCTCGACGGGGCCCGGATCGCGCGTCAGGTAGAGGTAGCCGCCGACGACCGCGGCGACCAGCAGCGCGAAGGCCACGAACCTGCGCGCCAGGTTGTCGGCGAAGGCGCTGACTGCGGCGAAGGGATCCATGGCGTGCCTCGGCGGCCGGCTCGAAGCCGTCCTACCTCCCTGCGGCCGATTGTCCGTCGGACGGATGTTGCCTTGGCGCGTCACACGCCTGCGCAGGCGGGTCTATGCTCTTGTCGCTGATCTCTCCCCGCCGCCGATGGACGACACCTCTTCTGCCGACCGCATTCGCGACCTCGAGGCGCGGCTGGTCGCTCATGGCATCGTCCTGAAGACGATCGCCCGACTTCTTTCGGACTCCGCGCTCGCCGAGCTCAAGGCCGCGGCCCAGGGCATCGACGACGCGGGCATGCAGGAATCCAATCCCGACCTGCACATGCGCCGCGTCGCCGCCGAGATGTGGAGCATCCTCGAGATGGTCGGCTGAGCCGCCCCTGACGGCGGCGCCTCGCCGCCCCGCCATCGCGAGTCACGTCCGCGTCGCCCCGCCTTCACGAGCCGGTCACCTCGGCCGCGCAGCATCGCCTGCGTTCCGCCAGGAGGTGACGCATGCAGACCGCTTCTCCGAACGCCGCCATCGCGACCGCGAGGCCGCACCCGCCACTCGGCGACCGATTCGCCATCCGCCGCATCCCGTACCGCCTGCAGGCGAGCTGGGCCGATTCGGCCGAAGACCTGCGCCGGGTGCAGCGCCTACGCTTCCAGGTGTTCGCCGGCGAGATGGGCGCCCGCCTGCGTCCCGCCGTCGGCACGCCGCCCGGCCACGACGCCGACCGCTTCGACGCCTTCTGCGCCCATCTCATGGTGCGCGCGATCGCGCCCGGCGAGGAGAGCGGCGAGGTCGTCGGCACGTACCGTGTTCTCACGCCCGAGGCGGCGCGCCGCGCCGGCGGCTTCTACAGCGAGACCGAGTTCGATCTCGCGCGCCTCGCACCGTTGCGCTCGCGCATGGCCGAGCTCGGCCGCTCGTGCATCCATCCCGACTGGCGCAGCGGAGGCACGATCCTCGCGCTCTGGAGTGCGCTCGGCGAGTTCATGGTCCTGCACGGCCTCGACGTCGCCTTCGGCTGCGCCAGCATCGACATGAGCGACGGCGGCCATGCCGCCGCCAGCCTGTGGCGCCAGCTTTCGCCCTTGCACCTCGCGCCGCCCGAGCGCCGGGTGCGGCCGCTGCATCCGCTCGCCCTGGCCGAGCTGCGCGACGACATCGAGGTCGAGACGCCGCCGCTGATCCGCGGCTACCTGCGCTGCGGCGCCGAGCTGCTGGGCCCGCCGGCCCGCGACCCGGACTTCGGCAGCGCCGACCTGCCGATGCTGATGACGCTGGCCGGCCTGCCGCGCCGCCATCGCCGCCACTTTCTCGGCGAGTCCGACGACTAGGCCCTTTTAACGGGCCCTAGGCTAGCGCTTCCAGAACGGCTCGGCGCGGGCGGCGCGGCGCAGCGCCTTTTCGCAGCCGCGCGCGCTCGGCGCGAGTTGCGCGCTCAGCCAGCCGACGTTGAACCACGCTTCAGCCTGCCCCGCCTCGGCCGACGCGCGCGCCATCTCGAGGCCGACGAGCAGATCGACATGCGAGCCGAGCGCGTCCTGCGCCGGGCCGAGCCGCTCGAGATAGCGCTCCACCCGCTCCGCCTTGTAGAGCCCGCCCACCATCTCGGCGAGATAGCGCAGGCGCTTCAGCCGCTTGCGGGCCAGGTGCTGGGCCTCCGGCTTCGACCGCTCGAAGCGCTTCGCGGCCCGCTGCAGGTGCCTGTCGAGGCGGTCGAGGCGCGAAGCGATGAAGTCCTGCGCCTCGTCGGTGGAGCCGGCGCTCGCCTCTCCGAGCGTCAGCGCCAGGCCGTCGAGCAGCGCGCACTGGAAGGCGCTGTCGCGGACGACAGCGACGGGATCCACGGACTCTTCCTGCGACACCCGCAGCGTCGGCGCGGGCGAGCCCGAATCGGCGAGTCGCGCCTGCAGCGCAGCGACGACGGTGTGGCGGTCGCGATATTCGCCAAGCTCGCGAAATGCCTTGGCCAGCGGGGCGTCCCAGTCCGCGGCGCCCCGACCCGCGAGCGGCGCGAGCTCGCTCCAGGCGGTCCGGGCGCGCCTGATGCCGATCCGCAGCTGATGGACGATTTCGTCGCCCCGCTGCCCCGCGGCGACCTCGCTGGCATTCGCCAGCACCTGGTCGAGGCAGGCCTTCAGCGCCGCCTGGAAGATCTCCCGGCCCGTCATCCCGTGGCGCAGGCGCGGCGCCCTGGACTTCACCGCCGCCACTGTCGCTTTGCCGCGGGACAGACGGTCCCCGCGTTCGCCCTTGGAGACGGTGCTCAGCCACAGGCCGTGCTCGCGCACGCCGGCCTGGCCGAACGCGACGAGTGCCTGCACGTCGCCCGCCTTCAGCTCGTATTCGAGTTCGCAGATCGGGATCGA
Source organism: Burkholderiales bacterium (assembly GCA_031360885.1). Taxonomy (GTDB): domain Bacteria; phylum Pseudomonadota; class Gammaproteobacteria; order Burkholderiales; family Burkholderiaceae_C; genus Schlegelella_A. The sequence goes on along the minus strand of JANMCC010000194.1, from coordinate 11,975 downwards.
GGCGGCGCCGACCCGGATCTCGCCGCGATCGAACGCGAGCTCGACGCGGGCGCCCCCGGCTTCGATCTCGACCGATCGCCGGACCACCGTGCAGGTGTGAACCGGGACGAGCGTCGCCGCGTCTCTCCCGTCGAGCGCGGCGCGCAGCAGCTTGCCGGCGGCGCTGCCGTCGTGCTGCGTCGGGTCGATCGGCGGTCCGTCGGGTCCCCAGCGGCCCGGCCGCGGCACCGTTTCCTCGAGCCGTTCGCCGAGGCGCTCGGTCGGCGCCTTGAGCGTCTGCTCCCAGGCGCGCGCGCTGCGGCGAAGGCGCAGCGTCAGGCCCGCATCGGCCAGGCGATGGTCGGGCGTGTCGTAGTAGCGCGATTCGATCGCGCCGGCGCGCGCCTTCGCCCGCCGCAAGGCCGCGTCGATCGCGCCGGTGCGCGCCGGATCGACGCCGAACTTGAGCTCGATTTCACTCATGGGAGGCAAGGGGTGACGGCGCCGCCGGCGCCGCGGCACGCGCGGGATCAGGCGAGTTGCGCGATTGCAGGATAGCCGGCATCCGGCTTCCAGCGGCGAATCGGCGCGAGGTGCGCAACGAATTGGCGGCTCACCGCATTCCAGTCGAATTCCAGCGCCCGGGCCCGCGCCCGCTCGCGCGGCACCTCGAGGGCGGCGAGCGCCGCGCGGCGCAGGTCGTGGTCGAGCACACCGCCGTCGGACGTGCCGACGACGTCGAGCGGCCCGGCGACCGGATACGCGGCGACCGGTGTTCCGCAGGCCAGCGCTTCGAGCATGACCAGGCCGAAGGTGTCGGTCCGGCTCGGGTAGACGAAGGCATCGGCCGCGCCGTAGATTGCCGGCAGCTCGGCGCGTGGTGTCGATCCGCGGAAGTGCACCTGCGGATAGTCGCGTCGATAGCGTTCGAGCAGCGGCCCGCCGCCGCAGACGAGCTTGGAGCCCGGCAGGTCGAGGCGCAGGAACGCCTCGAGATTCTTTTCCGGCGAGACCCGGCCGACGAACAGGAACAGCGGGCTCGGCAGGTCGAGCACGGCTCGCGGCGACGGCCGGAACAGCTCGAGGTCGATGCCGTGCGACCAGCGCCGCAGGTTGACGAAGCCGTGCCGGGCGAGGATGTCGACCGTGCCCGAGGAGGGAACGAGCACGCCGGAGGAAGGCGCGTGGAAGCGGCGCAGCGCCGCGTAGCCCCAGCGCGACGGCACGCCGAAGGCGGCGGTCAGGAACTCCGGGAAGCGCGAATGGAACGCGGTCGTGAACGGCAGCTTGCGCCGCAGGCAGTAGGTGCGCGCGGCCAGCCCGAGCGGTCCCTCGGTCGCGATGTGGATCGCCTCGGGCGCGTCCTCGTCCAGCTGCCGGGCGACCTCGGCGCCGGGCCGCCAGGCGAGCTCGATCTCGGGGTAGCCGGGGCAGCGAAAGCGGCGAAAGGCCGAGGGCTCGAGCACGGTGACGCCATGGCCGGCGTCCGAGAGGCGTTGCCGCAGGTCGAGCAGGGTGGTCACGACGCCGTTGACCTGCGGCGACCAGGCGTCGCTGACGATCGCGATCTTCACGCGTCGACCGCCGCGGCGAGGACGCGCGGCCGGGCTCGCGACGCGGGCCGGGCAGGTCTGGCTTGCAGCGACCCGTCGATGATCTCCAGGCGGCCGTCGACGTGCTCGACCAGCGCGGTCAGGCTTTCGACCCAATCGCCGTCGTTGGCGTAGAGGATGCCGTCGATCTCGCGCAGCTCGGCGTGGTGGATGTGGCCGCAGACGACGCCGTGCACGCCTCGGCGCCGCGCCTCGCGCGCCACTGCGGCCTCGAATTCGCCGACGTAGCTGACCGCGCGCTTGACCTTCTGCTTCAGATAGCCGGACAGCGACCAGTACGGCAGGCCCATCCGGGCGCGCAGCGAGTTGAGGTGCCGGTTGAGGCGCAGCGTGATCCCGTAAAGCCGGTCGCCGACGTGGGCGAGCCAGCGCGCGCATTGCACGACGCCGTCGAACAGGTCGCCATGCGTGACCCACAGCCGTCGGCCGTCGGCAGTCACGTGGACCCAGTCTTCCGCGACCTCGATGCCACCGAACTCGTGGCCGACGTAGCGGCGCGCGAACTCGTCGTGGTTGCCCGGCACGAAGATCACGCGCGTGCCCTTGCGCGCCTTGCGCAGCAGCTTCTGCACCACGTCGTTGTGCGCTTGCGGCCAGAACCAGCTGCGTCGCAGTTGCCAGCCGTCGATGATGTCGCCGACCAGGAACAGCGTTTCGCACTCGGTGTGCTTCAGGAAGTCGAGCAGGGCTTCGGCGCGGCAGCCGGGCGTGCCGAGATGGATGTCCGATATCCAGACGGTGCGGAAGCGACGGCTCGGACCGCGGAGTGGCCCGTCGCCATGATCTTCGGGCACGGCGGCGCGCGCAAACGCCGTGGCCGGTTCCATCAACGCACGAAGCAACGAAGAATCGCGATCCATGAGCAGGCAGCGTCGCCGGGCGCCGTGACGGGCCGGAGTCCGGTACGTGAACCTTCGATGAATTCGGTGCCGGCGCGACGTCGGTGCCGCAGTGCGCGAAGGTGTCATCGGTGCGTCGCGGCGTCGTCACATCCGCTGCCTAGCCTCCTCGTTTTTTCTTTCGAGGACGAATCCAATGCTCAAGGACTGCCCGCCGCCGCCGACCGGAACCGATCCCGACGATCGCGAGAACAACACCAGCGGCAACGCCAGCCTGGACGAGGTGATGGGCGCGCGCCTGCACCGGCGCCACATCCTGAAGGGCGGCCTCGGCGCGCTGACCGCCGCGGCCTTCGGCTCGGCCAGCCTGGCCGCGTGCGGCGGTGGCGACGACGATCCGGCGGCGCCCGCCCCCGCTCCCGCGCCGGCCGCCAAGGTGCTCGGCTTCGCCGCCGTCGCCAAGGACCTCGCCGACCAGCTCGTGGTGCCGGCCGGCTACACCGCGGCCGTCATCTACGCGACCGGCGACTCGATCGACCCGGTCGTCGGCGACTACCGCAACGACGGCAGCGACGACACCTTCTCGCGCCGCAGCGGCGACCACCACGACGGCATGCACTGGTTCGGCCTGGCGGCCGACGGCGTCTCGCGCGACCCCGCCGCGACCGACCGCGCGTTGCTGTGCATGAACCACGAGAACATCGCCGGCACCGTGCAATACCTGCATCCTGCCGGGCAGACCAACATCGCCAGCGGCGCCCGGCCCGAGGCCGAGGCGATCAAGGAGATCGAGGCGCACGGCGTTTCCGTGATCGAGCTCGGCCGCAGCGCCGGCAAGCTCGGCATGAAGAAGCCCTCGGCCTTCAACCGCCGCATCACCGCCTCGACGCCCATGGACCTGAGCGGCCCGTTGCGCGGCCACGCCCTGGCGAAGACGCGCTACTCGCCCAGCGGCGTGGCGACGCGCGGCACCGTCAACAACTGCGCCAGCGGCTACACGCCCTGGGGCACCTATCTCACCTGCGAAGAGAACTGGGCCGGCTACTTCCGCCGCGCCGCCGGCGACGACGCGCTGCGCACGGCCAAGGAAGTCGCCGCCTTCAGGCGCGTCGGCCTGAGCCAGGGCGCGAGCGGCAACAACCGCTGGACCTCGGTCGTTCCCGCCGATTCCACCAGCACCGAGTTCGCCCGCTGGGACGCGAGCCGCAGCGGCGCCTCGGCCGACGGCAGCGACGACTTCCGCAACGTCGCCAACACCTTCGGCTGGGCGGTCGAGATCGACCCGTTCGATCCGCTCTCCGCGCCGCGCAAGCGCACCGCCCTCGGCCGTTTCGCGCACGAAGGCGCCTGGCCGAGCCTGGCGGTGGCGGGCAAGCCGCTCGCCTTCTACATGGGCGACGACTCGCGGGGCGAGTACGTCTACAAGTTCGTCACCGCGGCGGCGTGGAACGCGGCCGATGCCAACGGTGGCCTCGCCGCCGGCAACAAGTACCTCGACTCGGGCTCGCTCTACGCGGCGAAGTTCAACGCCGACGGCACCGGCGTCTGGCTCAAGCTCGACCTGAGCAACCCCGCGGTCGCCGCATACGCGGGCTACGCCTTCGCCGACCTGGCCGACGTGGTCGCCAACGCCCGCCTCGCCGCCGACGCCGCTGGCGCGACGAAGATGGACCGGCCCGAGTGGACCGCGGTGAACCCGGCCAACGGCGAGGTCTACATCACGATGACCGAGAACCCGGACCGCGGCAACGTCGGCTCGAGCAGCAACAACAACCCGAACCCGCCGCTGGACGCCGCCAACCCGCGCTACTGGCTCGACAAGAAGACGCAGACCAGCGGCGCGGTGGTCAACCAGAAGGGCAACATCAACGGCCACATCGTGCGCCTGCGCGAAGCCGGCGACGACGCGGCGGCGACCACCTTCGCCTGGGACATTTTCCTGTTCGGCGCGCAGGCGGTGGCCGACGCCGGCCTCGACGACGTCAACTACCAGAAGAACGTCAATCTCTCGGGCCTCACCGCGAGCAACGACCTGTCCAAGCCCGACGGCTGCTGGTTCTCCCGGGCCACCGGCATCCTCTGGATCGAGACCGACGACAACACCTTCACCGACGTCACCAACTGCATGCTGCTCGCCGCCCTGCCCGGGACGATGGGCGACGGCGCCGCGGTGACGGTCGACAACCTCGCCGGCGGCAGCCCCGACGCGACGGTGACGACGACCGTGAGCGTGACGACGAAGATGGGCAAGAAGCTCGCCGACACCCAGTTCCGCCGCTTCCTCACCGCGCCCAAGGGCGCCGAGGTGACCGGCCTGGCCGAGTCGCCCGACGGCAAGGCGCTGTTCATCAACATCCAGCATCCGGGCGAGAACACCGGCAACGCGACGCTCGCCGCCGGCACCGCCTTTCCGGCGGGCCCGTTCGAGAGCAACTGGCCGGGCAGCGGGCGTGGCATCGCCGCGGCGTACGGGCCGGGCGGCGCGACGGCGCGGCCGCGCTCGGCGACGGTGATGATCACGAAGAACGACGGCGGCGTGATCGGACTTTGAGATCGTCAGGACCAGCGCAGCAGGCGGGGCCCGGCCCAGGCCGCCAGCGCGCCGGGAATCGTCATCCCGAGCACGTACCACACGGCGAGGAAGGGAAGCGTCGACTCGTCGCAATGAAGCGCGTAGACGGCGGCGCCCAGGGCGCCGGCGACGAAGCCGGCGGCCAGTCCCGCGGCTCGCGGTCGCGTCGGCGCCATGCCGCGCAGGGCGGCGACGGCGGCCAGCAGGATCGGCAGGGCGAGGAGCACGATGCTGAACACGCAGGGCAGCGCCGTTCGCCCGGTGACGATGGCCGTTCGGTCGCCGGCCGGCGCCAGGATGACGATGGCGGCCGCCGCCATTTCGACGAGCAGCAGCGCCGCGATCAGCACCGTCCATGCCCGCCTCGCCGACTCCCCGGGCCGCCCGAGGCGCGCCACTGCGGCGAACGCGGGCAATGCCAGCAGCAGCGCAAAGGCCAGCTTCATCCAGAACATCGGCTGCGCGACCGCGGAATGGAGGTCGGCCCGCGGCCCCAGAAGGGCGAGCATGGCCACGCCCGAGACCGCCACACCCGTCGCCACCATCGCCGCCAGGCGCCGGGTCGGTGCGCCGACATCGGCTGCGACCGGGCCGCGGCTCAGCGCCTCGATCAGCTCGTCGGTCTTCACGAACGGCCCCGCGCGCTCACCGCGAGCCGCTTGAGGCCGCGGTGAATGCCGACCTTGACGGCCGATTCGGACATTCCGGTTCGCGCCGCCGCCTCGGCGACGCTGAGACCTTCGAGCTTGACGTGGACGATCGGCAGGCGGAAGCGGTCGGGCAGCGTGGCCAGCATCGCCAGCAGGTCTCGCCGGCACTCGGCGGCCACCGGCGCCTCGTCGGCGAACGAGGCCTCGACGTCTTCGTCGAGCGGCACGTCGATCGCGGCACGCGCCGAGCGCGCTCGCAGGCAATCGACCAGCTTGTATCGGGCAATCGCATGCAACCATGCCGTGACCGGCTGCCCGGGACGGTAGGTATTCCGGCTGTTGTGGATGGCGAGCAGCGTTTCTTGCACAAGATCCTCGACATCGTCCGGGTAAGCGAGCAACCGGCGCCTGAAGTAGGCTCGCAGGCGGGTGCCCGACTGGCCGAGAAACTGCCTGTAAGCCGCGTTGTCGCCGGCCTGGGCCAGCGACAACAGGGCATGCAACGTGGATTCGACCTGCTTCAACGCGTCCTTGCAAGTTCGGTTGGATGACGTGCCCGGTTACAGCGGGACCAGAAAATATCTTTCACCGAGCCTGTAACCGGCGGCTCGCGATGCGCGAACTACGAACGGCGCCGCGATGCGATAGAGCCGCGAGGCGCGCCAACCTTTTCCAACCCGTACGGAGTTTCACCGATGAATGCTCGCACCCTCGCCCTCGCCGCCGCGGCCCTCGCCGCTCTTTCCAGCCAGGCCTTCGCCGCCGACGACAAGATGGCGGGCGACAAGAACGCCGCCGCGACCGAGAAGTGCTACGGCGTCGCCCTCGCCGGCAAGAACGATTGCGCGGCCGGCGCCGGCACCACCTGTGCCGGCACGTCGAAGGTCGACTACCAGGGCAATGCCTGGAAGGCCGTTGCCAAGGGCACCTGCACGACGATGAAGACGCCCAAGGGCGAGGGCTCGCTCACGCCCAAGGCCTGAGCCGCTTCGCCGGGCAGGCGCCGCGTGCAGGCCCTCACGGCCGGGCTCGGCCTGAAGGCCGAGCACTTCCAGCAGGCGCTCGCCGGCGACGCGCCCGGCCTGTGGTTCGAGGTCCACGCCGAGAACTACCTGGTCGCGGGCGGACCGCGGCTGGCCTGGCTGGAGAGGATCCGCGCCGCCCATCCGCTATCGCTGCATGGCGTCTCGCTGTCGCTCGCCGGCGCCGAGGCGCCGGATCCGCAGACGCTGGATTCGCTCGCGGCGCTGGTGCGGCGGATCGAGCCGGCGCTGGTCTCGGAGCACCTCGCCTGGTCGCGGCGCGGCCCGCACTACCTGCCCGACCTGCTGCCCTTTCCGCGCAACGGCGAGGCGCTCGCCGCGATCTGCGCCCACGTCGCCCAGGTGCAGGACGCGCTCGGTCGGACGATCGCCCTGGAGAACCCGTCGCACTACCTCGCGATCGACGGCCATGAGTGGGGCGAGATCGATTTCCTCGCCGAGATCGCAGATCGCACCGGCTGCATGCTGCTGCTCGACATCAACAACGTCCATGTCAGCGCCCGCAACACCGGCTTCTCGGCCGCGCGCTATGTCGATGACTTTCCGGCCGACCGGGTGGTCGAGATCCACCTCGCCGGCCATCGTGCCGACCCGGTGCACGGCGAGCGCCTGCTGATCGATTCGCACGACGCGCCGGTGGCCGCGCCGGTCTGGGCGCTGTTCGAGCGCTTCGTCGAGCGCGCGGGTCCGCGGCCGACGCTGATCGAGCGCGACGCCGAGTTGCCGCCGTTCGCCGAGCTGCTCGCCGAGCGCGGGCAGGCGCACGAGCGGCTCGCCGCGGTCGCCGCCGCGTCCTGAAGCGAACGATGCCGCCGACTTCGTCCCTGGACGCCTTCCAGCGCGACTTCGCCGCCGCGTTGCTGGGCGAGGCGACCTCGGCTGCCGGCCGGGCGCTCGCTGCGCAGCCGGGCTTCGCCATCTATCGCAACACGGTGCTGCGCGGCTGCATCGACGCGCTCGCCGCCAATCACCCGACCGTGCTCACGCTGGTCGGCGCCGAGTGGTTCGACGACGCGGCCCGCCGCTTTGCCCGCGCCCACCTGCCGCGCGACGGCAGCCTCGCGGCCTATGGCCAGGGCTTCGCCGAATTCCTGGAAGCGTTCGGACCGGCCGCCGAGCTCGGCTACCTGGGCGGCGTCGCCCGGCTCGACCGCGCATGGACCGAGGCCCACCTCGCCGCCGATGCGCCGCTGCTGGCAGCGGCGTCGCTCGCCGCCCTGCCGGCGGCGCAACTGATCGAGGCGATCCTCGTGCCGCATCCGGCGACGCGCTGGGTGATCTCGCCCAGCCTGCCGATCTTCACGATCTGGCGCCGCCATCGCGAGCACGCGCCGCTCGACGACGAGCTCGACTGGCGCGGCGAAGCCGCGCTTCTCACCCGCCCCGGCGGCGCGGTCGCCTGGCGGTCGCTGGACCCGAGCGCGGCAGCCTTCCTCGACGAGTGCGCGCAAGGTCGTTCGTTCGGCGTGGCCGCCGAGCGCGCTTTCCCGGCCGGCTCCGCCGCCGCCGCCGGCATCGACACCTGGCTGCCGGCGCTGGTCGCCGCCGGCGCCTTCACCCGCCTGGAGGTCGCAGAGAGATGAGCACGAATCCGATCCGCAGCGGCTGGAATGCCGCGGCCGAGGGGCTCGAGCGATGGCTCGGCCTCGACTTCGTGCTGCTCGTCAGCCGCATCGGCATCGCCGCCGTCTTCTTGCAGTCGGGTCGGACCAAGGTCGAGGGCTGGCTGACGGTGACTGACAACGCGGTCGGCCTGTTCCGCGACGAGTACCGCCTGCCGCTCCTGGACCCGACGCTGGCGGCGCACGCGGCCGCGTATGCCGAGCATCTCTTCCCTCTGCTTCTGGTGCTCGGCCTCGGCACCCGCCTCGCTGCCCTGGCCCTGCTCGGCATGACGCTGGTGATCGAAATCTTCGTCTACCCCGACGCCTGGCCGACGCACTTGTCCTGGGCCGCGCCGCTGCTGCTCCTGGCGGCGCGGGGCGGCGGCCGCTTCTCGCTCGATCGCGCCCTGTCCCTGCGCTGAGGGGGGCGCGCCGGTATCGGCACACTAGCGGTCCGACACGAACGGTCCGCTTCCATGACTTCTCCCCTCTCCCCCGCCACGCTCGGCCTGCATTCGGGCAGCGACGAACGCGAAACCGGCGCGCCCTTCGTCGCCGGGCCGGTGTTCGCCAGCGCCTTTCACCTGCCGGGCGACCAGGCCGGCGTGAAATACCAGTACGGCCGCTTCGACAACCCGACCTGGTCGGCGCTCGAGGAGGTGATCGCCCGGCTCGAGTCGGGTCCGGCGCTGACCTTCGCTTCCGGCGTCGCCGCCACCGCCGCGGTGCTCACCCCCTTCGTCAAGCCCGGCGACACCATCGTCCTGCCCGACGACGGCTACTTCGCCACCCGTTCGTATGCCCAGACCTACCTGGCGCGCTGGGGCGTGAAGGTGCGGCTGGTGGCGACGCCGCAGATGGCGAGTGCCGACTTCAGCGGCGTCAGGCTGGTGTTCGTCGAGTCGCCGAGCAATCCCAGCCTCGACGTCGTCGACATCGAGGCGCTGGCCGCGCGCGTGCATGCCGCCGGCGCGCTGCTCGCGGTCGACAACACGACGGCGACGGTGCTGAGCCAGGCGCCGCTCCGGCTCGGCGCCGACTTCTCGGTCGCCTCCGACACCAAGGCGTTCAACGGCCACAGCGACGTCGTCTTCGGCCACGTCGCCGTGCGCGACCCCGAGCTGCTGGCGGGCGTGCGGCAGTGGCGCACCCTGGTCGGCGCGATTCCCGGGCCGATGGAGGCCTGGCTGGTGCATCGCGGCCTGGCCACGCTCGACCTGCGCCTGGCCCGGCAGTCGGAGAGCGCGCTCGCGGTCGCCGAGCTGCTGTCGCGGCACCGGGCGGTCTCGCTGGTCCGCTACCCGGGCCTGAGCGACGATCCCTCGCACCCGGTCGCGCAGCGGCAGATGCGCTACTTCGGCGCGGTCGTCGGCTTCGAGCTCGCCGATGCCGCCACCGCGCAGCGCTTCCTGAGCTCGTGCCCGCTGCTGTTCGAGGCGACCAGCTTCGGCGGCGTGCACAGCTCGGCCGAGCGGCGCGTGCGCTGGGGCACCGACCAGGTCGGCGAGGGCTTCATCCGCCTGAGCGTCGGCGTCGAGGCCACCGCCGACATCGTCGCCGCGATCGGCGGCGCGCTCGACCGGCTCTGAGCGAGGTCGCGTGCCGCCCTTCTTCACCCGCCGCCGGCTGGTTCGAGCCGGCATCGCCGCCGCGGTGCTGGCGCTGCTCTGGAGCTCGCTCGCGCTGATCGTGCCGGCCACCTTCAAGAGCCGGGTCGAGCGGATCGCGCTCGAGTCGCTCGGCCGGCGCCTGACGATGGGCAAGGTCGCCTTCAACCCGTGGACGCTCGGACTCCGGGTCGACGACGTCGCCCTGGCCGGGGCGAACGAAGGCGCGCCACCGCAGCTGCAGATCCGGCAGTTGCGCGGCGAGGTGTCGCTGGGCTGGCTGATCCGCTTCGCGCCCGTGATCGACCGGCTCGAGATCGACACGCCGGTGGTTCGCCTCACGCGCTCGGCCGAGGGTCGCTACGACATCGACGACGTGCTGCAGCGGCTCGCGTCGGTGCCCGCGAAGGAAGGCGACGAGCCGCCGCGGGTGGCGTTGCACAACATCGTGGTCCGCGACGGCAGCGCCGACTTCGTCGACGTCCCAGCGGGCGTGACGCACAAGGTGCGCGCGCTCGAGCTCGGCGTGCCGTTCATCAGCTCGCTGCCGGCGCAGCGCGAGATCAACGTCGAGCCTCGCCTCGCCTTCACGCTCGACGGCAGCCGCTTCGATTCGGCCGCCGTCGCCACGCCCTTCGCCGAGCGCGGCGCCGGCGAGGTGAAGATCAGGCTCGACCGCTTCGACGTCGGGCCGTGGCTCGGCTACCTGCCGAAGAGTCTGCCGGTGCGCCTGCAGTCGGGTGTGCTGAACGCCGACCTGTCGCTCGCATTCGAGCAGCGGCCGGCGCTCACGCTGCGCCTGCGCGGCAGCGTCGGCGTGAGCGACCTCAAGCTGGCCGATGCGCAGGCCGGGGAGCTGCTCGAAGTCGGCAGCATCAAGGTGCAGATCGAGGACCTGCGGCCGCTCGAGCGGATCGTCAAGCTGGCGCGGATCGACATCGACGCGGCGCATCTGCTCGCCGTGCGCAACGCCGCCGGCCGCGTCAACCTGCTGCTCGCCGCCGAGACGGGCGCGGGCGAGGCGGTGCCGGTGGCGCGCGTGCCCTTGCCCACCACCGCCGCGAGCGCGGCGAGCGCAGCCGGGACCGCAAGGCCGGCATCGGCAGCGAGCGGCGCAGCCGCGCCCCCGCCTGCGCCCGGCTGGAAGGCGAGCCTCGCCGCGCTCTCGCTGCGGGCCGGCCGGCTCGACTGGCGCGACGCGACCACCTCGCCGGAGGCCGCGCTCGCCCTCCAGGACTTCAGCCTCGACGCGCAGGCGATCGGCTGGCCGCTCGACGCGCCGGTCGTCTTCAAGGGCGAGGGCCTGCTCGGCGTCGGCAAGGAGCAGGGAAAGCTCGTGTTCTCGGGCCAGGGCAACGCCGCCGGCGCGACCGTGAAGCTCGCGCTCGACGCCCTGCCGCTCGCCGTCGCGCGGCCCTACCTGCGCGCGGCGCTGCAGCCGCCGCTGGCGGGCGCGCTGAGCAGCGACCTCACGGTCGAGTGGAAGCCCGGCGCGGGCGTCCCGCAGCTTCGCGTCGACGCGAGCCGGATCGTGCTCGCCAATCTGCTGCTCGGCGACGCCAGGGCGCCCGAGCTGGCGGCCGAGCAGGTCGAGTTGCTCGACGCGCGCGTCGACACCATCGCCCGGAGCGCGACGCTCGGCAAGCTGGGCTTGCGCGCGCCGCGCCTGCGCGTCGACCGCGACACCGAGGGGCGATGGAACGTCGCCGCCTGGCAGGGTGCGGCGTCGGCGCCTGCATCCGCGCGCTCGCCGGCCGCGGTCGCGGCTCCTGCCAGCGCGGCCGACCCGACGCCCCCGATCCCTGCAACCCCGGCCTCGGCTGCCGCGGCATCGGCGGCTGCGCCCTGGCGCGTCAGCCTTGGCGCCTTCGCGATCGACAAGGGCCGGGTCCGCTTCACCGACCGCGCGCTCGCGGTCCCGGCCGCGCTCGACCTCGACGAGCTCGCGCTGCAGCTCGACGGCTGGGCGCTCGACACGAAGGCGGTGGTGCCGTTCCAGGCCCGGGCGAAGGTCGCCGTGCCGGCGGGGCCGAGCGGCCGCGCGGTCGGCGCCGGCATCGTCGGCAGC
>JANMCC010000175.1:0-2646 GCA_031360885.1 Burkholderiales bacterium | reverse complement strand
GCGACGAGATCAAGAAGCGCACCAATGGCCGCTACGAGGTGCAGGTGTTCCCTGCCTCCAGCCTGGGCAAGGAATCCGACATCAACCAGGGCCTGACGCTCGGCACGGTCGACATCATCCTCACCGGCGCGAGCTTCGCCGCGCGCACCTACCCGCCGCTCGCGGTCTCGTACTTCCCGTTCATCTTCCGCGACGCCGACCACATGCTGAAGTACGCCAAGAGCGACGTCTTCAAGGAGCTCACCAAGGGCTACGACGAGAAGAGCGGCAACCACGTCGCCGCGCTCACCTACTACGGCGCCCGCCAGGTGACCTCGACCGCCGCCCGCCCGGTGGCCAAGCCCGAGGACATGAAGGGCCTGAAGATCCGCGTGCCCGACGCGCCGGCCTACCTCGCGTTCCCGAAGGCGCTGGGCGCCAACCCGACGCCGATCGCCTTCGCCGAGGTTTACCTGGCGCTGCAGAACGGCACGGTCGACGCGCAGGAGAACCCGCTGCCGACGATCGAGGCGAAGAAGTTCTACGAGGTGCAGAAGAACATCTCGCTCACCGGCCACATCATCGATTCGCTGCTGACGGTGGTTTCGGGCCAGACCTGGGGCAAGCTCTCGGCCGAAGACAAGAAGATCTTCACCGAGGTGATGGAAGAGGCGGGCGACAAGGCCGGCCGCGAGATCGCCGCCTCCGAGCTGCGCCTGGTCGACGAGTTCAAGAAGAAGGGCAACAACGTCATCGTCGTCGACAAGAACGCCTTCCGCGAGGCGGTGCTGAAGACGACCAAGCCGACCGACCAGGGCTATCGCCAGCAGGACTACGACCGCATCGTCAACAACAAGTAGCGCTGCCGGCGCCGCGATGAGCGACGAAAAGATCATCGACGAGGAAGGCCACTTCCACGTCGAGGACGAAGCGGTCGACCTGTCGGGAACGATCGCCGAGGGCTGGGTGGCCCTCGGCATCTTCTGGCTGCTCGGCCTCACGGTCTTCTACCAGTTCGTCACCCGCTACGTGCTGAACGACTCGGCGGCGTGGACCGAGGAGGTCGCGCGCTACATGCTGATCGGCGTGGTCTTCGTCGGCGTGGTCATCGGCGTGGCGAAGAACGCGGCAATCCAGGTCGACTTCTTCTACCGCTTCCTGCCTGCGGTCGTGGGGCGCTGGATGTCGCGCCTCGTCGACGCGCTGCGAATCGCCTTCTTCGCCGCCGCCGTCGTGTTGACGGGGCAGATGATGGCAAAGCTCGGAGCCTCGACACGCATGACTGTCGTCGACGCGCCGATGAACATCGTCTACGGCGTCGTCCTGTTCGGCTTCGTCGCCATGACCTTCCGCGCTGTCCAGGTGGCGCGGCTGCACTGGCGCCGCGGCTGGAGCGTGCTCGAGCGGCCGATGACCACGTTGGCCGATACCTGACCCCCTCATGCTGAAGATCATCTTCCTGCTCTTCATGAGCAGTGGCCTGCCCGTGGCGATCGCCATGGCGGGCGCCTCGCTGGCCTACGTGCTGCTCACCGGCAACCTGCCGCCGTTCGTGGTGATCCACCGGATGGTGAGCGGCATCGACAGCTTCCCGCTGCTCGCGGTTCCCTTCTTCATCCTCGCCGGCAACCTGATGAACAACGCCGGGATCACCACCCGGATCTACAACTTCGCCCTCGCGCTCGTCGGCTGGATGAAGGGCGGCCTCGGCCACGTCAACGTCCTCGGCTCTGTGATCTTCGCCGGCATGAGCGGCACCGCGATCGCCGACGCCGCCGGCCTGGGCACGATCGAGATCAAGGCGATGAAGGAGCACGGCTACCCGACCGAGTTTGCGGTCGGCGTGACCGCGGCCTCGGCAACGCTCGGCCCGATCATCCCGCCGAGCCTGCCGTTCGTGATCTACGGGATGATGGCCAACGTCTCGGTGGGCGCGCTGTTCCTCGCCGGCATCCTGCCGGGCGCGTTGATGGCGATCCTGATGATGCTCACGGTCGCCTACTACGCGCACAAGAACAAGTGGGGCGCGGACGTCAAGTTCTCGAGCACGCGCTTTTTCAAGGCCATGTCGGAGCTGGGGGTCGTGATCCTCTGGCCGCTGCTGCTCTGGGCGGTGGTGCAGAAGTTCAACGCGCCGCCGCAGATCTCGGTCTTCGTCGGTCTCGGCCTGCTGTTCGTCCTCGACCGGCTCTTCCGCTTCGAGGCGCTGCTGCCGATCATGACGCCGGTGCTGCTGATCGGCGGCATGACGACCGGCCTCTTCACCCCCACCGAAGGCGCGATCGCCGCCTGCGTCTGGGCGATGATCCTCGGCTTCGCCTGGTACAAGACCCTGTCGTGGAAGATGTTCGTCAAGGTCTGCCTCGACACGGTCGAGACCACGAGCACGGTGCTCTTCATCGTCGCCGCGGCGTCGATCTTCGGCTGGATGCTCACCGCCACCGGTGTCACCGCCGCGATCGCCGCCTGGGTGCTCGCCTTCACCAGGGAGGCCTGGGTCTTCCTTCTCCTGGCCAACCTGCTGATGCTGTTCGTCGGCTGCTTCCTCGAGCCGACGGCGGCGATCACGATCCTGGTGCCGATCCTGCTGCCGATCGCCGTCCAGCTCGGCGTCGACCCGGTCCACTTCGGCCTGGTGATGGTGCTCAACCTGATGATCGGCCTGCT
>JANMCC010000153.1:0-38964 GCA_031360885.1 Burkholderiales bacterium | reverse complement strand
GTCGCGGATGTCGGCGGCGTGCACCGAGCAGCTTCCGCCTGCCGCCTCGATCTCGCCCTTCACCGCATCGAGCTTCTCGAGCGTGCGGCCGACGATGGCCACGCGCGCGCCCAGCGAGGCGAGCTCGTGCGCGGTGCAGCGCGAGATCGAGGCCCAAGGCGGCACCTGCACGATCCATGGCGCCGACATCCGCGACGAGGCCGCCGTGCAGGCCACGGTCGGGGCGGTGCTCGCGGCGCACGGCCGGATCGATGCGCTCGTCAACAACGCCGGCGGCCAGTACCCTTCGCCGCTCGCCGCGATCAGCGCCAAGGGCTGGGACGCGGTCGTGCGCAACAACCTGACCGGCGGCTTCCTGATGGCGCGCGAATGCATCACCCAGTGGATGCTCGACGACGACGGCAGCGGCGCGCCGCACGGCGGGGCGATCGTCAACATCATCGCCGTCATGTGGAACGGCATGCCCGGCATGGGCCACTCGGGCGCGGCCCGGGCCGGCATGCTCAACCTCACCGAGACGGCGTCGCTCGTGTGGGCGCCGGTGCGGGTCAATGCCGTCGCCCCGGGCTGGATCGCCTCGAGCGGGCTCGACAAGTACCCGCCGGAGATGGCCGAGACCTTCCGCGGCCTGCACAAGCTGGTGCCGCTGCGCCGCCTGGGCACCGAGAGCGAGGTCGCGGCGGCGATCGTCTACCTGCTGTCGCCGGCGGCGGCGTTCGTCTCGGGAAGCTGCCTGCGCGTCGACGGCGCGGCGCCGAACGCGAAGCGGATCTGGCCCGAGGTCGGCACCGGCGGCACGACCGAAGCCTTCGACGGTTTTCACCTCGCCTCGTCGCCCGGCGTGCTGAAGGGCCGCTGATGCCGGCGCTGGTTCCGGCCCAGGACGGCGACACCGATTCGCGTGCGGCGCAGCGGCAGCGCACGCTCGAGCTGATCGAACGCTGGCGCGGCATCGAGTCGCGCACCCGATCGGCGAGCGCGCGCGCGGGCCCGCTCTTCACGAAGCGCGGGCAGTTGCTGCCGCGCGAGCGCGTCGCCCGCCTGCTCGATCCCGGCATCCCCTTCCTCGAGCTCTCCACTCTGGCCGGCTGGCTGCTCGACAGCGACGATCCCGGGAAATCGGTGCCCGGCGGCGGCGTCATCACCGGCATCGGCGTCGTCTCGGGCGTACGCGTCATGCTGGTCGCCGACGACGCCGGCATCGACGCCGGCGCCTTGCAGCCGATGGGCCTGGAAAAGCTGCAGCGGGCGCAGGCGATCGCGCTCGAGAACAGGCTGCCGTTCGTGCACCTGATCGAATCGGCGGGCGCCAACCTGCTGCTCTACCGCGTCGAGCAGTTCATCCACGGCGGCAGCGCGTTCTACAACCTGGCGCGGCTCTCGGCCGCTGGCCTGCCGGTGATCGGCGTCGTGCACGGCTCGTCGACCGCGGGCGGCGCCTACATGACGGGCCTCTCGGACCACGTGATCATGGTCCGCGGCCGCGGCCGCGCCTTCCTCGCCGGACCGCCGCTGCTCAAGGCCGCCACCGGCGAGATCGCCGACGACGAGGCGCTCGGCGGCGCCGACATGCATGCGGGTGTTTCCGGCCTCGTCGAGCACGTCGCCGACGACGATGCGAGCGCGCTGGCCACGGCGCGCGAGCTGATCGCCTCGCTCGGCTGGCAGCCACGCGCGACCTGGCCCGACGGGCCTGAGCCGCTGCTGCCTGCCGAGGACCTGCTGGCCCTGTTCGGCGCCGACATGAAGAAGCCGGTGGAGATGCGCCAGGTCATCGCCCGCGTCGCCGACCGGTCCGAATTCCTCGAGTTCGGCGCCGATTACGGCCCGGCCACGGTCTGCGGCTATGCGGCCATCGCTGGATATCGCGTCGGCATCGTCACGAACAACGGCCCGCTCGATCCCGCCGGCAGCACCAAGGTCACGCACTTCATCCAGAGCTGCGAGCAGGCCGGCCTGCCGCTCGTCTGGCTGCAGAACACCACCGGCTTCATCGTCGGCACCGAGGCCGAGCGGGCCGGCATGATCAAGCATGGCTCGAAGCAGATCCAGGCGCTCTCGAACGCGACGGTGCCGCAGATCACGATCCAGTGCGGCGCCTCGTTCGGTGCCGGCAACTACGGCATGTGCGGGCGCGGCTTCCATCCGCGTTTCGTGTTCGCCTGGCCGACCGCGAAGACCGCGGTGATGGGCGCCGAGCAGGCCGCCGGCACGATGGAGATCGTGATGCGCGAAGGCGCCGCTCGCAAGGGCGAGCCGGTCGACGAGGCCAGGCTCGCCGCGCTGAAGGCGAAGATCGTCGCCGGCTTCGAGCGCCAGAGCGACGCCTTCTACACCTCGGGCCGCCTCCTCGACGACGGCCTGATCGACCCGCGCGACACCCGCCGCGTGCTCGCGCTCTGCCTCGCCGTCTGCGACGAGGCGAAGCGGCGCACACTTCATCAGATGCAATTCGGCGTCGCCCGTCCGTAGCGCCGCCTCCAGAGGAAGAAGACCCATGCAGATCACCCACGAGCACGAAGAGATCGCCCGCACCCTGAAGCGCTTCATCGACGACGAGATCAATCCGCACGTCGACGAATGGGAGGCCGCCGAGGAATTCCCGGCGCACCAGGTCTTCAAGCGCCTCGGCGAGCTCGGCATGCTCGGCCTGACCCGGCCCGAGAAGTACGGCGGGATGGGACTCGACTACTCGTACTCGGTGGTCATGGCCGAGGCGCTCGGGCATATCAACTGCGGCGGCGTGCCGATGGCGATCGGCGTGCAGACCGACATGTGCACGCCGGCGCTGGCGCGCTTCGGCTCCGAGGCGCTCTGCCGCGAGTTCCTGGTGCCGGCCATCGCCGGCGACGCCGTCGGCTGCATCGGCGTCTCCGAGCCCGGCGCCGGCTCCGACGTGGCGAGCATCAAGACCACCGCGAAGAAGGTCGGCGGCGACTACGTCATCAACGGCGCCAAGATGTGGATCACCAACAGCCTGCAGGCCGACTGGATGTGCCTGCTCGCCAACACCTCGGAAGGCTCCGCGCACAAGAACAAGAGCCTGATCATGGTGCCGATGAACACGCCCGGCGTCACCAGGGCGAAGAAGATCCGGAAGATCGGGATGATGTCGAGCGACACCGGCCTGATCCACTTCGACGACGTGCGCGTGCCGCAGACCAACCGCATCGGCGAAGAAGGCATGGGCTTCACCTACCAGATGATGCAGTTCCAGGAGGAGCGCCTCTGGGCGGCGGCGAACGCGATCGAGAGCCTCTCGCGCTGCATCCGCCTCACGGCGGACTACGCCCGCGAGCGGCAGATCTTCGGCAAGAGCGTGCTCGACCACCAGGTCGTCCACTACCGGCTCGCCGAGCTGAAGACCGAGGTCGAGGCACTGCGCGGCCTGGTCTACATGGCGACGGAGAAGTACGTCGCCGGCGCCGACGTCACCGAGTGGGCGTCGATGGCCAAGCTCAAGTCGTGCCGCCTCGGTCGCGAGGTGCCCGACGCCTGCATGCAATACTGGGGCGGCATGGGCTACACCTGGGACAACCCGATCTCGCGCCACTACCGCGACGGCCGGCTCGGCTCGATCGCCGGCGGCGCCGACGAGGTGATGCTCGGCATCATCGCCAAGTACATGCACACGCTGCCGGCGCGCACTTGAGAAGCGAAGGATCTCGCCTGTGCAGGCCGTGTCGCCGCTCCTGATCGCCAACCGCGGCGAGATCGCGGTCCGGATCGCGCGCAGCGCGCGCCGGCTCGGCATCGAATCGATCGCGGTCGCGTCCGACGCCGACCGGCATGCGCCGCACACCCGCGTTGCCGACCGCGTGGTCGCGATCGGCGGCGAGCGCGCCGCCGACTCGTATCTGCGCATCGACCGGATCGTCGCCGCCGCCCTGTCTTCAGGCGCCGCCGCCGTGCACCCGGGCTACGGATTCCTGAGCGAGAGCGCGGCCTTCGCCGAAGCGGTCCAGGCCGCGGGCCTCGTCTGGGTCGGCCCGCCGCCGGCGGCGATGCGGGCGATGGCCGACAAGTCCGAGGCGCGCCAGCGCATGGCCGCGTCGGGCGTGCCGGTGCTGCCGGGCTACGACGGCGCGGCGCAGGACCCGGAGCTGCTGCAGCGCGAAGCGGCGCGGATCGGCTTTCCGGTCATGGTCAAGGCCGCGGCCGGCGGCGGCGGGCGCGGCATGCGGCTGGTGCAGGCCGAAGGCGATCTCGCCGCGGCGCTGGTTTCCGCCGCGGCGGAAGCCGGCGCCGCGTTCGGCGATGCGCGCCTGCTGCTCGAGCGCGCGGTCACGGGCGCCCGCCACGTCGAGATCCAGGTGTTTGCCGACGGCCACGGCCACGGCATCCACCTCGGCGAGCGCGACTGCTCGGTGCAGCGCCGGCACCAGAAGATCATCGAGGAAGCGCCCTCGCCCGCGGTCTCGCCGGCGCTGCGCCGCAGGATGGGCCATGCCGCGGTCGCGGTGGCGCGAGCGGTCGGCTACGTCGGCGCCGGCACGGTCGAGTTCCTGCTCGACCGCGACGGCGCGTTCTGGTTCATCGAGATGAACACCCGGCTCCAGGTCGAGCACGCCCTGACCGAAGCGCTGCTCGGCGTCGACCTGGTCGAGTGGCAGCTGCGCATCGCCGCCGGCGAACCCCTGCCACTGGCGCAGCACGAGGCGCTCGCCCGCTACGAGGCCGGCGGCCACGCGATCGAGGCGCGCCTGTGCGCCGAGGATCCGGGCCAGGGCTACCTGCCGCAGTCGGGCCGGATCGTCCGCTGGTCGGCGCCGCCCGTGGTGCGCTGCGACCACGCCCTGGCCGCGGGCTGCGAGGTCAGCCCGTTCTACGACTCGATGCTCGGCAAGCTGATCGCCCAGGCGCCGACGCGCGCCGCCGCGGTGGAGCAACTCGCCGAAGCGCTCGATCGCACGGTCTGCCTCGGCGTCGCGACCAATCGCGCCTTTCTCGCCAAGGCCCTGCGCCACCCGACCTTCGTCGCCGGCGAAGCGACGACCGGGTTCCTCGCCGAGCACTTTGCGGACGACGCGTCGCGCCGCGACGCCGCGCCCTCCGGCCTGGAAGCGCTCGCCGCCGCCGCCTGTGCCCTGCTGCCGCGCGAGCACCTGCCCGCGCTCTGGAGCGGCTGGTCGTCGTCGCCGGCGGTCGCGGCCGCGGTGCCGCTCACAGTCGCGGGCGAGCCGCGCCAGTGGGAGCTGAGCGGCACGCGCGCCGAGCTCGTGGCCAGGCAGGGCGAAACAACGCACACGATCGCGGCCCTGGGCGAGCGCCGCGGCAACGACGCCGGCGGCGAGGTCGACGCCTGGGTAGACGGCCGGCAGGTCCGCGCCGCCTTCGGCCGCGACGGCGACGCGAGCTGGTGGCTCGCCGAAGGGGCCGAAATCGCCATCGTCGATGCCCGCCTGCACGGCCGCGCCGGCACGTCGGCGCGCGCCTCGGGCGACCTGCTCGCGCCGATGCACGGCCGGGTCACGCAGGTGCTGGTCGGGCCCGGCCACTCGGTCGAGGCGGGCGCGCTGCTCGTCGTCATCGAGGCGATGAAGATGGAGCACCAGCTGCGCGCGCCGCGCGCCGGCATCGTCGGCGCCCTGCACGCGAAAGCGGGCGACCAGGTCGCGGCGCGACAGTGCCTCGTGGAAATGCAATCTTGAGCGCCGCAACGCCCCGGCTCGACGCCGCCGAGCTCGACGCCTTTCGCGCCAGCGCGCGTCGCTTCGTCGAACGCGAGATCGCACCCCACGTCGCCGCCTGGGACGAAGCGGAGACCTTCCCCCGCGCGCTCTACGCCAAGGCCGCCGAGGCCGGCCTGATCGGCCTCGGCTACCCCGAGGAATACGGCGGCACGCCGGCGCCGATGCGGCTGCGCCTGATCGCCACCGAGGAGGTCGCGCGCGCCGGCAGCGGCGGCCTGATGGCGAGCCTGTTCTCGCATTCCATCGGCCTGCCGCCGATCGTCGCCCACGGCAGCGAGGCGCTCAAGCGCCGGATCGTCCCCGACGTGCTTGCCGGCCGGAAGATCGCCGCGCTGGCGATCACCGAGCCGGGCGGCGGCTCCGACGTCGCCCGGCTCGCCTGCAGCGCCCGGCGCGACGGCGACGCGTGGCTGATCGACGGCGAGAAGACCTTCATCACCTCGGGCGTCCGCGCCGACTGGATCACGCTCGCGGTGCGCACCGGCAGCAAGGGCGCGGCCGGCATCTCGCTCATCGCCGTGCCCGGCGATTCGCCCGGCCTCGAGCGCACGCCGCTGGCCAAGATGGGCTGGTGGTGCAGCGATACCGCGCAGCTTCGCTTCACGGCCTGCCGCGTGCCCGCCAACCACCTGATCGGCGAGGAGAACTCGGGCTTTCGCGCGATCATGGAAAACTTCAACGGCGAGCGGCTGCTGATGTCGGCCGGCGCGACCGCATTCGCCCAGGTCTGCTACGACGAGGCCCTCGCCTGGGCGCAGGAGCGCAAGACCTTCGGCGCCGCGCTGGTCGAACACCAGGCGATCCGGCACAAGCTGATGGACATGCGCATGCGCATCGCCAGCAGCCGCGCCTGGCTCGCCGACCTGGCGGAGCGGCACGACGCCGGCGCAGCGGACGCTGCCGAATGGGTGGCCGAGCTCTGCCTGCTGAAGAACCACTCGACGCAGACGATGCAGTTCTGCGCCGACCAGGCGGTGCAGATCCTCGGCGGCATGGGCTACATGCGCGGCACGAAGAGCGAGCGCATCTACCGCGAGGTGAAGGTGATGATGATCGGCGGCGGCGCCGAGGAGATCATGAAGGAGCTGGCGGCGCGCCAGCTCGGGCTCTGACGCGGCCGTGGCGGCGAACATCGTCTTCGAGGCCGAATACGTCGCGGCGCTGCGCGCGCTGTTCGAGGACAGGATCGCCTTCAACCGGACGATGGGCCTCAGGATCGACACGATCGGGCCCGGGCGCGTGCATGGCAGCCTGGCCGCCAGGCCCGAGCTGCTCGGCCACCCCGCCCATCATCGCCTGCACGGCGGCGTGATCAGCGCTTCGCTCGACGCGATGGCCGGGCTGGCGATCATGGCGGCGATCGGTGCGCGCCACATGGACGAGACGCCGGCCGAGCGCATGCAGCGCTTCGCCAAGCTCGGCACGATCGACCTGCGCATCGACTACCTGCGCCCGGCCACCGGCGCGAGCTTCGTGCTCTCGGCCGAAGTGCTGCGCCTCGGCTCGCGCGTCGCCTCGACCCGGATGGAGTTCTGCGACGCCGCCGGCGGCCTGCTCGCCAGCGGCGCGGCGGCCTACATCGTGTCCTGAGGCGGAGAGATCCTTCGCTGCGCTCAGGATGACATTGGCGGCCAACGGCCGGCGAATGTCAGTTCGGCTTGATGTAGTCGGAGACGACCTTCCAGCGCCCGTCCTGCAGTTGCGACAGCCGCGACAGGTCGCTGCCCAGGTGCTTGGTCGGCGTGAAGATGGCGGGCGCGCTGCCGAACATGTCGCTCTCGATCGTCATCGAGTCCATGGCCTTGACGAAGCTGTCGGTCGTCAGGTTCGCCCCGGCCTTGGCGGCGGCGCGGGCGAACGTGTCGATGATGTTGTAGCCGTAGACCGAGAACACGGTCGGGTCGTCGCTGAACTTGGTCTTGTACTTCTTGGCCCAGAAGCTGATCTGCTGCGAGGCCTCGTCGGCATACGGGTTCTGCACCGTCATGGTCGCGTACAGGCCGTCCATGGGCTTGCCGCCGAGCTTGTGGATCAGGTCGGTATAGGCGGCGCTGGAGCCGAGGAAGATGGGCGAGAAGCCGGTCTTGCGCGACTCGGCGATGGCGCCGATGGTCTCGCGGATGATGGTGCCGAGGACGACCAGGTCGCAGCCCGCCGCCTTCATGCGCGCCACCTGCGAGGAGAAGTCGGTCGCGCCGCGCTTGTAGCTCGTCTTCTCGGCGAGCTCGACGTTGATCGCCTTCAGCCCGGCTTCGGCGCCGCGCACGACCTCCAGGCCGAACTCGTCGTCCTGGTACATCGTGCAGACCTTCTTCGCGCCTTTGTCCTTCACGAGCTTCGGCAGTGCGGTGCGCATCTGGTCGTAGTAGGTCGCCGCGAACGAGTACTTGAGGCGGTTGAACGGCTCGTACATCTCGCGCGCCGCCGTCACCGGGAAGAAGTTGACGATGTTCTTCTCGAACTGCACCGGCATCGCCGCCAGGTTCTGCGCCGTGCCGAGGTGCCCGGCCATGATGAAGATCTTGTCCTGGTTGACGAGCTTCTGCGCCGCCAGCACCGCCTTCTTCGGGTCGTAGGCCGAGTCTTCGACCAGGAGCTTGAGCTTCCTGCCGTTGATGCCGCCCTGCTCGTTGATCTCGTCGACGCGCAACATCATGCCGAGCCGCACCTGCTTGCCGAAGCCGGCGATCGGCCCGGACAGGTCCTGGATCGAACCGATCACGATCTCGTTCTTGCTGACGCCCTGCTGCTCGGCCGCGAGAACGCCGGCAGCGCCCAGCCCGAGGGTGGCGGCCAGTGCCGCGAGCCATGTCTTGGTCATCGAAACTCCCTTGTCGTCGCGTCCGGCGCGATCTGCGCCGCCGGGCGTGATGATGCGGGGGTTCGTTCGTTCCGTGATCCGGAAATACCCGTCGCTACGCGCCTTCCATCGCGAACACGCCGCCGTTGAGATCGGCGGCGTAGACGGTGCCGTCGACCAGCACCGGCGCGGCAGCGAAACCCCATTCGGCCTTCGCGGTTATCTGCGCCGGCGTCGGCGGCTCGAGATACATCCAGTGCAGCGCACCGCTGGCGCGATCGATGCCGACCAGCGAGCCGCTGCGCGAACCCGGATACGCGCCGATCCCGACCGTGCCGGCGACGACGAGCCGCTCGTCGACCGCGGGGCGCGCCCAGGCCCAGCCGGGCACCGGCGCCTTCCAGCGCAGCGCGCCGTCGGCGGCATCGAGCGCGTAGACGCCGACGCCGTCCGACGAGCCGGTGTAGACCGTGCGATCGCGCACCACGGCCGGCGACTCGATCCACGAGAACCAGTAGTAGTGCTTCCACAGCTCCTTGCCGGTCGCCGCTTCGAGGGCGATCAGGTCGTAGGTGCGGCTGCCGACAAAGACGCGGCCGCCCTCGACCGCCAGGTCGCCGGCGACGGCCAGGCGCGCGTCGTAGCTCCAGCGCGGCTTGCCGTCGCGCGCGTCGACCGCCTGCACCTTGCCGGCGAAGTCGGCGAAGAGCACGAGGTCGCGGTAGATCGCCGGCGTCGCCGTCATGATGTCCTGCGCGGCCACGCGCCACAGCTCCCTGCCGGTCGCGGCATCGAGCGCGTACAGGTTCTTGTCGCGGCCGGCCACGTAGAGCCGCGGGCCGTCGACGACCACGCTGGAGCCGTAGCGGTCGTAGCGCGACTTCTCGTCGCTCGCCGGCAGCCGCGGCGGCGAGCCGGTGTCGATCCGGGCGCGCCAGCGCTCGGTGCCGCCCTGCTTGTCGAGCCGATGCACGAAGCCCTGGTCGGAGACAACGTAGACCGAGTCGCCGGCGAGCAGCGGCCGCGCCTTGATCGCGCCGCCGGTGTCGAAGCTCCAGGCGGCCGAGCCCGGGCTGCTGCCGGCGGTGTCGATCGCGTACAGCACGCCGGCATCGGTGCCGACGAAGAGCCTGCGGGTCTGCGGGTCGTGCTCGAGGCCGGCCCAGACCGCCGCCTTGGCGTCGAAGCGCCACTTGAGGCGCGGGGGCGCCGCAGTCCAGGTGGGCAGCGCCGGCCTCGCAAGGGGCTCGATGCGCCGGAACTCGACCGGGATCCGGTACAGCGGCACCGCCGCCTCGGGCAGCACGCCGCTCAGGGTGCCCTTGGCCCGGTCGTAGCGGAGCGGGAAGGGAAACGGCTCCATGTCGAGCGTGTCGCCGGCGAGCTTCACCGTCGCCACCGGCACCTCGTAGCCGCCGATCGCGAGCAGCGAGAGGCGCACGGTCTGCTTGCCCTTGTCCTCGACGAAATGCAGGACCACGCGCGACGTTTCGCCGCCGAAGCTCGGCTCGGCCGACCACCAGCCCTCGATGTCGGCAAAGGCGAAGGTCTCGGCGGCGCGCGCCGGAAGGCTCGCGGCCGTGGCGACGGCGGCGACGAGCGCAAGCGAAAGCCAGCGAAGGACCCTGAGCTGCATCGCCGATCTCCCTGAGGGCAACCCCGGAATCCTGGGCGGCCGCCTCGCCGGAACAGGCGCAGCGCTTGCGAATTGCGGCGCCTCAGGCGCCGTACATCGCATCGATGCGATCGGCGTACTTCTTCTCGACCAGCTTTCTCTTCAGCTTCATCGTCGGCGTGAGCTCCTCGTCCTCGGCGCTGAGCTGGGTCTCGAGCAGGCAGAACTTCTTGATCTGCTCGACCCGGGCGAACTTGGCGTTCACCCGCTCGATCTCGGCCCAGACCAGGTCCTTCACCGGCTGGGCGCGCGTCAGGCTGGTGTAGTTGCTGAACGGGATGTCGCGGTCCTGGGCGAATTTCTCCACGTTCTCGAGGTCGATCATGACGATCGCCGTGAGGTAGGCGCGCTTGTCGCCGATCACCACCGCGTCGGTGATGTAGGGCGAGAACTTCAGCTCGTTCTCGAGCTCGCTCGGCGTGATGTTCTTGCCGCCGGCGGTGATGATGATGTCCTTCATCCGGTCCGTGATGCGGAAGTAGCCGTCGCTGTCCTGCGTGCCGACGTCGCCGGTGTGCAGCCAGCCCTCGGCGTCTATCGTCTCCGCCGTCTTCTCGGGCTGGTTGAGGTAGCCCATGAAGACGTTCCGGCCGCGAATCAGCAGCTCCGAGGTCTCCGGGTCGAGCCGCACCTCGTTGTACGGGCAGGCCGGGCCGATCATTCCCGGCTTGATGCGCGTCGCCGGGGTGTAGGTGGAGGCGCCGCAGCTTTCGGTCATGCCCCAGACCTCGACCATGGGGATGCCGAGCGCGAGGTACCAGCGCACCAGGTCGGGCGAGATCGGCGCCGCCCCGGTGACGCAGAAGCGCGCCCGGTGCACGCCGATCAGCTTTCGCACGTTGTCGAGGGCGAGCTTTCGCGCCAGCAGGAACTTCAGTCGCAGGTCCAGCCCGACGGGCTCGCCCGCGAGCACCTTGTCGGCGACCCGGCTGCCGACCCCCAGGCTCCAGGCGTACGCCGCCTGCTGCAGCCGGCCCGACTCGCGCACCGCGATCGCCACGCTCGAATAGAACTTCTCCCAGATCCGCGGCACGGCGGTGAAGACCGTGGGCGCGATCTCGCGCACGTTCTCCGGCACGGTTTCCGGGTTCTCGACGAAGTTGAGCACCGAGCCGGTGTAGACGGCGAAGTACTCGCCGCCGAGGCGCTCGGCGATGTGGCAGAGCGGCAGAAAGCACATCCGCTCGTCGTTCTCGTCCTGGCCGACGATCGTGTTGTAGCCACGGATCGTGTAGACGATGCCGGCGTGCGAGTGCATCGCCCCCTTGGGCTTGCCCGTCGTCCCCGAGGTGTAGACGAGGATCGCGAGGTCTTCGGGCCGGCACGCGGCGGCACGCTCGTCGAGCTCCCCGGGGTGCGCCTGGCCATGGGCGCGGCCGAGCTCGCGCAGGGCCTCGAGCGAGAGCACCTGGGGATCGCGGAAGTCGCGCAGGCCCTCGGTGTCGAAGACGACGATCTTCTCGAGCCCGGGCAGGCGCTCGCGTACCGCGAGCACCTTGTCGAGCTGCTCGTCGTCCTCGACGAAGACGACCTTGCTGCGCGAGTCGAAGCACAGGTACTCGACCTGGGCGGCGGCGTCCGTCGGGTAGATGCCGTTGGAGACGCCGCCGGCAGAAAGCACCGCGAGATCGGCCAGCACCCACTCGACGACCGTGTTGGCGAGGATGGACGCCGTGTCGCCGGGGCGAAAGCCCAGCGCCGCCAGGCCGTTGCCGATCTCGCGCACCGCGGCCGCCGTGCGCGCCCAGGTCCATTCGCGCCAGAGGCCGAGCTCCTTCTGCCGCATGAAGACGCGATCGGCGCGGCGCTCCGCGGCATTCCAGAACACGGCCGTGACCGTCTCCCCCGGCATGACGATGTCGAGCCGGGGTTGCAGCTTGTCCACATCCCAGAGGTTCATGGTGCCCCCACGCTTGCGGCTGGCGCCGCTGCGCTGCCCCCCGAGGGGGCGCGGCCGGCCTTGGGGCGGCCCGGCGTCCGGCCGTTCATCGCCATGTCTTCTTCTTTTTCCAGCGCCGCTCGCCGCGCGCGCCCGCCTGCTTCATGCCGAGGTAAAACTCCTTGATGTCGTCCTTCTCGCGGAGGCGCGCGCAGGTGTCTTCCATGACGATCCGGCCGTTCTCGAGCACGTAGCCGTAGTCGGCGACGTTGAGCGCCATGTTCGCGTTCTGCTCGACCACGAGCAGGGTCGTGCCGCGCTCGCGGTTGATGCGCACCACGATCTCGAAGATCTCGCGCGTGAGCCGCGGCGAGAGCCCCAGGCTCGGCTCGTCGAGCAGGATCATCTGCGGCGCCGCCATCAGGGCGCGGGAAATGCTGAGCATCTGCTGCTGGCCGCCGGAAAGCAGCCCCGCCTCCTGTTTCGAGCGCTCGCGCAGGATCGGGAAGTAGCCGTAGACCGCCTCCAGGTCGCGGCCGACGGCGTCGCGGTCGCGCCGGGTGTAGGCCCCCATCATGAGGTTGTCGTGCACCGAGAGCAACGGGAACACCTCTCGCCCCTCGGGCACGTGGCTGAGGCCGCGCTGCACCACCTCGGCCGGATCCTTGGCCGTGATGTTCTCGCCGGCGAACTCGACCGAGCCCTTCCTCGGGTCGATGATCCCCGAGATCGTCTTCAGGATCGTCGTCTTGCCGGCGCCGTTGGAGCCGAGCACGGTGCCGATGCGGCCACGCGCGACCTCGAGGCTCACGCCGCGTATCGCGCGGATCGGTCCGTACGCGCTCTCGACGTTGAGGAGCTTGAGGACGGCCTCGCTCATGCGGCCCCCTCCACCCGCCGGAGAGATGACACATCCTCGGCCGAGCCGAGGTAGGCCTCGATCACGCCCGGGTCGCGCTGCACTTCCTCGGGCGTGCCGAGCGCGAGCATCTCGCCCTGGTTCATCGCCAGCACCCGGTCGGAGACGCGCGAGACCAGCGTCATGTCGTGCTCGACCATCAGCACCGTGATGCCGAGCTCGTGGCGGATGTCGTCGATCCAGAACGCCATGTCGTCGGTTTCCTCGACGTTCAGGCCCGACGACGGCTCGTCGAGGAGCAGCAGCTTGGGCTCGGTGCACAGGGCCCGCGCCAGCTCCACCACCTTGCGCACTCCGTACGGCAGGCCGGCAACCAGCGACTCGCGGTGATGCTGCAGGTCGAGCAGGTCGATCACCCGCTCGACCGCTTCGCGCGCCGCGACCTCGGCGGCGCGGACCTTGGGCAGGAACAGCAGGTCGCTCCACACGCCGGTGGCGCGGTGCGTGTGCCGGCCGATGAGCAGGTTCTGCAGCACGGTGGCGTTCTCGAACAGCTCGATGTTCTGGAAGGTCCGGGCGATGCCGAGCGCGGCGATCTCGTGCGGCGCCTTGTCGGCGAGGCGGATGCCTTCGTACTCGATTTCGCCGGTGGTCGGCGTGTAGATCCGGCTGATGAGGTTGAAGACCGTCGTCTTGCCGGCGCCGTTCGGGCCGATCAGCGTGAAGACCTCGCCACGCCGGACGTCGAAGCTGACGTCGTTGACGGCGACGACGCCGCCGAAGCGCACGCCGAGGTGGCGTGCAGAAAGAAGCGGGGTGGTCATCGAAGTGGTCACGCCGACCGCCGGGCCGCCCCAAGGCGGCGTGGGCCCCCTCGGGGGGCAGTGCAGCGGCGAAGCCGCAAACGTGGGGGCCTCATTTCAGTCGATCGGACTTGAGGAAGCTCTTCTGCCGCTTGAACATGCCCTTGCGGTAGAACGGGAAGATTTGGAAGTAGGTGCGCAGCTTCAGCCAGCGGCCGTAGATGCCGAGCGGCTCGAACAGCACGAAGGCGATCAGCACCAGCCCGTAGACGGCCCCCTGCAGACCCGGCGCCTGGCCGACCACGGCGGGCAGGAAGTCCTTGGCGAGGGCGATCACCTGCGGCATCGTGATCAGGAAGATGGCGCCGAGGAAGGCGCCATGCACCGAGCCGACGCCGCCAACGACGATCATCAGCACCAGGTCGATCGACTGCAGGATGTCGAACTGGTCGGGCGAGATGAACTTCAGCTTGTGCGCGTAGAGCGCGCCGCCGACGCCGGCGAGCGCGGCCGAGATCGCGAACGACAGCGTCTTGTAGCGCGCGAGGTGGATGCCCATGCTTTGCGCCGAGACCTCCGAGTCGCGGATCGCGACGAAGGCTCTCCCGGTCGGCGAG
The DNA here is from genome assembly GCA_031360885.1 of Burkholderiales bacterium. GTDB lineage: Bacteria > Pseudomonadota > Gammaproteobacteria > Burkholderiales > Burkholderiaceae_C > Schlegelella_A. The sequence goes on along the minus strand of JANMCC010000153.1, from coordinate 24,638 downwards.
CGCAGCAGGTTGAGGATCGCGAGCGTGGCGAGCACGGCGACGCCGAGGCAGACGAAATAGAACGAGAGGTCGGAATCGGCCGCCCAGCCGAGCAGCTCGGGCGGCTTGACGTGCCTGCCGGCGTTGCCGCCCGTCATGCTCTCCCAGCGGGCGACCACCTCGACGACGATGAAGCCGAAGGCGATGGTCGCGATCGCCAGGTAGATGCCCTTGACCCGCAGCGCCGGCAGGCCGACGACGACGCCGACGGCCGCCGACACCAGCCCCGCCGCCGCCATCGCCAGCGGAAACGGCACGCCGGCGCCGACCAGCGCGGCCTCGGTGTACGCGCCGACGCCGAGGAAGGCGGCGTGGCCGAGCGAGAACAGGCCGGTGAAGCCCGAGAGCAGCATCAGGCCGAGTCCGACCACCGAGTAGATGAGGATGAAGGTGAACTGCGCCAGCCAGTACTCGGAGACGACCCAGGGCGCCGCGAGCATCGCCAGCACGAGCAGGCCATACCAGAACACGTGCCCGCCGTGCTTGGCGAGGCGGATGTCCTGCAGGTAGCTGGTCTTGAAGAGGAAGCGCATGGGTCGTGTCCGCCTAGACCTTCTTGCGCAGCTTCTCGCCGAAGATGCCGTTGGGACGAACGACGAGCATCAGCAGCACGACGACGTACGGCGCGATGTCCTTGAAGCCCTCGGGCAGGTAGAAGCCCGAGGCCGACTCGACGATGCCGATCACCAGCCCGCCGACGATCGCCCCCGGCAGGCTGCCGAAGCCGCCGACCACCGCCGCCGGAATCGCCTTCAGGCCGATGATTCCCATGTTCGCGTAGACGAAGGTGATCGGCGCGAGCAGCAGGCCGGCGATCGCGGCGACCGCAGCAGCGAGGCCCCAGACGAGGCCGTTCAGGCGGCGCACCGGAATGCCCATGTAATAGGCGGCGAGCTGGTTCTGCGAGGAGGCCTGCATCGCCACGCCGACGCGGGTGTAGCGGAACATCGCGTAGAGCACGGCGCAGAGGATCGTGGTGGCGACGATGACGACCATCTGCTCGACGTTGAGCACGAGCGCACCGACGTTCCAGGTCTGGTCCTTGTAAGGCACCGGCATGGTGTGCGTCTCGGTGCCGATGCCGGGGATCATGGTCACCAGGCCGCGGGCGACGTAGCCGATGCCGATCGTCAGCATCACCAGGGTGAACGCCGGCTGGCCGAGGATCGGCCGGATGACGACGCGCTCGAGGGCGATGCCGAAGACGCCCATGGCCAGCACCGTGGCGATGAAGGCGAGCCAGAACGGAAAGCCGAGGAGCGTCATCAGGCCGAAGCCGGCGAAGGCGCCGAGCATCATCAGCTCGCCGTGGGCGAAGCTGACCGTCTCGGTCGTCTTGTAGATGAGCACCAGGCCGAGCGCGATCAGGCCGTAGATGCAGCCCTGGGCGGCGCCGCTGATGACGATCTGCACTGCCTGAAGCACGGGTCTCCTCGGGGGCCTCTGGGGAACCGGGAACAGCGTTGCGTTCGCTTGCCGCCGTCAGCTATTCTTGGCTTGCCAAGCAAGCAGTTGCTTTGTAGCGAAGATGCCCGGCACACGTCAGCGTACAAACCCCAGAAACGGCGCGCCCGACAACCGGCGCGGCGAGCTGGTGCGCGCCGCGGCGCAACTGTTTCGCGAGAAGGGCTTCGAGGGCACGACCATCCGCGACATCGCCGGCGCGGTGGGCATGCAGTCGGGCAGCCCGTTCTATCACTTCGCCAACAAGCACGAACTGCTGATGGCGGTGATGGAAGAGGGGCTGCGCCTCGGCCTCGACCGCACCCGCGCCGTGCTCGACGAGACGGGCCTCGATGCGGTCGAGCGCTTCCGCCGCCTGGTGCGCACGCACTACGGCATCCTCCACGACACCGGCAGCGACTTCATTCCGGTGATGCTCTACGACTGGCGGTCGCTGCCGGCGCAGTACCGGCGCCGGATCATCGAGCTGAAGGATCACTACGACGCGATCTGGCAGGCGACGCTCGACGAGCTGCACGAGGAAGGCCGGCTCGCCGCCGAGCCGAAGCTGGCGCGCCTGATGATCCTCGGCGCGATCAACTTCTCGGCGACCTGGTACCGCTCGAAGCCGCGCAGCGCAAAGCGCGTCGACCTCGACACCCTCGCCGACGAGACGGTGGCATTGGTGCTGCAACCCGGGGCCTGAAGGAGACCGACGACATGGCAACGATCCGCATCGAGCGCGACGAGCACGTCTGGACGGTGACGATAGCCCGCCCCGAGGTCCGAAACGCCGTCGACGGGCCGACCGCGCGCGCCCTCGCCGACGCCTTTCGCGAATTCGACGCCGACGCCGGCGCGCGGGTCGCGATCCTCACCGGCGCCGGCGGCCATTTCTGCGCCGGCGCCGACCTGCGCACCGTCGCCGGCGGCTCCTCGCCCGACAAGCTCGGCCAGGCGGGCGACGGCCTCACGCTCGCGCTCGACGCCGACATGGACCGCGACGGCCCGATGGGCCCCTCGCGCCTGCAGCTGACGAAGCCGGTGATCGCCGCCGTCGAGGGCTATGCCGTCGCCGGCGGCATCGAGCTCGCGCTCTGGTGCGACCTGCGCGTGGCCGCGGCGAGCGCGACCTTCGGCGTGTTCTGCCGCCGCTTCGGCGTGCCCCTGATCGACGGCGGCACGGTGCGCCTCACGCGCCTCATCGGCGAGAGCCGGGCGATGGACCTGATCCTCACCGGCCGGGCCGTCGGCGCCGCCGAGGCGCTGCAGCTCGGCCTGGCGAACCGCGTCGTCGAGGACGGGCAGGCGCTCGCCTGCGCGCTCGCGCTCGCCCGGCAGATCGCCGGCTTTCCGCAGCAGTGCCTGCGCAACGACCGGCTGAGCGCGCGGCGCCAGCACGGCCTCCCCTTGCGCGACGCGCTGGCGCAAGAGTTCGCGCTCGGCCTGGGCACCCTCGCCTCGGGCGAGGCCGAAGGCGGCGCGCGCCGCTTCGTCGCCGGCGCCGGCAAGCACGGTCGCTTCGGCGACGCCTGATCGCTTTCGCAACCGGCCGGAACCGCCGGCCGGCGTCGCCCGGAGTCAGGCCGCGCGCAACAGGGCCACGGCGAAGACGATGAACGCCACCCAGCCGACCGTGAAAGCGACGGTTCGCGCCATCAGCAGGCCGAAGCCGGTGAGATGGAACAGCGCGTGGGCGAGCCGGGCATAGAAGTAGACCGCGGCGCAGATGGCGGTCAACGCGGTGGAAAAGCCGACCGCCTGGGCGATCAGCACGACCACCGCGAACGGCGCCAGGTTCTCGACCGCATTGAGGTGGGCGCGATTGGCGCGATTCACCCAGTCGGGCAGCGGCGCGGTCGGCGCGACCTTGTAGTCCTCGGGCTTCAGCGGCCCGCGCCCGGTCACGTAGCCGATCACCACCGGGATCCAGAGCAGCCCGGTCAGGATGGCGCTCAGCAACAGATAGAACAGCTCTGTCTTCATCGCTCCTCCTCGCGTCGGTTTCGACGTGGCGGGGTTGTACACCCGCACGCTCGCCGGCGCGCGCAGGGCACCGATGCGACGTGTCCGAAAACGGCCAGCCACGGGCGGGCCGGCCGCGATAATCGCGGCATGACGATCGATGGCGATGCTGCCTACCAGGTGCTCCTCGCGCGCGACGCGCGCTTCGACGGGCGGCTGTTCGTCGGCGTGACCTCGACGGGCATCTATTGCCGGCCGATCTGCCGCGTGCGCACGCCGGCGCGACGCAACTGCCGTTTCTTCGATACGCCGGCGCCGGCCGAGGCCGAGGCGTTTCGGCCCTGCCTGAAGTGCCGGCCGGAGATCGCGCCCGGTCCGGGCCTGGCGTGGACCGTGATGGACGCCTCGCGCACCCTGGCCTTGCAGGCGGCGACGGCGCTCGACGCGAGCGCGGCGAGCGGCGAGACGCCGAGCGTCGCCGAGCTCGCGGCGCGCCTCGGGGTGAGCGACCGGCACCTGCGCCGGATCTTCTTCGCAGCGCACGGCGTGACGCCGCTGCAGTACCTGCAGACGCGGCGTCTCCTCCTCGCCAAGCAGCTCCTGACCGACACGAAGATGCCGATCTCGCAGGTGGCGCTGACGAGCGGGTTCAAGAGCCTGCGCCGCTTCAACGCCGCGTTCGCCGGCGGCTACCGGATGAACCCGACGCGCCTGCGCCGGACCTCGAAAGCCGACCGGCAAGCGCCGGCGGATGCGCCGACGACGAGCGAGGACGCGCCCTTCACCGTCACCCTCGGCTACCGTCCGCCGCACGACGAGGCGGCGCTGCTCGCCTTCCTCGCGCAGCGGGCGATCGCCGGCATCGAGGTCGTCGACGGCTTGACGATCCGCAGGACGCTGCGCGCCGGGGCGATCGACGGTGCCGACGGCGCCGACGGTGCCGACGGCGCGGCGGCCGGCTGGCTGGAAGCGCGCTTCCTGCCCGAGGCCTCGAGGGTGCGGCTCTCGTTCGCGCCTGCGCTCGGCCCGGCGAGCGGCGCGGTCATCGCCGCGGTGCGCCGCTGGCTCGACCTCGACGCCGCGCCGGAACCGATCGACGCCGCGCTTGCCGAGCTGCCGGGCGCGCCCGGTCTGCGCCTGCCCGGCAGCGTCGACGGTTTCGAGCTCGCGGTCCGCGCCGTCCTCGGCCAGCAGGTCACCGTCGCCGGCGCACGAACGCTGGCGCGACGCCTGGTCGAGCGCTTCGGCAGCGAGGTCGCGACGCCATGGCCCGAGGTGCATCGCGCCTTTCCCGCGCCCGACGTGCTGGCCGGCGCAGCGATCGAGAAGATCGCCGAGCTCGGCATCATCCGCAGCCGCGCCGGCGCGATCCAGGCCCTGGCGCGGAACTGGTCGGCACTGACGCCGCTGATCGCCCGCGGCGGCGACGCCGAGCAGCTGGTCGAGCGGCTGCGCGAGCTGCCCGGGATCGGCGCCTGGACGGCGCACTACGTCGCGATGCGCGCGCTCGGCTGGCCCGACGCCTTTCCGCCCGGCGACGTCGCCGCGCTGAAGGCGATGCAGCGCCTCTTCGCCACTTCGACGCCGCGCGAGGCCGAAGCCCGCGCCGCGGCCTGGCGCCCATGGCGCAGCTATGCGCTGCTGCGCCTCTGGAATTCGCTTTCCGCTGGAGAACCCCGATGAGCCATGCCACCGACACCATCCACTCGCACTGCACGGCGCAGATGCGCTACGCCTCGCCGCTCGGCCCGCTGCTGCTCGCGCGCACGGCCAGGGGCCTGGCCGGCGCCTGGTTCGAGGCGCAGAAGCACCATCCCGCCGCCCTCGCCGCGCCGCTGCGCGACGACGACCCGCTGCTGCGGCGCGCGGCGGCGCAGCTCGCGGCCTACTTCGAAGGCGATGCGTCGCGCTTCGACCTTCCGCTCGACCTGCTCGGCACGCCGTTCCAGAGGGCCGTCTGGCGCGAGCTGCTGGCGATCGAGCGCGGCCGAACCTGCAGCTACGGAGACATCGCCAGGAAGCTCGGCTCGCCGACCGCCGGGCGTGCAGTCGGCGCCGCGGTCGGCCGCAACCCGGTCTCGGTGATCGTGCCCTGCCACCGCGTCCTCGGCAGCGACGGCGCCCTCACCGGCTACGCCGGCGGCCTCGAGCGCAAGACCGCGTTGCTGCGCCTCGAGGCGGCGCGCGGCGGCAGGCATCGGGCCGAGCCGGCACAGATGGAGATTCATTGAGGCCGCGCGATGTCGCCGAGCTGATCGCCCTCGCCGCCCTCTGGGGAGGATCCTTCCTCTTCATGCGCATCGCCGTGCCGGCGTTCGGCCCGGTGGCGATCGCCGCGCTGCGGGTCGCGGGCGCCTCGCTCCTGCTCGTGCCGCTGCTCGCGGCGCGCGGCGACCTCGGCATGCTGCGCCGGCACTGGCGGCCGATCGCCGTGCTCGGCGTGACCAACTCGGCCCTGCCCTTCTTCGGCTTCGCCTATGCGGCGCAGACGACCGACTCCGGGGTGCTGGCGATCTTCAATTCGGCGGCGCCGCTGTTCGCCGCGGTTGTAGCAGTGCTCTGGCTCGGCGATCGCATGACGCCGGCCCGCCTTGCCGGCCTGGCGATCGGCTTCGCCGGGGTCGTCTGGATCATCGTCTACAAGGCCGGGCTGCACGCGGGCGGCACGCCGCTCGCAGTCCTCGCCTGCCTGCTGGCCACCGTCTGCTACGGCGTCTCGCCGAGCGTGACCAAGCGCCATCTCTCGGGCGTGGCGCCGCTCGCCGTCGCCGCCGGCAGCCAGCTCGTCGGCGCGGCGCTGCTCGCGATCCCGGCGGTGCTCGCCTGGCCGGCCACGCCGCCGACGCTTTCCGCCTGGCTGGTCGTCGCGGCGCTGGCCTTCTTCTGCACCGGGCTCGCCCTGCTCATGTACTTCCGGCTGATCGCCAACGCCGGGCCGGCGAACGCGATCTCGGTGACCTACCTCATTCCGATCTTCGCCATCGCCTGGGGCAGCCTGTTCCTCGGCGAGGCGATCACCTGGCCGCTGCTCGCCGGCTGCGCCGTCGTCTTTCTCGGCACCGCGCTCGCGACCGGAATCCTGCGCCCGCGGATACCGTAACGATCGTTACGATAAGCCGGCCTGCGGTACAGTGGGCCGCCCGCCGCCGCCGAGGACCGCCGATGCGAACCGCCGTCTACCAACGCCAGCCGAACGAGCGTATCCACGTCTTCGACGCCAGCGCCATGCCGTGGGAGGAAACGGCGCGCCCGGGCCTGCGCCTGAAGTCGATCCGGATCGACGACGAGCGCGGCGAGTTCCTCGGCCAGATCGCCTTCGATCCCTACGTGCGCAGCGGCCTGCACCAGCACCAGGGCGTGGCGACGAGCTTCGTCCTCGAGGGCGGGCTCACCGACTACATGGGCCACGTCGCCCATAACGAGGTCGGCATCAACTATCGCGGCTCGACCCACGACGCGATGTCGTACGTGCCGACGGTGCTCGTCTCCAAGCTCGAGGGGCCGGTCACCTATCCGCCGGAGGACAAGCTGCTGAGCGGCGTCCACGCCGGCTCCACCTACCGGAGCTTCCGCAATCCCGATCCGGACATCCCGCCGGAGATCAACGTGCCGCTGGATCGCGTGCCGGGCGTCGAGAGCGGCGTCTTCGGCCTCGCGCGCCAGCCGGTCTACGACTACGCCGGCAGCGGGCTGGTGCGCCGCCTCCTGCAATGGAAGCTGCGGCCCGAGACCGAAGTGCCGGCCTGGCAGGCGAGCGACTGGGTCGAGCTCTGGATCCGCGGCGGCGAGATCGCGGTCAACGGCCAGAAGGCGTTCGCCAACTGCTTCGTCGTGATCGAGCCCGGCGCGACCGTGCGCATCGACTCGCCGTTCGGCGCGCTCGCCCTGGTCTGGGCCGAAGGGCGCGAGCGCTGGGCGGCCGGTGCCTCCGCGGGCGATCTGTTCGGCTTCACGACCTGATCGGCCGGCCGGGGGCCGCGCGCCGCGGGGCGAGAATCCGCGCATGACGACCTCACCCGCCGCCCTGGGCTTCAGCGCCGAACGACTCGCCCGCATCGACCGCTTCCTCGCCGAGCGCTACGTCGCTCCCGGGCTGCTGCCGTGCGCGCTGCTGGCGGTGGCGCGCGAAGGCCGGGTCGTGCACCGGAGCGTGCTCGGCCAGGCGTCGCTGGAGCGCCGGCAGCCGCTCGCCGAGGACACGATCTTTCGCATCTACTCGATGACCAAGCCGGTCACCAGCGTCGCCTTCATGATGCTGGTCGAGGAGGGCAAGGTCGCGCTCGACGACCCGGTGCACCGCTGGATCCCGGCCTGGCGCGACCTGGCCGTCTACCGCTCGGGCGCTCCCGGCGCCTTCGTCACCCGGCCGGTCGAGGCGCCGATGCGCATCGTCGACCTGCTGCGCCACACCTCGGGCCTGACCTACGGCTTCCAGTTGCGCACGAGCGTCGACGCCGCCTACCGCGCCGGCACGGTCGACGCCTTCGACGCCGAGAGTCTCGACGCCTTCATCGACGCCCTCGCCAGGCTGCCGCTCGAGTTTTCGCCGGGCACCGCGTGGAACTACTCGGTCTCGACCGACGTGCTCGGCTACCTCGTCGGCCTGATCTCGGGCCTGCCGTTCGACGAGTTCGTGCGCGCACGCATCCTGCGCCCGCTCGGCATGGTGGACACCGACTTCCACGTCAGCGCCGACAAGGCCGGGCGCTTCGCCGACTGCTACGTGAGGTCGCCCTCGGGCGGCCTCGCCCCGGCGACGACGCACGACTATCGCCGGCCGCCCGGCGCGCCCTCGGGCGGCGGCGGCCTGGTCTCGACCGTTGCCGACTACCTGCGCTTCTGCGAGATGCTGCGCTCGGGCGGCGCGCTCGGCGAGGTCCGCCTGCTCGGGCCGAAGACGCTGCGCCTGATGCGCAGCAACCACCTCCCCGGCCAGCGCGACCTCACCGAGATGTCGACCTCGATGTTCTCCGAAGGGATCTACCAGGGCGTCGGCTTCGGCCTCGGCTTCGCCGTGACGACCGATCCGGTGAAGACCGGCCTCGCCGGCTCGCCCGGCGAGTACTGGTGGGGCGGGATGGCGTCGACGGCGTTCTGGATCGACCCGGTCGAGGACGTGAGCGTCGTCTTCCTCACCCAGCTCATTCCCTCGAGCACCTACCCGATCCGGCGCGAGCTGCGCACGATGGTGAACGCGGCGATCGTCGAGTCGAAGGCCTGAGCCGGGCTCGGGTCAGGCCTCGAGCCCGTCCGCCGTCAGCAGGTTGTCGATCAGGCGATCGAGCAGGCGCTCCAGCCGCTCCTGGTCGGCGGCGTCGATGCCGCGAAACAGGCTCCGCTCGCGGGCTTTCGCCGGCATGCCGATGCGCTCGTAGAGGCGCTCGCCCGATGCGCTCAGGCGCAGCAGCATCCGTCGCCGGTCGGCGGCGTCGACCTTGCGCACCACCCTGCCCCGGCGCTCGAGCGCGGCGATGGCGCGGCTGACGGTCATCTTGTCGAGCCCGGTGAAGGCGGCGACCTCGCTTCCCACCACCCGCGGGTGGTTGGCGAGGACGAGCAGGACGCGCCACTCGTTGAGGCTCAGGTGATGCGCCTTGCCGATCGACTCGGAAAACGGACGCGCGGTCAGGTTGACGACGCGAACGAGCTTGAAGAAGATCGAGTCGTCGACGGGCAATGCCGCGCTGCGCGGCCGCCGCGCCGGCGCCGCCGCGTCGCCACCGCTCATGCCTTGCGCGTCCTGGCGACGATCTCCTCGATGCCGCTGACCATGCGCGGCTCGGTCTGCGCCTTGTAGCGCGCATAGGGTCGGCGCGCGGCGATCTGCCAGGCTTCCAGCTCGGCGGGCGTCGGCACGTGGACGTTGACGCCGAGCGCCGACACGCGCTCCACGTCCTCGGCGAAGAGCTTCCTGACCAGCAGCGTCTGCTGCTTCGCCGCGTCGAGGGCGGCCTCGCGCACGATCTTCTGGTCGGCCGGGGTCCAGCTCGCCCAGACCGGCTGCGCGATCGCGAACAGCAGGATGTCGTTCGAATAGTTCCACTTGGTCACGTACTTCTGGCCGAGGGTGTGGACCTTGGCGGCGAGGAACACCTCGAGCGGGTTCTCCTGCGCGTCGACCGCGCCCGAGGCGAGCGCGGGCTGGGCGTCGGCCCAGCTCATGAAAGTCGGGTTGGCGCCCATCGAGCTCATGATCTCGCCGTACATCGGGCTGCCGACGACGCGCACCTTGAGCCCCTTGAGGTCGTCGGGCTTGAGCAGCGGCCGCTTGCTGTTGCTGATCTGCCGGTAGCCGGTCTCGCCGATCGAGAGCGGCTCGGCGCCGGCCTTCCTCACCATCTCGAAGTAGTCGTTGGTGACGAGCGAGCTCGCCATCACCGCGTCCCAGGCCTTGTGGTCGGGCATGAGGAAAGGCAGCGTGAAGACGCCGAGCTGCGGCACGGTCGAGGTCCAGTTGATCGGCGCGCCGCAGAGCACGTCGATCACGCCCTGGCGCATCGCCGAGAATTCGCGGTCCTGCTGTCCCTGCACCAGCGAGGCGCCGGGGTATTGCTTGATAACGATGCGGCCGTTGGTGCGCTCCTTCACCAGCGTGAGGAAGATCTCGCCGCCCTTGCCCCAGGCGAAGGCCGGCGGCACCACCGTCGACATCTTGTACTCGGCCTTGTACGCGCCCTGGGCGTGGGCGAAGCGCGGCAGGCCGATCGCGGCGGAGCCGGCCGCGGCCAGCGAGCGGAGGAGAACGGTGCGACGTGTGCTCATGAAAGGGGCTCCTTGGGTTGGCTGGACGGAATCAATAGCCCAGGTAGCGCGGCAGCCAGAGCGCGACCTCGGGAACGAACAGGACGAACAGCGTGGCGAGCACGAACGAGACGATCAGCCAGCCGACCCAGGGCACGGTCTCGTCGATGCGGACATGGGCGAGCCGGCAGGCGACCATCAGGTTCACCGCCATCGGCGGCGTGAACTGGCCGATCGCGATCTTCATCGTCAGCAGCACGCCGAACCACACCGGATCCCAGGCGAAGGCGATCATCAGCGGATAGAGCAGCGGCAGGAACACGAGGAAGATCGAGACGCCGTCGAGCACCATGCCGACCACCGTCATGACGACGAAGAGCAGGATCAGCGTGCCGGTGGAGCCCAGGCCGAGGTCCTTGACGAACGCGACCAGCGGATCGGCGACGCCGAGCGTGTTGACCGAGTAGGCGAAGATGCCGGCCAGGGCGAGCACGAGCATGATCACCGCCGAGATCTCGGTCGCCTCGCGGAAGATCGGATAGAGGTCGCGCCAGGCGATCGAGCGGTGGATCACGATGCCGATGAAGAGGCCGTAGGCGACGGCGACGACCGCGGCCTCGGTCGGCGTGAACCAGCCCAGGCGCATGCCGCCAAGGATCAGCACCGGTGCCGCCAGGCCCCACGCCGCCTCGCCGAGCGAGCGCCAGAACGGCGGCCGCGGCAGGCCGCGCTCGGCCTCGCCGAAGCCGTGGCGGCGCGAGATCAGCACCGCCGGAACGATCAGCGCGAGGCCGGCCAGGATGCCCGGCACCATGCCGGCGGCGAACAGCGCCGGCACCGAGGCGCCGGGCACGTTGACGCTGTAGACGATGAAGGCGATCGAGGGCGGGATCAGGATGTCGGTCGCCGCCGCGGCGCCGACGACGCTGGCGGAAAACGCGGCCGGATAGCCTGCCTTGGCCATGGCCGCGATCATCACGCCGCCCACGGCGGCGGCGTTCGCCGGGCCCGAGCCGGAGATGCCGCCCAGCACCATCGCCACCAGGATCGCCACGGCTGGCAGCGTGCCCGGCGCCCGGCCGACGCAGGCTTCGGCGAAGGTGACCATGCGCCGGGCGACGCCGGAGCGGTCGAAGATCGAGCCGACGAGCACGAACATCGGCAAGGCGAGCAGCGGGTACTTGGCGATGCTCGCGTGCATGTTCTGCGGCGCGGCGAGCAGGCCCCACCACGGCGAGGCGGCGTTCGCGGCGCCGATCGCGATCATGCCGCCGAGCCCGAGCGCCACCGCGATCGGCACGCCGGCGAGCATCAGGCCGACGAAGAGCACGACCAGCAGCGTCGCGATCATCGATCGCGCCACGCCGCCCAGCCGGCCTGCGCAGCACGCGCGGCGATCGCCAGGCAGAGCGGCGGGATCGCGACCGTGAACCACCAGCGCGGCACGCCCAGGCCCATCGACGTTTCGCCCCAGCGGATCTCGCCGGCGACGGTGGCCGTGAAGAGCACGGCGAGGACGAGGAAGGCGAGCGCCGTCGCCGCCGCGGCCACGAGGCGCAGGAGCCGGCGTCGGGCGACGCTGCCGCCTTCGTAGAAGTACTCGATCCGGATGTGGCCGTCGCGGCGGGCGACGCCGGCGGCGCCGGCGAGCGTCATGACCACGATGAGGAAGACCGATATCTCCTCGGTCCAGGCGAACGACTGGTCGCTGAAGTAGCGGGTGAGCACGTTGCCGAGCGTGATCAGGGTCAGCGCGACCATGCAGGCGACGCCCAGCACTTCCTCGACCTTCGGACGCGATTTCAAGGAACGTTCCCCGCGGCGGCGTCACGCGGCCGCCCAGCCGATCGATGGTAACGATCGTTACCGATGGGCCGTCCCGCGTTTTCCCGGACCGCGGAAGCGCCCGTCGCGGGAACGGCGCCGGGCGCTCAGCCGGCCGGCGGGGCGGCGGGTGCCGGCGGCACGTCGCCGTGCGTCGCCCAGCCGCGCTGCAGCAGCAGCCAGCGCCACTTCGAGACCGCGCGGAAAGGTCGCGTCACCGACGCCGGGCCGGCGACCGGGGCGCCTTCGACCATCTGCAGGGTGATCGAGCGCGCCGCATCGGCGTTGGGCTTGCAGACCCAGTTGCGGCCGTCCTTGACGGCGCAATCGCCGAACTTGCCGGAGGGCTCGTTCGTGCCCGCGGTCCAGAAGACGACCTCGTTGTGCGGCGGCAGGGCACGGTAGCGATAGCGCTGGCCCGCCACCAGGGTGCCCGCGCAGCGGTCGCCGGCCCAGGCGCCATCGCGGCACTCGACGGTGTAGATCGTGCGCTCGCCCTGCATCGTGATGAAGTCGGAAGCCCAGGCGGCAAAGCCGAGCCCGGCCAGGATCAGGATCACGAATCCCCAGACACGAACCATCGGCAAGACCCCCGGCGCCGTGGAACGGCGGAGCGGATTGTGCACCTCGGTCAGGCGCGCAAAGTGGGGGTAAGAACGGGTGAACCGACGAGCGGCGCGCGTCCGCTCAGGCTTTCGGCGGATCGATCGGCTCGTGGCCCGGCGGCTCTTCGGGCAGGCGGCCGGGAATCGTGGTTCCGTCGTCGGGCTCGACCGGCAACGCGTCGGGCTCGGGCTCGTCGGTTTGGGGCAGGCCGGGAATCGTCGCCATGGAAGTCTCTTCGCGCAGTCGCGGCGAACTTACCACGGGAAGGCGCGCGCTGCGCGCCGGTGCGTCACTGCACCAGCAAAGCGGCCGAGCATGCGGCCACGGCGAGCACCACCGCGACCGTCAGGAGCCGGCCCCAGGCCGAAGGCTCGAGGGGCTCGCGCGCGTATTCGCCGGAAAGGGACGAGGCGGAATCGACAAACGGGGAGTGCATGGCGGTGCAGTTGCAGTTCTCGTGCCACTGTAGGTTTCCCGCCGGCCCGTGTGCGTCCACTGAAAGAGCGAACCGCTAGGATCGGCGGTCCAGGAGATCCGAGCATGGCCCGACCCGAAGAAGAGCGCTACACCGACCTGCTGCGGCATCTCGCGGCACCTTCGAGGGTCGATCCGGCCGGGCTGGTCGACTCGCTGCGCGAGGTCGATCACCTGTTCTCGATGGGCCACCTGACGCAGGCCCAGGTCGACGCGGCCCGCGAGGCCTACGCGGCGACGATCGAGCGCGAGCCCCGGCAGGGACCGCCGAAGTCTCCGGAGACCCGCGCCGACGAGGCCTGAGGCGCATCGACGCGGGTATGCTTCCCGCCATGCGTCTGTCCCTCTGCCTCCTGATCGTCCTCCTGCTGGGCGGTTGCATCACCTCGGGCGGCGAATCCACGTACAGCCCGAACCGCTGCGACCGCAACGGCGACGAATCGCAGCGCCGGGCCTGCTGAGGCGGCGTCGCGTCGGCGGCATGACAACCCTCATCGGCCTGTCCGGCAGCCTTCGGCCGAGCGCGTCCGCTACGCCGGTGCTACGCTCGCGGCCGCGATGAAGGCATTGCTGCGCTGCTGGCGTCTGCTCGTTCTCGTGGCCGCGATCCTGATCGCGCCCGAGGCGGCGCTGCTGCACGCGCTGGCGCACGACCTGGAAGGGCGGACCTCGAGCGACGCTGGCGAGAAGCGCCATCACACAGCCGCCAAGGTCTGCAGCACCTGCCTCGCCGGTGCGCAGGTCGGGGGCTCGCTGCCCTCGCGCTTCGCCTGGCTGCTCGAGGCGCACGAGCCGGCGGAGCAGGCCGCGATGCCGGCGATCGCCTCGCCGGCGCGTCATGCGGCCGTCTTCCAGGCGAGGGCTCCTCCGCTCGCCACGACCTGACTGAGCGTCCCCCCGGGGGACTCGTGCGGTGCGCTTTCCGTCGCGCCACTGTCATGTCGTTTCGCAGGAGCTTTCATGTCCTCTGTTCACACGGTCGTCGGCCTTGCCGTGGCCGCCTCGTGCTGCATTCCCCTTTCGTCCTTCGCGGCGGACGAGGCCGGTGCGGCGTTGCAGCTGCAGCAGCTCAAGGATCAGGTCGCCGAGCTGCGCCAGGGCTACGAGCTGCGGCTGCAGGCGCTCGAGCGACGCATCGCCGAGCTGCAGTCGGCCGCGGCCAGGCCGCCCGCGGCCGACGCTCCGGCCGCGGCGGCGCCCGTCGCCACGTCACCGGCAGGCGGCTCGGCCTCGGCCTTCAACCCGGCCATCTCGCTGATCCTCGCGGGCACCTACGCCAACCTGTCGCTCGACCCGGCGACCCATCGCCTGCAGGGATTCATCCCGAGCGGCGGCGAGGTCGGCCCGGGTCGTCGCGGATTCAACGTCGGCGAGTCCGAGCTCGGCATCAGCGCCGCCATCGATCCGATGTTCTCCGGGCGCCTCACCGCGGCGCTCGCCGCGGACAACAGCGTCAGCGTCGAGGAGGCCTGGTTCGAAGGGCAAGGCCTGTTCGAAGGCGCGACGATCCGCGCCGGCCGGTTCCTCTCGTCGATCGGCTACCTCAACGACCACCACGCGCACACCTGGGACTTCGTCGACGCGCCGCTGGCCTACCAGGCCTTCTTCGGCGGGCCGATCAAGACCGACGGCCTGCAGCTGCGCTGGCTGGCGCCGACCGAGCGCTTCTTCGAGCTCGGCGCGGAGATCGGCGCGGGCGCCGGCTTCCCGGGGAGCGACCGCGGCCGCAACGGGATCGGTTCGACCGCCCTGTTCGCCCACGTCGGCGACGACATCGGCAACGACGCGAGCTGGCGCCTCGGCGCCTCCTTCCAGCACTACCGCGCCAAGGATAGGGCTTACGACGACCTGAACGCGATGGGAACGACGGTGAGCAACGCCTTCACCGGCACCAGCCGCACCTGGGGGCTGGACGCGATCTACAAGTGGGCGCCCGGCGGCAACGCGCGCAGCACGAGCCTCACGCTCCAGGGCGAGTACTTCCGGCGCGCCGAAAGCGGCAGCCTGAGCCACGACACGCAGGCGCAGGCCGGCGGGCCTGCCAGCGGCAGCTACGCCTCCACGCAGAGCGGCTGGTACGCGCAGGCCGTGTACCAGTTCATGCCGCGCTGGCGACTCGGCGCCCGCTACGACCGGCTCGACTCGGGCACGCCGAAGGTCGGCCTCGTCAGCGACGGCACGCTCGCGCCGGCAGACTTCTCGATCCTGCAGCCCGCCCGGCCGTCGCGCGGCACCCTGATGCTCGACTGGTCGCCCTCCGAGTTCAGCCGCCTGCGCCTGCAGCTCGCGGCCGACCGCAGCCGCTCGACCGAGACCGATCGGCAGGTCTTCCTTCAGTACATCATGAGCCTGGGTGCGCACGGCGCTCACCAGTTCTAGGAGAAGCGCCATGACGCTGCATTTGCGACCTCTTGTGCTCGCCGCCCTGGCGGCGGTTTCCCTGCAGGCGCAGGCCGTCCTCAACGTCGTCGCCTGCGAGCCCGAGTGGGCCGCGCTCGCGACCGAGCTCGGCGGCGACAAGCTCAAGGTCACCTCGACCACCACCGCCCTGCAGGACCCGCATCACATCGAAGCGCGGCCCAGCCTGATCGCGCGCATGCGCGGCGCCGACCTCCTGGTCTGTACCGGAATGGAGCTCGAAGTCGGCTGGCTGCCGGTGCTGCTCCAGAAGTCGGCGAATCCCAAGCTGGCGGCGGGCGCGCCGGGCAACCTCGAGGCCGGCCGCTTCGTCGCGCCGCTCGACGTGCCGGCGCGGCTCGATCGCAGCGACGGCGACGTTCATGCCGCCGGCAATCCGCACATCCAGCTCGATCCGCGCAACATCCTGAAGGTCGCCGCGGCGCTGAGCGAGCGCCTCGCCCGGATCGATGCGGCGAACGCGCCGGTCTACCAGGACCGGTTCCGTTCCTTCGCCGGCCGCTGGAGCGAGGCGATGCGCAAATGGGAGCAGCAGGCGCAGCCGCTGCGCGGGCTGCCCGTGGTGGCGCGGCACAAGAACATGACCTACCTCTGGAGCTGGCTCGGCGTGCGCGAGGTCGCGACGCTCGAGCCCAAGCCCGGCGTCGAGCCGAACGGCGGGCAGCTCAGCCTGCTGAAGACGCAGCTCGCGGCGCAGCCGGCGAAGATGGTCGTGCGCGGCGCGTACGAGGATCCGCGCGCCTCGCGCTGGCTCTCCGAGCAGGCCGGCATCCCGGACGTCGTGCTTCCCTTCACCGTCGGCGGCAACGACAAGGCCGCCGATCTGTTCGGCCTCTTCGACAGCACGCTGTCGCTGCTCCTGGCGGCCGCGAAGTGAGCTGGTCGGCGATCGACCTCGCCATCCTGCTGCCGGCGTTCGCCGCCGGCCTGCTGGTGCTCGCGACCCACGTGCCGCTGGGAGCGCAGGTGCTGAAGAAGGGCATCGTCTTCATCGACCTGGCGATCGCGCAGATCGCCGGCCTGGGCGTCATCGTGGCGGGGATGTTCGAGCTCGCTCCCGGTGGCTGGCAGGTGCAGCTCGCCGCCGCCATCGCGGCCTGCCTTGGCGCCCTGCTCCTCACCGGGACCGAGAAGAGATGGCCCGAGGTGCAGGAGGCGCAGATCGGCGTGCTGTTCGTTCTCGCCGCCACCGCGGGCATCCTCCTGCTGGCGAAGAACCCGCATGGCGGGGAGCATCTGCGCGACCTGCTCGCCGGCCAGATCCTCTGGGTGAGCTATGCCCAGCTCGCCCTGCCGCTGCTCGTCACCCTGGTGGCGCTGGCCGTGCTGCGAATCCTGGGCGAGCGGCTCTCGCGGGTCGGCTTCTACCTCCTCTTCGCGCTCGTCGTGACCGCTTCGGTGCAGCTGGTCGGCGTCTACCTGGTCTTCGCCACGCTCATCGTCCCGGCGCTCGGCGCGCGCAAGCACCCAGACCGCCGGCGCCTTGCCGTGGCCTATGGCGTCGGCGTCGCCGGCTATGCCGCGGGGCTGTTGCTCTCCGCGGCGCTCGACCTGCCGACGGGCGCGATGGTGGTGTGGTGCCTCGCGGCACTGGCCGCCGCCGCCCAGGCGGCAGCGCCCGCGAGCAGCGAGAGCGACCCGCTCAGTCGAGGCTGATCTCGCCCTCGAACTTGACGCTCAGGGCCAGGCCGGGGATGGCGAGCGTCATCGTCGCGGGCAGGCGGGCGTTGCCCGGCACGCTGGCCGAAGCCAACGCCTTGGCGACGGCCTGCTCGATCTCGCGCTGCGAGCTCACGCCGACCATCTTCAGGAACTTGCGGATGCTGATGTTGAAGTTCTCGTCGTTCATGGAAGGCTCCGAAGTTCGTCGAACGGACAGGTTAAACCTTGCCGGCCCTAGAGCGAGGGATCGAACGGCACGATCTGCGCGATCAGCGCCGCGCCGTCGCTGATCAGGAAGTCCTTGAAGGGCTGCGCCACCGGCGGCAGGCGCTTGTTGCGCCGATGGACCACGTACCAGTTCAGCATCAAGGGGAAACCGCGCACGTGGACGAGGCACAGGCTCTTCGCCTTCAGCTCCTGGCTGATCGTGTGCGCCGAGAGAAAGCTGATGCCCATGCCGGCGATCACCGCCTGCTTGATGGTCTCGGTGTGCCGCGAATCTCCATCGCGATGCGGATGTCGCCCATGTGCTCGCCGAAACCCTCCTCCATCGACTTCCGGGTGTCCGAGCCCTTCTCGCGAACGACGAAGCTCTCCCGCATCAGCGTGGCCATGCTGACCTTCTTCCGGTCGTTGTAGGCGTTGCGCTCGAGCTCGGCTCCGCTCGACCTGCTTTCAAATCGTCATCATCATCGATGACTTATGGATTGAAGGCCGCCGACGCCGCCCTGAGGTCGTCGAGCGCGCGGCCGCCGCCGAAGCTGCCCTGCACCGGCGCCGCGCCGCCGAGGGAGAGCCGGACGGCGCAGTACTTGAACTCCGGAATCTTCGCGAACGGATCGAGCGCCGCGTTGGTGAGCCGGTTGATCGCCGCCTCGTAGTAGCAGAACGGCACGAACACCGCGCCGCGCGGCGAGCTGTCGTCGGCGCGGGCGTAGAGCGCCACCCTTCCCCGGCGCGACTCGATGGTGACGACGTCGCCGGGCACGCCGCCGAGGGCAACGAGGTCCAGCGGGTGGACGGACGCGACCGGATCGGGCTCGAGCGCGTCGAGCGTGGTCGCGCGCCGCGTCATGCTGCCGGTGTGCCAGTGCTCGAGCTGGCGGCCGGTGATGAGGACCATCGGATAGTCGGCGTCGGGTCGCTCGTCGGCGGGAATGATGTCGGCCGGAACGAACCGGCCCCGGCCGGTCTCGCGCGGGAACGAGTCGACGAAGACGACCGGGTCGCCCGGGTCGCCCTCCTGGCGGCACGGGTAGGTGACCGCGTGCTCGCGCTCGAGCCGCTCCCAGGTGATGCCGGCGATGTCGGGCATCGTGTGCCGCATCTCGTCGAACACCTCGGACACCGGCGCATCGCCCCAGTCGAGGTCGAGCTCGCGCGCCATCTGCTGGATGATCCAGAGGTCCTGGCGAGCTTCGCCGGGCGGGTTGACCGCCTGGCGGCCGAGCTGGACGAGCCGGTCGGTGTTGGTGAAGCTGCCCGTCTTTTCCGGGAACGCGCTCGCCGGCAGGATGACGTCGGCGAGGTAGGCCGTTTCGGTGAGGAAGATGTCCTGCACGACGAGATGCTCGAGCGCGGCGAGCGATTCGCGGGCATGGTTCGCGTCGGGGTCCGACATGGCCGGGTTTTCGCCCATGATGTACATGCCGCGAACCTTGCCGTGCTTGATCGCGTGCATCACCTCGACGACGGTCAGCCCCGGCTGCGCATCGAGGCTCCCCTCGGGCAGCTTCCAGGCGCGTTCGAAGCGCTGGCGCGCCTCGGCGCCGCTGACGTGCTGGTAGTCGGGAAACATCATCGGGATCAGCCCGGCGTCGGACGCGCCCTGCACGTTGTTCTGGCCGCGCAACGGATGCAGGCCGGTGCCGGGCCGGCCGATCTGCCCGGTCATGAGCGCCAGGGCGATCAGGCAGCGCGCGTTGTCGGTGCCGTGCACGTGCTGAGAGATGCCCATGCCCCACAGGATCATCGACGCCTTCGAGGTCGCGTAGAGGCGCGCCACCTCGCGGATCACTTCCGCGTCGATGCCGCAGATCGGCGCCATCAGCTCCGGCGAGTACGCCTCGACGTTCTTGCGCAGCTCGTCGTAGCCGATCGTCCGGCTGGCGATGAAGGCCTCGTCGACCAGGCCCTCGGCGACGATGACGTGCATCATCGCGTTGAGCAGCGCCACGTCAGTGTCGGGCTTGAACTGCAGGAAGCGGTGCGCGATGCGGCCGAGGTCGGAGCGGCGCGGGTCGCAGACGATCAGCTTGGTGCCGCTCTTCGCGGCGTTCTTCATCCAGGTGGCGGCGACCGGGTGGTTCACCGTCGGGTTGGCGCCGATCAGGATCACGACCTCGGCCAGGGTCACATCCATCACCGGGTTCGACACCGCCCCCGAGCCGATGCCTTCGAGCAGCGCCACCACCGACGAGGCGTGGCACAGGCGCGTGCAATGGTCGACGTTGTTGTTGCGGAAGCCGGTTCGAACGAGCTTCTGGAACAGGTAGGCCTCTTCGTTGCTCCCTTTCGCCGAGCCGAAGCCGGCGAGCGTCGAGGGGCCGTCGCGGTCGCGGATCTTGCGCAGCGTGCCGCCCGCGAAGGCGAGCGCCTCGTCCCAGGTGGCTTCGCGGAACACGTCCATCACCCGCTCGGGATCCATCTCGAAGTCGCCGCGCTTGGGCGGCGCGTCGGCACGGCGGATCAGCGGCTTCGTCAGCCGATGCGGATGGTGGGCGTAGTCGAAGCCGAAGCGGCCCTTGACGCACAGCCGCTCGTGATTGGCGGGGCCGTCGCGGCCTTCGGCGAAGAGGATGCGGTCGTCCTTGACGTGGTACGTGACCTGGCAGCCGACGCCGCAGAACGGACAGAGCGACTCGACCTGCTTGTCGGGCACCGTCAGCGCGACGTCGCGCGCCGGCATCAGCGCGCCGGTCGGGCAGGCCTGCACGCATTCGCCACAGGCGACGCAGGTCGACGCGCCCATCGGATCGTCCATGTCGAAGACGATCTTCGAGGCCTGGCCGCGGAAGGCCAGGCCGATGACGTCGTTGACCTGCTCGTCGCGGCAGGCGCGAACGCAGCGCGTGCACTGGATGCAGGCGTCGAGGTTGACCGCCATCGCCGGGTGCGACAGGTCGGCGGCGACGGGAGCGCGGGCGGGAAATCGCGGCTTGCCGACGGCGAGCTGCGCCGCCCACGCCGTGAGCTCGCTGTGCAAGGTGTACGCGCTCTCGCCGACGTCGGAGAGCAGCAACTCGAGGACCAGCTTCTGCGACTTCAGGACCCGCTCGCTCTCGGTCGAGACCTTCATCCCGGCGCTCGGCGTGCGGCAGCAGGAGGGCGCGAGGACGCGCTCGCCGCCGATCTCGACCATGCATGAGCGGCAGTTGCCGGCGAGGTCGAACCCTTCCTTGTAGCAAAGGCGCGGAATCGCGACGCCTTCCCGGTCGGCGACCTGGAGCAGCGTCTCGCCCGCACGCGCCTCGACGGGTCGGCCGTTCAATTCGAACGCGACCGTCGGTCCCTGGATCAGCGCCGCCTCGGCGCGAGTGATGGCGTTCATGGCGTTTCCCGTACCGCGACCGCCTCGCCTTGTGCCGCGAGCTCGTGAGGAAAGTAGCGGATCACGCAGTCGACCGGATTGGGCGCCGCCTGGCCGAGGCCGCAGATCGACGCGTCGCGCATCACGGTGGAGAGATCCTGGAGCAGCTCCAGGTCCCAGGTCGGCTCTGCGAGCAGGACCGACGCCTTGGCCGTGCCGCTGCGGCAGGGGGTGCATTGCCCGCACGACTCGTACTCGAAGAAGCGCATCAGGTTGCGCGCCGCGCCGGCGGCGCTGTCGTGGTCGGAGAGCACGATGACCGCGGCCGAGCCGATGAAGCAGCCGTGCGGCTGCAGCGTATCGAAGTCGAGCGGAATCCCGTTCATCGTCGCCGGCAGGATACCGCCCGACGCGCCGCCCGGAAGGTAGGCGTAGAAGCGGTGCCCGGGCTGCATCCCGCCGCAGTATTCGTCGATCAGCTCCTGGATCGTGATGCCTGCGGGCGCCAGCTTCACCCCGGGTTGCGCGACCCGCCCCGAGACCGAGAACGAGCGCAAGCCCTTCCTGCCATGGCGCCCGTGCGAAGCGAACCAGGCCCCGCCCTGCTCCAGCAGCTGGCGAACCCAGTACAGCGTCTCGAAGTTGTGCTCCAGCGTCGGCCGGCCGAACAGGCCCACCTGGGCGACATACGGCGGGCGAAGCCGCGGCAGGCCGCGCTTGCCTTCGATCGATGCGATCATCGCCGACTCTTCGCCGCTGATGTACGCGCCGGCGCCGCGGCGCAGGGAGATCTCGGGAAGAACCGGAACCGGCGGATCGGCCTGGAGCGCGGCGATCTCCGCGGCCAGCATGTCGCGGCAGCCGTGGTACTCGTCGCGCAGGTAGACATAGACGCGGTCGATGCCGACCGCCCAGGCCGCGATCAGCATGCCCTCGAGGAACCGGTGCGGATCGGTTTCGAGCAGGACCCGGTCCTTGAACGTCCCCGGCTCGCCTTCGTCGATGTTGACCGCCATCAGCCTGGGAGCGGGCTCGGCGCGGACGATGCGCCACTTGCGCCCGGCCGGAAAGCCCGCCCCGCCGAGGCCGCGCAGTCCGGACTCTTCGAGCGTTGCGATGACCGACTCGACGTCGCGCTCGCCGGCGACGCAGGCCTTCAGCAGGGCGTAGCCGCCCTCGCTGCGATAGCTCGCGTAGTCGATGAAGGCTTCGCCCGGATCGCGTGTCGCTCCGGCCTCGACGGCGGCGACGACGCCTTCGCAACTGGCGCGCGCAATCGGGTTCTGGCCGACGACCACCGCCGGCGCCTGCTCGCAGCGGCCGATGCAGGGCGCGGCGACGACGCGAACCTCGGGCCCGAGAAGCAGCGGCAGCCGGGCGAGCAGATTTCCGGCGCCGGCGAGCTCGCACGACAGGCTGTCGCAGACGCGGACGGTCAGCGGCGCGGGCGCGGCCTCGCCTTCCTTGACGATGTCGAAGTGGTGATAGAAGCTGGCGACCTCGTAGACCTCGGCCTGCGGCAGGCGCATCTCCTGCGCGAGCGCGGCGAGATGGGCCGAGGCGAGATGGCCGAAGCGATCCTGGATCTTGTGCAGGTGCTCGATCAGCAGGTCGCGCTGGCGCGACGCGGCGCCGAGCAGCGCCTGGACCTGCGCCAGTGCGTCGGGATCGACGCGGCGGCCTTTCGGCGCCGCGCGCTTGCGCTGCCGCGTCGACGCCTCCGGCGCGATGGGAATGACGGGTCGGGAAAGGCTCAGAGCAGCCCCGCGCCACGCGCCCACTGGTACTTCGCGCCGAGCACCGCGACCGGGATCTCGGTCGAATAGGCATAGGCCGGGATGCCGTGCTCGTAGAGGTACTGCGCCGCCTCCTCGACCTCCACGTCGCCGGCGAGCGAGGCGACGATCGGCTTGACGATGCCCTTGGCGCGCATTTCCTCGACCACCTGCACCATGTTGCGCGCGAACACCATCGGCGGCGTGACGATGGTGTGCCAGTAGCCGAGGATGAGCGCATGGATGCGCTCGTCTTCCAGGCCCAGGCGCACCGTGTTCATGTAGGTGATCGGCGGCTCCCCGCCGGTGATGTCGACCGGGTTGCCGGCCGCGCCGAAGGGCGGGATGAACTTGCGGAACGCGGCGTCGAGGTCGGCCGGCATCGGCTTGAGCAGCTTCAGCCCGTTGTCGACGCAGGCGTCCGACAGCAGCACGCCGGAGCCGCCGGCGCCGGTGATGATGACGATGTTCTCGCCCTTGGGCGTGGGCAGGATCGGCACGCCGCGGGCGAAGTCGAGCAGGTCGCGCAGGCTCCGGGCGCGGATGACGCCCGATTGCCGAAGCACGTCGTCGTAGACCTTGTCGTTGCCCGCCAGCGCGCCGGTGTGCGAGCTGGCCGCGGCCGCGCCTGCCGAAGTGCGGCCGGCCTTGAGCATGATGACCGGCTTCTTCTTCGACACGCGCCTAGCCACTTCGGCGAAAGCGCGGCCGTCCTTCAGGTCCTCGCAGTGCTGCGCGATCACCTTCGTGTTGTCGTCCTGCTCGAAGTAGAGCAGCAGGTCGTCCTCGTCGATGTCGCTCTTGTTGCCGAGGCCTACGATGGCCGATACGCCCATCTTCGCCGAGCGCGAAAAGCCGATGATCGCCATGCCGATGCCGCCCGACTGCGACGACAGCGCGGTCGAGCCCTTCACGTCGTAGGCGGTGCAGAACGTGGCGCACAGGTTGGCCGGCGTGTAGTAGAAGCCGTAGATGTTCGGCCCCATCAGGCGGATGTTGTACTTGCGGCCGATCGCGACGAGCTCCTCCTGCCCTTCGTGGTTGCCGGTCTCGGCGAAGCCCGAGGGGATGAGGATCGCGCCGGCGATTCGCTTCTCGCCGCATTCGGTCAGCGCGCCGGCGACCAGCTTCGCGGGGATCGCGAACACCGCCGTGTCGATCTCGCCGGGGACGTCTTTCACGCTCTTGTAGGCCTTGTGGCCCATGATCTCCGCGGCCTTCGGGTGGATCGGATAGATCTGGCCCTTGTAGCCGCCGTTGATCAGGTTCTTCATCACCGAGTTGCCGATCTTGCCGGCCTCGTCGGAAGCACCGATCACCGCCACCGACTTCGGCTGCATGATCCTGTTCATGGAGGCGACGACGTCGGCCTCGGCGGGGCGATAGCGCGCCGGCTTCTGGTTGAAGTCGACGACGATGCGCACGTCGGCGGCGACCGCGCCTTCCTTGGTCGCGAACACCGGGTTCAGGTCCATCTCGGAGATTTCCGGGAAGTCGCTGACGAGCTCGCTCACATTGACGATCAGGGCCGCGAGGGCATCGCGGTCGACCGCGTCGCCGCCGCGAACGCCCTTCAGCATCTCCGCCGCCTGGATGCCGTCGAGCATCGACAGGGCATCGCTCCGGGTTGCCGGCGCGAGGCGGAAGGTGATGTCCTTCAGCACCTCGACGAGCACGCCGCCGAGGCCGAACGCGACCAGCTTGCCGAAGCTGCCGTCGGTCACCGCGCCGACGATCACCTCCTGGCCGCCCTTGAGCATCTGCTGCACCTGGACGCCGTCGACCTTGGCGTCGGCCTTGTACTTCTTCGCGTTGGCGAGGATCGTGTCGTAGGCCTCGACCGCTTCGTCGGCGCTCTTCACGCCCACGATCACGCCGCCGGCCTCGGTCTTGTGCAGGATGTCGGGCGAGACGATCTTCATCACGACCGGGAATCCCATGCCCGACGCGAGCTGCCCGGCGGCGGCGGCGCTCGTCGCCACGCCCTCGCCCGGAACCTTGATGCCGTACGCATCGCAGACCTGCTTGCCCTCCGGGGCGGTGAGCGAGGAGCGCCCGGACGCGCGAACCGCGTCGAGCAGTTGCCGAACCTTGGCCTTGTCTTTGCTCATGGTGTTTTCCTTTGCTGGCGGTGGTGGGGCGGGGCGGCGTTCTAGATGACC